>JBMOJH010000104.1:0-12144 GCA_049316905.1 Microthrixaceae bacterium | reverse complement strand
TCGTTCCGGGGAGGGCGCTCGGGCACGGGCCGCAGGCTACCGAGCGCCGATCACCGGGCACGACGAGCTGCCCCCTAGGGTCGCCCGCATGGACCGCCCCCTGAGCGAGGTCGTCTACGACGGCTTCACCGACGACCCCGACCGGCTCGGGGTGGGGGTGCCCGGCACCCCGCCGGCCCTCGGCGCGCTGAGCGAGCCCGAGGACCAACCCCTGGTGACGGCCCCGGCGGCGGGCGACCACGAGCCGCTCGTGGCGGTGGCGCACCGGAGGATCCGGACCCTCTCCTGCTACTGGCACGTCGGCTGGTCGGCCGCACGGCCCGACACCCTGCTCCGCGCCGGTGCGGCCGAACGCCTGGGCCGCGTGGCCGACGCCCTGCCCGCACCGTTCGGCCTGGCCGTGTTCGACGCATGGCGGCCGCTCGAGCTGCAGGCCGAGCTCTGGCACGCGGCCTACGACGACCACCTCGTGCCACCCGGGTTCGTGGCGGACCCCGACCCCGACCCCGCCCGGCCGCCGGCGCACCTGACGGGCGGCACCGTGGACCTCACGCTCACCTGGCACGACCGGCCGCTGGCGCTGGGCTCGCCGTTCGACGCGTTCGACGAGCGGGCCGTGACCGCGGGCCACGAGGACCGGCCCGGCCGGGTCCGCGACCTGCGGCGCCTGCTGGTGGCGGCGATGGCGGGCGCCGGGTTCGTGGTGCTCGACCTCGAGTGGTGGCACTTCGAGTGGGGCACCCGCCGGTGGGCGGCGCTCCGCGGCGACACCCCGCGGTACGGCCCCGCCCGGCCGGCCTGATCCGCGAGGCTGATTCCTCTCCGTCGCCTCAACTCCTTGATGTGTGCTCAACAATCGGCGCCGGCGGCCGATGGGCACCCTTAGAGAAGGAGCCCCGGGCCCTCGGGGAGACGACCGTGACGATGAGCGACCAGGACCTCGCCGGGTGCCCGCCCGACGACCGGATCACGACCAACCCCACGGCCACGCCGGAGGCGGTCCATGACGCCACGCGGCCCGCGACCGGCCGTCTTGAGCTGGGTCCCTTCTTCCACGCGGCGCCGGTGCTGGCCGCCACCGCCACCCCCGAGGGCTACCTCGACGAGCTCGGCGGCCAGTGGACCGAGGTCCTCGGCTGGACCGAGGAGGAACTGACCAGCCGCCCGTTCGTCGACTTCGTCCACCCCGACGACCGTGACGCCACGCTCAGCGAGCTCGCCGCCCTCAACGAGGGCGCCACCACGGTCGGCTTCGTCAACCGGTACGCCACACCCGATCCCGAACGCTGGGTCCACCTCCGCTGGCACTCCCACGTGGTGGAGGGCGAGATCTTCGCCGTGGCCTGGGACGTGACCCGGGAGGTCGCCCAGGAGCACGAGCTCGAGGCCCGCACCCGCATCCTGGAGGCGCTCGGCCGCTTCCAGCAGCGGGCCATCGAGACCGACCTCCACGAGGTGCAGGTGGAGGAGGTGCTCGACGACCTGCGTCTGGTGACCGGCGCGGGCGAGGTGCTCCTGGCCACGCTCACCGAGGACCCCGACGCCGCGCCCGCCCTCGTGGCGCTCGGCGCCACCGACGGCTTCCTCCGCACGGCCACGGGCGCGGATGCCGAGGGCCGGCCCGTGTTCGGCGACCTCAACACGATGGTGGGTGCCGTGGTGCGCACCGGCGACGCCGTGATCTGCGCCGACCCGCAGGGTGACCCGCGCCGCAGCCCGTCGCCCGACCGGGACCCGGCGGTCGCCAACCTGCTCGGCCTCCCGCTCCCGGGTCGCCGCGGCATGGTCGGCGTGCTGGCCCTCGCGGACCTCCCCGGTCCGCCCACGGCGGCGGAGGCCCAGCTCCTCGAGCCGCTGTGCCGCACCGTCGGCGGCGTCCTCGAGCAACTCGCACTGCGGCGAGAGGCCGACACGGTGGGCCGCGAGGTCAACCGGCTCACCACCTTGTTCAGGGCCGTGATCCAGGACCTCGACACCTGCCTGTTCATCACCGGGACCGACGGCACGATCGAGTTCCTCAACCCGGCGGCCGAGCGGCTCCTCGGCGTGCGTGGGGACCAGGTGGCCGGGACCCTCACCCCCGCGGCGTTCGTCGACCCCTCCGACAGCGCGGCCTACCTGGCCTGGATCGATGGCGAGCACCACGGGCGGGTCGAGTGGGAGTTCGTCGCCGCCGACGGCCGCCGGGTACCGATGCTGGTCGGCCTCTCGCCGCTCCGCGACGACATCGGCCGGCTCGAAGGCTGGGTCCACCTGTGCACCGAGCTGTCAGCGCACCGTGAGGTCGAGGCCGAGCGCACCCGCACCGCCGTGCTGGCGAGCGAGATCGACGCCCTGCGGACCCGCGAGCGCGAGCTCGGCCTGCTCGCCGAGGCGACGGAGTACGTGATGTCGAGCTCCGGGACGCGCGACGCCCTCGAGGTGGTGCGCAGCTACGCCCCGGGCATCCTCGGCCACGACGACTGCCAGGTGCTGCCCGTCGTACTGCCACGTACGGCCCGCTCGGCCCGCCGTCATGCCGCCGCGACCCCGGCACCGCATCCCTCGGAGGGGCCGCTCGGGCCCGAGGACTGCTGGGCGCTGCGGGTGGGACGCGGCCACCTGACCCGGAGCGACCAGTCGACCCGCTGCGCGCACCTGCCCCCGGGCGGGAGCCACGTCTGCGTGCCGCTCAGCGACGGCGAGCGCACCGTGGCGGTCCTGTCGACTCCGATCGACGAGGGCGACGCGTCCGACACCGACGAGCCGCGTGGCCGGGCCGCGGTGGGCCGGGTGGAGGACGTGGCCCGGCAGATGGGCGTGGCGCTCTCCTACCTCCAACTGCGCAGCACGCTCCAGCAGCAGGCGACGATCGACGCGCTCACGGGCGTGGGCAACCGGCGGACCGCCCAGCAGGCCGTCGACGCGGCACTCGCCGCGCACCGGCTCCGCGGCGAACGGTTCGCGGTGATGATCCTGGATGTCGACCGGTTCAAGCAGGTGAACGACGGGCTGGGCCACGAGGCCGGCGACCGGGTGCTGAACCTGGTCGCCGAGGCCCTGGAGGACAACGTCCGTGCCCAGGACACCGTGGCCCGCCTCGGCGGTGACGAGTTCCTCGTGGTGCTCCGCGGGCTCGGCGAGGACGACACCCGCCGCATCGGCGAGTTCCTCCGCCACACGGTGGAGGCCCACCTCGCCGACGGCCCGGCCAGGTGCACCGCCTCGATCGGCGCCCTCTACGTGGAGGACGCCACGGCACTCGACTCCGGCACCCTGCTCGGCCTGGCCGACACCGCCCTGTACCGGGCGAAGGAAGAGGGGCGGAACCGGTTCCGCATGGCCGAACCCGTGCGGGAGGGAGCACGATGAGCAGCGACGGCGCGATCCACACCGATAGCGACGACGCGGTCGACCTCGCCGGCCACATCGCCGCCGGTTCCGGTCCCGCGGCCGAGCTCCTGGCGGCGCTCCCGATCGGCGTGGTCGTGCAGGCACCGGACGGCTCGATCCTCGCCTCGAACGACGCCGCGTCGGCCATCCTCCGGCTCAGCCGTGAACAGCTCGAGGGCCGCACGTCGATGGATCCCTCCTGGCGGGCGGTCCACCCCGACGGGACGCCGTTCCCCGGTGAGGACCATCCGGCGATGCGGACCCTGCGCAGCGGCCGGGTGGAGCGCTCCACCATGGGGGTGCACACCCCCGAGGGCGAAGTGGCGTGGATCGACGTCATCGGCCGCCCGGTGCACGGTCGCCGCGGCGATCTGATCGCCGCCGCGACGACCTTCGTGGACGTGACCGCCGAGCGCGCCGCCCGCCATCGTCAGGACGAGCTCCTGGAGCGGTACCGGACCCTCGCCCGGGAGGGTTCCGACGTGGTGGCGATGCTGGACCGCGACGGGACCGTCCGAGAGGTGAGCGGCGCGGCGGAGGACCTGCTCGGCCGCTCCGCCGACGGACTCGTCGGCGAGCCGCTCGCCGGGCTGTTCCCGGACCCGACCGGCTTCGAGGGGCTCCTCGCCAGGGTGGCGGATCGCCCGCGGGCCAACGGCCGGGTGACCCTCGAGGTGACCCCGGCCGACGGGCTCCGCGGGCCCCGTTGGTTCGAGGTCCGCCTGCGCAACCACCTCGAGGAGCCGGCGGTGGCACACCTGGTGGCGACGCTGGTCGACGTGCACGACCGGGTGGTGGCGGAGGACGAACTGCGCGAGGTCAACCAGCGCCTCGCGGCCCGGCTCGCCGAACTGGATCGGGCGCACCGCCAGGACCAGGCGCTCGACGACGCCACCGAGCTGCTCGCCCGCGGCCGCGGGGGCGACGAGGTGGCCGCGCTGTTGTGGGACGGCCTCGACCGGATCTTCCCGGACGCGGATCTCGGTCTGCGGCTGGTCGACGCCGAGGTGGAGGCACTGACCGCGTTCCGCACCCGGGGCGCCGATCTCGCGCCCGGCCGGCTCGGCGACTGCTGGGCCGCCCGAACGCGCCGGGTGCACGTCAACGAGGCCGGCGGGCTCCGGTGCCGCCACGAGCTCCCGGACGGTTGCAGTGCGTGCATCCCATTCGTGGTCGACGGCCGGATCGTGGCGGCGGCGACCGTCGGCGCGGGGCCGTACACCTGCGAGGAGCTGGCCCGGGTCGCCGAGACCGTCGCCAGTCGCATGTCGAAGGCCATCCCGCCGGCGGCCGTGTCGCAGCGTTCGACCCCTGCGGACGACGTGGCGCCCGCAACGAGCTGAACCACGTTCGACCTCCGCCGCTGCCGCGGTCTACCTTGCGCCGCATGTCGAGGGGGCGCAGGTCGACGTGGAGCGCGGCGCGGACGGTGCTGGTCGCCGTCGTGGCCCTGGCCGGGGTGCTGCTGGCCGCGGGGTGCTCGGCGCTCCCCTCGGTGGAGCCGCCGCCACCGCCACCCGGGGTGGGTCCGGCGCTGCCGCCGGCCGGCCTGCTGGTGCGGGGCGGGGTGGAACAGGTCTACGTGACCGGCGCGACCCCGGGCACCACGGTGCGGCTCGAGGGCCTCGCCGGTGCCGTGCCGTCGGCCGCCGAGATCCCGGTCGACCGGCTGGGGTCCGCGGTGTTCCGCAAGCTCACCCAGGGCTCGACCTACCGGGTGACCGAGACGGCGACCGGCGCGACCCGCGACGTGCGGGTGCTGGTGTTCGACGAGCACCCGCCCAGGCAGTTCTACGAGCGGACGACACTGAGCGAGGGGCTCAACTACCTGCCCACCCGTGACGGCACGACCCTCGCCGCGGTGGTGCGTCCGCCGGTGGGCCGGTCGCTCTCCGACGGCCCGTTCCCCACGCTGATCGAGTACTCCGGCTACTCCGTCGGCGCGCCGCAGGACCCGGTGGCGGAGAAGGTGGCGGGCCTGCTCGACCCCGGGCGCACGGCCGATCCGTTGGCGCCGGGTTCGGAGACCTTCGTCGGCGGTGTGGTCGCGCGGCTCGCCGGGTACGCCGTGGTGTCGGTGCAGATGCGCGGCTCGGGCTGCTCCGGCGGCGAGGCCGACCTGTTCGACCTCCCCGGCGCGCTCGACGGCTACGACGCGGTGGAGGGCGTGGCCGCCCAGGACTGGGTGCTCGGCGGCCGCGTCGGGATGATCGGCATCTCGTTCTCCGGCTACTCACAGCTGCCCACCGCGGGGACCCGCCCGCCGCACCTCGCGGCGATCGTGCCGCTGTCGTTCCTCGGCCGGGTGTGGGACGTCGGGCGGCCCGGCGGGATCTTCAACACCGGCTTCGCCGAGTCGTGGCTCGCGGAGCGGGTCGCGACCGCGCGGCCGGCGCCCGATCCCGGCGCGCTCCCCTACGCCAACGCGCTGGTGACCACCGACGAGCGGTGCCGCCGCAACCAGGAACTGCGGCTCCAGACCCGCGACGGCAACGGCATCTTCCGCGACACCGTCCTCAACACCGAGGACTACGAGCGGCGGAACTTCGAGCAGTGGTACGACCGCATCGACGTGCCGGTGTTCGGGTCCCTGCAGTTCCAGGACGAGCAGACCAGCTCGTACGCCATGATCCACGTCGACCGACTCCTCCGTTCCGACCCGCTCGCGAAGATGCACCTGAGCTCCGGCGAGCACACCGACTCGGTGAGCCCCGACACGCTCGTCGACATCTTCCAGTTCCTCGACATCTACGTCGCGGGCCACCCGCCGGAGCCGAAGCTGGGCCTCTACCTGGCCCAGTCGCTGATCTTCGGCCAGAACTCGGCGCCGCTGCCGTTCCCCGACCTGTGGGGACGCGACCTCGCCGGCGCGAGGGCCGGTTGGGAGGCCCGGCCGCGGGTGACCGTCGGCGTGGAACGGGCCCGCGGTGAGTCCGAGGGCGCGTCGGGGACCCGCTGGACCTTCCCGGCGGCGTCGTTCCCGGCACCGGGGTCGACCCTCGTCACCCGCTACCTCGGCCCGGGCGGCACGCTCGCCACCGCGCCGGCCGCCGCGGCCGCGCAGGACTCGTACCGCTCGGATCCCGCGGCCCGGCCGGCGCGCAGCCTCCCCGAGTGGTCCTCACCGCCCGACGGCACGTCCCTCGGCTTCACCTCGGAGCCCTTCGCCAACGACACCGTCATCGCCGGGCCGATCGCCGCGGACCTGTGGCTGGGATCCACGGCTGCGGACACCGACGTGCAGGTCACCGTGACCGAGGTGCGCGCGGACGGCCGCGAGCAGTTCGTGACCACCGGCGTGCAGCGCGCCTCGTTCCGCACCGTCCGACCGGGGCCGACCGCGATCGACGACGCCGTCCGGCCCGACATCGACTTCACCGACCAGCGACCACTGGCACCCGGACTCAACCGCGTGCGGCTGCAGGTGATGCCCGCGGCGTGGGCGTTGCGGGCCGGCAGCCGCCTGCGCGTGGTGGTCGGCCCGGTGGGTGGCGAGCGAACCGCGTGGCGCTACGACCCGGTGGACCGGGCCGCCCCGCCGCTCAACACGATCGGCCTCGGCGGGGCGACGGCATCCGCGGTGAGCTACCTCACCGTGCCGGCGGCTGCGCCCGCGGGTGACGCGCCATGCCCCGCGCGGGGCCAGCCCTGCCGGACCTACCGAGCGCTGCCGAACGGCGGCTGAACGCGGGATGCCCGACCCGGGCGCCAGATGCGGCGCCGGTAGGTGACGAAGCCGTCCGAGCCGGGATCGTCGAGGTAGGTGACGCGCACCGTGGTGACGATCACATCGAGCCACGGAAGACGGCTGCGCCGGACGGACTCCTCACGCTCGAGCACCACCCGCCGGCGCGAAGGGTCCTCCCGCGTCGGCGCGTGGGTCCCCCTGAGTCCGACCGCTTGCCCCCCGGTCATGGAGGAAGACCTTAGGCCCTGGTAGCTCGCCGGGTGTGGATGGCGACTGAGGAGCGGGTCAGCCCCGACGCTCGACGAGCCGGGCGCGACGCTGCACCAACGGCTCGTCGAGCAGGGCCCCCAGATCGGGCGCCGGAAGGGGCCGGCACAGGCCGAACCCGCTCACTGCGGTGCACCCCATTTCCACCAGACGATCCAGCTGGGAGACGGTCTCCACGCCCTCGGCGATCACCCGGAGATCGAGGGAACGGCCGAGCGCCGTCACCGCCTCGGCGATGGCCGTGGCATCGGCGTCGTCGCCCAGGCCCGCCACGAAGCTGCGGTCGAGCTTGACCACGTCGACGGGATAGCGGCGCAGGTAGGACAGCGAGGAGTAGCCCGTGCCGAAGTCGTCGATGGCGAGGGGGCACCCCAGTTGGTGCAGCAGGAGCAGGTGGTGCTGGTACACCGGGTCGGTCTGCATCCACATCGACTCGGTGATCTCCAGCCCCAGGTGGTGGGCATCGAGCCCGACCCGGTCCAGGATGGACCGGACGGAGCCCACGATGTCGGCCGAGACGAGCTGCCGGGCGGAGAGGTTGACCCACATGGTCCGGCGGCGACCCGGTCGGTCGAAGCCCAGGGCCACCGCCGTCCTCGCCGCCCGCTCCATGACCCAGTTCCCGAGCGCCACGATCTGCCCGGAGCGCTCCGCGACGTCGATGAAGTGGGCCGGACCGAGCAGGCCGCGCTCGGGGTGGTCCCACCGGACGAGGGCCTCCACCGAGGTCGCCGACCCGCTGGAGGTGTCGTAGGCCGGCTGGAAATGCAGGACCAGCTCGTTCTCCTCGATGGCCCGGTCGAGACCGCGCTGCACCTCCAGGCGGTCCAGGAGCACGGCGCGGATCGCGGGCTCGAACACCGACGTGCGGTCACGGCCCGAGGACTTCGCCGCGTGGAGCGCGGCGCCCGCGTCACGAAGGCAACCCGCCACGTCGGTCAGGGACCCGGCCGGGGTGAGGCCGACGCTGACGGTCAGCCGGTGCTCCACCCCCGAGACCAGGAAGGGCCGGGCCGCGGCCGAACGCAGCCGCTCGGCGACCGCCACGGGATCCGGATCCACCCGGTCGTTCCCCACCGCGAGTGCAACGGCAAACTGGTCACCTCCCAGCCGGGCCACCACGTGGTCCACCCCGTCGCCCGAGAGCACCTCCTCGAGGCGGTGCGCCAACTCCACCAGGACGCGATCACCGTCCTCGTGGCCGAGTGCGTCGTTCAGCGGACCGAAGTGGTCGATGTCCAGCACGAGGACCGCCGCGGAACGGATGGTACGCGCCGCCACAGCCATCGACACCGTGCGCTCGAGGAAGCCGGAACGGTTCGCCAGCCCGGTGAGGTCGTCGACGGTGGCCCGCCGCCGGAGCGCTTCACGGGCGGCGCGCCGGTCCGACACGTCGCGGAGGTGCAGCACCACCCGCCCGTCGTCGCGCTCGTCGACCCGCCACCACTCCGCCTCGAACCACCGATGAGAACCGTCGGCGTGGAGACCTCGGAGCTCCACCGGACCGGCCTGACCGGTGGACGCCGCCTCCTCCCGGCCGGCGAGCGCCAGCCTGACGTCGTCGGGATGGACCCAGTCGGCGGCGAGCCGACCCACCAACGACACCGGCGACAGGCCGAGGACGGCACTGCAGGCCGGGCTGGCGTACAGCACGCCGTGATCGGGGTGGAGGACCAACGCCGCGTCGGAGCTGTGGCGGAGCACCTCGTCGCGGAGGTCGGCCGACGGCGCCGCAGGGGCTTCCGGAGCAGGCCCCGCGGGGCGATCCACCCCGCCGGGTCGGCCCACACGGCCCGAAGCCCCTTCGAGGGCGAGCACACCGGCGAGCGCCCGGCCCGACCGCGCCGCGGGAGCGTCGGCCGGGACATTCCGGAGCCGGTCGACCACCGTCGGGACCAACAGGTCGAGGCCCAGCACGCCCCCGCCCACCTCGCCGATCACTCCCGAGCAGCCGAGCCGGGCCGCCACGTCGGCCTGCCGATCGGTGTGCACGAGGTCGCCCACCAGGTCCAGGCCGACGTGCCCGGCGAGGGTGGCCGCGGCGGCGACCGCCGCCGGCACCACGGCGCTCCCGGTCATCAGCCCGGTACCCGCACCACCGGCGGTCACCCCCACCTTGACCCGCTCCACGAGCCGGGGATGGAGGTGGCGCAGGGGCAGGCCGCCCTCGCCGAAGTCCCGGAGGCCGAGACGCACCCCGAGCTGGCGCAACTGGCGGAGGACGGCGCTGTCGGTGTCGAGTGCCGAGCGGAGGCAGTCCTCGGTGACCTCGAGCCCCAGGCGGCCGACCGGCACCCCGGCACGGTCCGCGGCCTCGAGCAGTTCGTCGGGCAGATCGTCGGTCAGTTCGCCCCGGGCCAACGGTGTCCACGCGACGAGCCCCACCGCTCCGGCGCGGTCCAGCGCGGCGAGGGCCGCGGCCGCCTCCCCGCGCAGCCAACGACCGACGGGCGCCCACGCCCCCGCGGCATCCGCGCGGTCCACGAGGCGGGCGTGGCCGCGCCCCGGCTCGGACCGACCGATGCCGTCGAGCCACTCGACCTCCACCTCGATCGCGACCGGTCGGCCGGTGCGGGGCGCGACGACCGCCCGGAACGCGGGACGCAACTGCGCCTCGGTGAGCGCCGCCCGCAGGCGTTCGCCGAGACCGAGTTCGGCGAGCAGATCGGAGCGGAGGGCCTCGTCGAACTGGGCGACGCGGTTCCGGCCACCCTCCTTGGCCCGGTACGTGGCGGCATCGGCGTCGCGGATCAGGTCGTGACAGTCGACGCCCGGGCGACCGACCGCCACGCCGATGCTCGCGGTGACCGAGACCGTCCGGCCGTTCGTCCGGAACGGTTCGGCCATGCACCGCAGGATCCTGCTGACCACGGCGGACCGGTCCTCCGCCACCCCGGGGCCACGGCAGCAGACGACGAACTCGTCGCCGCCGAACCGGGCGAGCACATCGTCGTCGCGGAGACAGGCCCGCATCCGCCCGGCCGCCTCCCGGAGGACGACGTCACCCGCCGGGTGGCCCAGTGTGTCGTTGACCGCCTTGAAGTGGTCGAGGTCGATGAACAGCACGGCGACCTGGGCCGGGTCCTCGGCCAGGGCGGCATCGATCACCGATTCCACGTGCGACCGGTTCGGGAGACCGGTCAGGGCGTCCCGGAAGGCCCGGCGCTCCAGCTCCCGCTCGGCGAGCACCCGGTCCGTGATGTCGTGGGAGGTGACGGCCACGGCGTCGCCGAGCGGCACCACCTGCTGGCGCATCCAGAACGGGGCACCGTCGAGGTCGTGGAGCTCCATCTCCTCGACGAGCGAGGCGTCCCGCTCGAGCGCGGAGGTCCACAGCTCGAGCAGCCACGGCGTGCTCTCCGGGAAGAGCTCGCTGATGGGCCGACCGAGCATCTCCTCGAGGTTCCGGCCGACCATGCGGGCGGCGATCTCGTTCGTGACCGCGACCCGGAAGTCCACGACGGCGCCGGCCCCGTCACGGATCGCCGTGAAGACGGAGATCGCGTCGGCCGAGCGTTCGACGGCGCGCCGGAGGAGCGAGAGCTCGGCGTCGGGGTCCACCGGGTCGGGCCCGGAGTCGACCGCCAGATCCACCGCCACGGATCGGGAGCAAACCACCACTGCAGGTAGTGAACCGCGCGCCGGAGTCCGAATCCTCATGGCCTCCTCAAGGTTTCGGCCAGATGCGCTCAGCACCGGTGATCGTCGTCGACGCCGCGCCAGCAGCCGGTAGCGTCCCGACCGAGGAGGGAAGATGTACTGCACCAACGGCCATGTCATCGCCGACGGGACCCGCTTCTGTCCGCAGTGCGGGGCACCGGCGGCCGCCGGACTGGCCTGCGGACGCTGCGGCACTCCGCTCCCCCACGGGGCCCGGTTCTGCCCCAACTGCCAGTCACCCGTCGCCGCACCGCCCGGGGTCGCCACCCCACCCCCGACCGGACCGCCACGGGACCGCACGCCACTGTGGATCGGCCTCGGGGTACTGGGCGCGGTCGTCGTCGTGGGCCTGCTCGTGGGCCTCGTCCTGCTGCTCCGCAGCGGATCGTCCGAACGAGCGGACACGTCGGCCGGCACGACCTCGACGACCAGCAGCACCACCACCAACAGCACGACCACGACGGTCGACCCGGCCGCGGCCGCGGCCGCCGCCGCCGCGGCTGCCGCAGAGGCCCGCCAGCGCGACCTCGTGGTCGCGATGGACGGGATCCTGCAGCAGTCGTCGGCCGGACGTGGTCGGGTGGGACCCCTGGTGGCCGGGGTGCAGAACTGCTCGATCAACCCGACGCGGGCCGAGGACGAGATCGACACGGTGATCTCGAACCGTCAGAGCGTGCTGACACAGGCCACCTCGCTCGACGCCGGGGCGGACGCAGCGGTCGGCGCCGCGCTGACCCAGCTCCGACTGGCGCTGCAGGCCTCCATCGACGCGGACCGGTCCTACGCGCTGTGGATGAAGTACCTGTACACCGACTACTACTACACGGAGCCGATCGGCTGCCCCAGCGGTGCCGCACCCACGAACGAGGACTTCGACGACGGGGACCGCGCCTCGGGCCGGGCCAGCGCGGCGAAGTCGGCCTTCGTGGCCGCCTACAACCCGCTCGCCACGAAGTTCGGCCTGCGGACCTGGTCCGAGGGGGAGATCTGAGCATTCGGACCCGTTCCGCGCGGGCGCTCGCGGCCGTCGTGGCGATCCTGGCGGTGGGAGCGGTCGCGTGCGGGGGCGAGGACTCCGCCGACCGGCCGACCACGCGCCTCACCACCAGCACCACGAACGCGCCCACCACCACGGCCACACCGGCGACGACGACCGC
>JBMOJH010000103.1:0-12252 GCA_049316905.1 Microthrixaceae bacterium | reverse complement strand
TGCTCGGCGCCGACCGTGATCACCCGCTGGACATCCGCGGGACTGTCCGCGCCCACGAGACGCTCGCCGACGGACCGCAGCGTCGCCTCGAGGATCGCCATTCCCTCGTTCTCGCGGACCACCCGACCCAGCCGGATCAGCACGAGGGGGGCGAGCGCAAGGGCGCCGAGGGCGGGGAGCCAGAGCGTCGCCTGCTCGCCGGCGAGGCCCACCACCATGAGCACCGGGGCCGTGAGCAGGGCCAGGGCCAGCACGCCGATCCGCTTGTTGGTGAGGCGGCGGACCTGGGCCGGGTCGGAGGGGCGCTCCATCAGGTGCACCACCGACGGGTGCAGGAGACCGGCGCCGCCGAGGATGAACACGAGTGGCGCCAGGATCAGCCGCAACTCCTCGGGCGCGCGGCCGGCGGTGATCAGGGTGGCGGCCACGTCGAGCGCCACCGTCGCGAGGAGGCCCGCGGCCAGGAGGCGGTTGCTCGTGGTCCGGTTGCCGCCGGCGACGAGCGCCATGCACGCCGCCATGACGAGCAGGATCGACAGGAGGCTGTAGGCCACGTTCATGGCCCGCGCCGCAGGGGCCGCCGTGGTGGTCTCGAGGTAGGGCAGCAGGATCAGCTGCCACTGGAGGAGGCCGGCGGCCACGCCGCCGACCACCGCGTCGAGCGTGAGGTCCGCGGTGATGCGACCCACGCGGTGGCGGACGATCGTGATGATGGCGGCCAGGAACAGCGGATAGGCGGCCGCGCTGAACAGGTCGGCGGGGGAGGGGAAGGGGTAGTCGATCCCGGCGATCATCCCGTGCACGGCCCGCATCACGGCTCCGGCCAGCGAGGACGAGCCCGCCAGCACCATGTAGGTGGCGGCCCGGCGGATCGGTCCGGGCAGGGACCGGATGCGGACCGCCACGATCGTGAGCGCGGTCACGCCGAACAGGACGTAGGCCGGTCCGGCCAGGTCGGGCGGTAGCAGGAGCAGCGCCACGTAGGACACTGCACTGAACGCCACGAAGGCGCGCAGCGGCCCCGTGGCGCGTCGGTGGTCGATGTCGGTGGTGTGGCTCGTTCCGCCTGCCATGGTTCCTCGGTCGATCTCCCGCACAGGATCGGCGGGTCGACCGGGGAATCAAGGAGTTGGGGAGCCCTCCGTCCGGGGCTCGTTCTCGGTGGCCCGCACCTGCTTGCGCATCCGGAGCACGGCGAGGACCCCGAACAGCGCCATCCAGAGCAGCACGCCGAGGTAGGCGTAGACCGGCATCGAGCCGCTCGCGACGAAGATGTAGACGTACGGGGCGAGGAACGCGACGCCCACCACGGTGGCCCAGCCGGCGGCGTGGCCGGCCGGCCGGGAAGGGTCACGCAGGATCTTCACGGTGACGGCCTGCGCCACGCCGTAGGGCAACGCGGTGACGATGTCGATGGCGAGGAACAGCCAGGGGTCGACGCCGTAGCGCCCCAGCGTCGGCCAGGCGATCAGCGCCCGGGCGGCGGAGAACAGCAGGATCCCCACCGACCACGCCCGCCCGAACACGCCGAGCGAGCGGATGTCGTTCCACCAGCTGACGGCCCCGCCGTCGCTCACGATGCCTCCCGTCCCGGTCCCCTCCAGGCCCCGGACGGCTCCGATCCTACGGGCCGCCCCGGGCCGTGCCGCGGACACAGCGCGAGCTCCCACGGCGGTCAGTCGATCACGGCCGGCAGGTCCATCTCCCGGAACACCCGCGGCGACAGTCCCTCCACCGACCACCGGTAGACGTTCGGCCGGATGCGGGCGATCACGTGCAGCATCTCCGGCATCCACATGCCGGTGGGGACGACGTCACCGCCCATGAAGCGGCGCGGGGCCGCCAGCGCGCGGACGGGCAGGCCGTACTGGTCCCGGAAGAAGTCGAACATCCACTGGTCCACCAGGAAGCAGAAGCCCGCGACCCGGCGGTCGAAGCCCTCGCGGAAAGCCCGGCGGTGCAGCTCGTTCGCCACGCCGAGGCCCCGCTGCGTGGGCCGGACCGCGAGCGAACCGATCTCGCACAGCTCTCCGTCGGGCACCTCGATCTCGGGCTCGAACTGGCTGACCGGCAGCTCGTCGTAGCGGCCGATGATGGTCCGGGCCACGCCGACCACCGATGACCGCTCCGTGATCACGTGGAGCCGGCTACCGGCCCGCCACGGCTCGGTCTCCTCCACGAAGCGCCGCGGCGACTCGCCGCAGAACCCCGAGATCCGGAACACGTCGTACACGAACTGCTCGGCCGACTCCCACAGGGCCTGACCGGGATCCACGGCGTGCACGTCGAGGTGGGCGTCGAGGCGCTCGGGCTCGAGGTCCCGCAGGGTCTCGTCGCCCACGACCGTGGGCTCGGGGGCCGCCGCCGAACGCGACGTCGTGGCAGCGGAGGTGTCCGGGCCGGGAGCCCGGGACGCCCGGTCCGGTCGCAGGAGCTGTGGAGTCGCCAACGTGTCGCCCTTCTGACACGCCCTCCCCAGCGGCACCTCTCGGTGCCGGGCTGCCGGGTACTCAAGCACACCATCACCCAGCGTGTCCACGGGCCCCGATATGATCCCGACTCTTTTCACGGAGGGTGGTCAAATAGCCACATCGCCGTCCCGGCGAATCCGTTTCCCCGGTGGACACGGGCCACGGCTACCCTCGCCCGTCGTGCTCTCCTTGGTCCTGCCGAAGGGGTCGCTCGAAAAGGCGACCATGGAACTGTTCGACGCCGCCGACCTGCCGGTCCGGCGGAGCTCGGCGGTGAACTACCGGGCGGAGATCGACGACCCCCGGATCGGCTCGGTGCGGATCCTGCGGCCCCAGGAGATCCCCACCTACGTCGCCGACGGCCTGTTCGACCTCGGCATCACCGGGCGCGACTGGGTGGAGGAGACCGGGTCGGAGGTCGTGTCGCTGGGGGAGATGCGCTACTCGAAGGCCACCAGCAACCCGATCCGGGTGGTGGTGGCGGTCCCGGAGGACTCGCCGTACCAGGAGGTGGCCGACCTCCCCGCCGGGGTCCGCGTCTCCACCGAGTACCCGGAGCTGACCCGCCGGCACTTCGCGGACCGCGGGGTGGCGGCCGACGTGCGGCTCTCCTACGGCGCCACGGAGGCGAAGGTCCCCGACATCGTGGACTGCGTCGTCGACATCACCGAGACCGGATCGGCGCTGCGGGCGGCGGGCCTGCGGATCCTCGACACGATCCTCGTCTCGTACACCGAGCTGGTGGCCAACCCCGCGGCGTACGCGGACCCGGCCAAGCGCCACGCGATGGAGCAGGTGATGACCCTCCTGCAGGGCGTGCTCGAGGCCCGCGGCAAGGTGCTCCTGAAGTTGAACGTGGCCGCCGAGCACCTCGACGCCGTGATCGAGGTGCTGCCGGCGATGAAGACGCCCACGGTGAACGAGCTCTACGGCTCGGCCGGCTACGCGGTGGAGACGGTGGTGCCGAAGCGGGAGATCAACATCCTGATCCCCGCGCTCAAGGACGCCGGGGCCACCGATCTGATCGAGCTCCCGTTGTCGAAGATCGTCCACTGAGCCGACCGTGGCCCGCGCGACCGTCCACCGCGGCTCGGTGACCGAGTTCGACGATCCGGCCGGGCTCGGCGTGGTGCTCGGCGACGACGGCATCGGGCACCGGTTCCACTGCACGTCGCTGACCGACGGCACCCGCACCGTGCCGGTCGGTGCCCGGGTGGCCTACGAGGTGGTTCCGGCCCGGGACGGGCGGACCGAGGCCGTGGCGGTCACCCCGCTGGGGGTCACTCCGCCCCCGCCTGTTGCTCCTTGACCTGGACGAACAGCATCTGGGCCTGCGCCACCACCTGGTGGGTCACCTCGGTGTACTGCCCGAAGCGGTCGCCGACCCCCTCCACGAGGCCGCGGAGGCCCTCGATGACCGTGGCGGCCTCCGTGAAGCGCGGCGGTTCCGCCTCGAGGTAGATGAGGACGAGGTCGAAGAACCGCTGCACGTGGTTCACCAGGACCTCGGCCGCCGGCTGTTCGGCGAGCTCCCGGCGGACGCGGAGCATCTCGGCGAGTTCCGCTCGCAGCTGCGCGCGGTCCTGCTCGTCGAGGGCGTCGAGGTCGAGGCCCATGGCCTCGGCGGCCTGACGGAGGACCTCCGGCGGCACGCCGGCGTCGCCGCCCTCGCTGCCATCGGGCGCGACCCCGGCGGGCGGGCCGTCGGGTGCGTCGGCGGCGCCGGGGGAGTCGCGGCGCACGGGCCGTTCACCGTCGGGGGTCCACAGGGAGCTCATTCGGGGGTCGCCTCTCGTCGGGGCCGTGCGGGTTCGCCGGGCCGTGTCGGGGCCCCGATGCTGGCCCGGGGCGGCACGGCTGGTACGGTACTGCCCGACAACCGAGCAAGTGGGCGCCCGCCCCTCCCGGCCGCGGCACGGCACCGACCGTGCCACTCGAGTCCGGGACCGTGCCAGACCGGTCGATCCGGTCCCGCGTCGGCGGGTGCCCCGTGGCACCCGCCCGTCCGCGTTTTCGGTCGGGTGTCGCGAGACATAGCACCGACGAAAGGATGTGGTGTTGAGGAGTGATCGGCCATAGCTGCGCCAGCGAGTGACGAGCCCCGGATCAACGAGCAGATCCGGGCGCGGGAGGTCCGGCTGATCGGCCCCGACGGGGACCAGTTGGGCATCAAGCCGCTCCCGGAGGCCCTCACGGCGGCCAGGTCCATGGACCTGGACCTCGTGGAGGTCGCCGCCGGGGCCAACCCGCCGGTGTGTCGCATCATGAACTTCACGAAGTTCAAGTACGAGGCACAGCAGCGCGCCAAGGAGTCCCGCAAGAAGGCCACCAACATCACGGTCAAGGAGATGAAGTACCGCCCGAAGATCGGCGGCGGCGACTTCGACACCAAGACCCGCAAGGTCGCCCAGTTCCTGGGCGAGGGCCACAAGGTCAAGGTCACGATCATGTTCCGTGGCCGTGAGATGCAGCACCCGGAGCTCGGGCGCCGCATCCTCGACCGGGTGGCGGAGGAGGTGGCCCACCTCGGCCGGGTCGAGGTGATGCCCAAGCAGGACGGCCGCAACATGACCATGGTGCTCGGGCCCGACAAGAAGGCCCAGGCCGCCCACCAGAAGAAGGTCGACGCGGAGGGCCACGACGGGCCCGTCGGGGACGACCACACCGGGGAGGACCACACCCCGGTCGTGGCCGAACCGGCACCCGCCGCGGCCGACGCCACCGACTGACGGTCCCGAGGGGACCGTCACCCGGTCCCCACGAACGGGGACCCAGAGGAGGAACCGACATGCCGAAGATGAAGACGCACTCCGGCGCGAAGAAGCGCTACAAGGTCACCGGCACCGGCAAGATCATGCGCCGCCAGGTGAACCGCAACCACATCCTGGAGAAGAAGCCCTCCAAGCGCACCCGCCGCCTCGCCGGCGAGGTGGAGCTCACCGGCGGCGACCGCAACCGCGCCCGCCGCCAGCTCGGCATCTGAACCTCCACCACGACCGCTTCAGGAAAGGAGCGCACCGATGGCACGCGTCAAGCGCGGCGTCCACGCCAAGAAGAAGCGCCGGGCCGTACTCGGCAAGGCCAAGGGGTACTACGGCAACCGCAGCCGTTCGTTCCGGTCGGCCAACGAGGCCGTCATGCACGCCGGCCAGTACGCCTTCCGCGACCGCCGGGCCCGCAAGGGTGAGATGCGCAAGCTCTGGATCCAGCGCATCAACGCCGGGTGCCGGGCCGAGGGCCTGAGCTACAACAAGTTCATCAACGGGTTGAAGCTCGCCGAGGTCGAGGTGGACCGCAAGGTGCTCGCGGACCTCGCCGTGCGCGACCCCGAGGCCTTCCGCGGTCTCGTGGCCGTGGCCCGCGACGCCGTGGAGGCCGCCCCCGCGGCCAGCGGCGCCGGCAGCTGACCACGCACCGGCCCGCCCGCCCCGACCGGGAGCGGGCCGGGCTCCGACATCCGACCGTCCAGCGACTGCGGCGCCTCTCCCGGCGTCGCAGTGCGCGTACCGACGAGGGTGCCTACGTGGTCGACGGCCCGGTGCTCCTCGCAGAGGCACTCGATGCCGGGGTGCCCCTGCAGGAGGTGGTCGCCGAGCCCGGGGCCGACGCCGCGCTGCTCGCGAGGGCGGCCGCGGCCGGCGTCGCCGTGCTCGAGGTTGCCGACGGGGTCCTCGCCAAGGCCCTCGACGTGGTCCAGCCCCAGGCCGTCGCGGCGGTCGCCCGCCGTGAGCTGCCGACGCCCGACGCGCTGGTGGAGCGGGCGGTGGCCGACCTGCGACCCGTGGTGGTGCTCGTGGGCCTGCAGGACCCCGGCAACGCGGGGACCCTCGTGCGCACCGCCGAGGCCGCCGGCGCGTCCGGGGTGGTGCTGACCACTGGTTCGGTCGACGTGACCAACCCCAAGTGCGTACGGGCCACCGCGGGGTCGCTGTTCCGCGTGCCGGTGGCCGAGGGTGCGGGGCCCGATGCGCTCCTCGACTTGCTCGACGGCCACGGGATCGGCATCTGGGCGCTCGCCGGTGGCCCCTCCGCCGGCGGGCCGGTGCCGGTCGACCGCCCCGTGGCGTTGCTCGTCGGCAGCGAGGCGCACGGCCTCGCCCCGTCGATGCTCGCCCGCTGTCGGGGCACCGTGTCGATCCCGATGGAGGGGCGGGTGGAGTCGCTCAACGCTGGCGTCGCGGGATCGGTCGTCCTGTTCGACCTCGCCCGGCGACGACGGGAGGAGGAGGCGGGGGCGGCACCGCCGGTGCCGTCCGGCGCGCAGGAACCGAGTGGTGGTCCGGGTCGTCCGGTGGGCCACAATGACCGACCATGAGCACTGACGCGGTCGCGGTGATCGCGGAGATCGACGAGCTGGTCGCCGGCGGCGCGGCCGCGCTCGCAGCCGCGCCGGACCTCGACGCGCTCGCCGCGCTCGACGCCGACCTGCTCGGGAAGAGGTCCCGGCTCGGCAGCCTCAAGGCGTCGCTGCGCGACCTCGACGACGACGGTCGGCGCAGCGTGGGCGCCGCGCTCAACCGGGCGCGCCAGGAGCTGGAGGGTGCCGCCGCCGCCCGTCGTGAGCAGCTCCGGGCCGCCGCTTCGGCGGAACGCCTCGCAGCCGAGGCGCTGGACCTCACCGAGGCCTCGGGCCGGGCGCGCGTGGGCCACGCCCATCCGATCACCCGCACCTGGGAGGAGCTCGAGGACGTCTTCGTGGGCATGGGCTTCACGGTCGCCTCGGGCCCCGAGGTCGAGACCGACTGGTTCAACTTCGAGGCGCTGAACCTCCCGCCGTCACATCCCGCCCGGTCGATGTGGGACACCCTCTACCTTGATGCCGGACAGTTCGACGGGGTGGGGGCCGAGCAGCTGCTCCTGCGCACCCACACGTCGCCGGTGCAGGTGCGCACGATGCTGCGGGCCGTCGAGGAGGGCTCGGGCCCCCCGATCTACGTGGTCTGCCCGGGCAGGGTGTACCGCCGCGATACCGCCGACGCGACGCACCTCCCCGTCTTCCACCAGATCGAGATGCTCGTCATCGACCGTCACGTCACCATGGCCGACCTCGCCGGCACGATCGAGACGTTCACGAAGGCCTACTTCGGGCGGGAGCTCACGAGCCGCCTCCGGCCCAGCTACTTCCCGTTCACCGAGCCCTCGGCGGAGGTCGACATCTCCCAGCCCGACGGGAGCTGGCTCGAGGTGGGCGGCTGCGGGATGGTGCACCCCAACGTGCTCCGGGCGTGCGGCCTCGACCCGGAGGAGTGGTCCGGCTTCGCCTTCGGGTTCGGGATCGACCGGCTCACGAAGATCCGCCACCACGTGGAGGACCTGCGCGAGTTCGTCACCAACGACGTGCGCTTCCTCGAGCAGTTCTGAGGGTGGACGCCACCATGCGGCACGAGTCGAACGAGAAGGGACGCCTGCGGTGCGGGTGACGCTCAACTGGTTGAGGGAGTTCGCCCCCCTCCGCGGCGACGCGGAGGAGGTGGCCGCGCTCCTCGACGACCTCGGCCTCGCGGTGGAGGAGCGCTGGGACCTCGGCGGGCCCGTGCCCGGCGTGGTGGTGGCACGAGTGCTCGAGGTGCGGGCACATCCCGACGCGGACCGCATTCGCCTGGTGGACGTGGACGCGGGCGACGGCGAGGCCCTGCAGATCGCGTGCGGGGCCTCGAACATGGCCGCCGGCGACCTGGTGGCGCTGGCCACGGTCGGCACCACCATGCCGGACGGCATGGAGATCGCGGCCCGTCGGATGCGCGGCGAGATGAGCAACGGGATGCTCTGCTCCTCGCGGGAGCTCCGCCTCGGCGACGACCATGGCGGCATCCTCATCCTGCCCGGGGACCTCTCGCCCGGGACGCCGCTCGAGGAGGCCCTCGGCCTGGTGGCCGACACGGCGTTCGACCTCGACGTGCTGCCCAACCGGCCCGACGCGCTGTCGGTGGCCGGCGTGGCACGCGACCTCGCGGCGCGCCAGGGCGTGCCGTTCGAGATCCCCGAGCCCGCACCGGCGGTGGCGGGCGCCGACGCATTGACCGCCATGGCCGTCGACGTGCTCGACCCGGTGCTGTGCGGGCGCTTCGTGGCCCGTGTCCTCTCGGGCGTGCGGGTCGGTCCGTCGCCGTGGTGGCTCGCGCAGCGGCTGCTCGCCGCGGGCATGCGGCCGATCAACAACGTGGTCGACGTGTCCAACTACGTGATGCTCGAGCTCGGTCAGCCGAACCACACCTACGACCTCGCGCTCGTCGCCGGTGGCCGGCTCCGGGTGCGCCGGGCGAACGAGGGGGAGTGCCTCGTCACCCTCGACGGTGTGGAGCGGGAGCTCCGCCCGACCGACGGGGTGATCGCGGACGGTGACGACCGCGCGGTGGGCCTCGCCGGGGTGATGGGCGGTGCCTCCACGGAGATCTCCGAGACGACCTCCGAGGTGCTCCTCGAGCTCGCCTGGTGGGACCCCATGTCGGTGGCGCTCACGTCGGCCGCGCACAACCTCCACTCCGAGGCCTCCCTGCGCTTCAAGCGTGGGACCGACCCCGAGCTTCCGCCCCTGGCGGCGGCCCGCTTCGCCGAGGTGCTCGGCGCGGTGGCCGGCACGCAGCTCCGTCCGGGCGTCATCGACGTGGAGGGTGATCGGCCACACTCCGTCAGCGTCGCGGTTCGCACCTCCCGCGTGAACGCGGTGCTCGGCACCGACCTGTCGCGCGACGACATCGCGTCGCTGCTCGAGCCGATCGGGTTCCGGTCGGTTCCCGACGGCCCCGATGACCTGACGGTCACGATCCCGACCTTCCGGCCCGACGCCACCGGCGAGATCGACGTGGTCGAGGAGGTGAGCCGCCTCCACGGCCTCTCCCGTCTGGGCCGGACGGTTCCGACGAGCCCGCACGTCGGGCGCCTGACCGCCGAGCAGCGAGGACGGCGTGCCGTGCGTCGCGCCCTGCTGGCCGCCGGCCTCGACGAGGCCATGCCGATGCCGTTCCTCGCTCCGGGCGACCTCGAACGCTGCGGCCTCCCGGCCACCGGCCTGGTCCTGGCGAACCCGCTCGCGACCGAGGAGTCGGTCCTGCGCACCTCGCTCCTGCCCGGCCTGCTCGGCGCGGTGGTGCACAACGTCAACCACCGGAACCCCGGCGTGGGCCTCTACGAGCTCGGCCGCGTCTTCGAGGCGGGCGCCGGCGTCGTGGTCGACGTGGCGGCCTCCGCCGCGGCGGGCCGGGTGCTCGACGGCGAACGGGAACAGCTCGGCGTGGTGCTCGCCGGCCGCGAGGCCCCCGCGGCGGTGGAGCTGCTGGACCAGGTCGTGGCGATCGCCGGCGTCGGCCCACTCGCCCTGCGGCCCGAGGTGCTGCCCGGCCTGCACCCCGGTCGCTCGGCCGTCATCGAGCTGGCCGGCTCCGACGCCGGGCAGGTCGGCGAGGTGCATCCCGACGTCCTCGCGGCGTGGGGGATCGACGAGCGGGTCGCGTGGCTGCAGCTCGAGCTCTCGCAGCTGCTCGCGCTCCCGGCACGCGTGGTGCGGGCCCGCTCGGTGAGCCGGTTCCCGTCCACCGACATCGACCTCGCGTTCGTGGTCGGTGACCTCGTGCCGGCCGCCGCGGTGCGGGCGACGATCCTGTCGACCGCGGGCGATCTGCTGCGCCGCCTCGAGCTCTTCGACGTCTTCCGTTCGGAGGCACTCGGTGAGGGCCGCCGGAGTCTGGCGTTCCGCCTGCGGTTCCAGGCCGACGACCGGACGCTGACCGACGCGGAGGTGGCCGAGGTGCGGGCCGCCGTGATCGACGAGGTCACGGCCACCCACGGGGCCGAGCTCCGGGCCTGACCGCCGTCCCGGCCCGCACGCGGGCCTGGTCCCGGGCCTGTTCCAGGACTGATGCGCAAGAGTATGCAGCGACATGCATGAGTCTGCGCTAGGGTGAGCGGATGGTCGACATCGGGATCATCGGGGCCTCGGGCTACACGGGGGCCGAGCTGCTGCGTCTGCTCGCCGCGCACCCCGAGGCGCGCGTCCGGTTCGCCACGGGCGACACGCAGGCCGGCACCCCGGTGCGGGACCTGTACCCGGGCCTCGCCGCGGCCTATCCGGACCTCGTCTACCGCCCGTGGGACCCGGCCCTGCTCGACGGCGTGGACGCGGTGTTCCTCGGCCTGCCGCACGGCGCCAGCCAGGGCGTGGTGCCCGACCTGCTGGGCCGCGTCGGGGTGGTGCTCGACCTCGGGGCGGACTTCCGGCTCCCCGATCCCGCCGTCTACGAGCGCTGGTACGGCAGCGCGCACACCGCGCCGGAGTTGCTCGACCGCTTCGCGTACGGCCTGCCGGAGCTCGCCCGCGAACCGCTGCGCGGCGCGTCCGCCGTGGCGGTGCCCGGGTGCTACCCGACAGCCGCCACCCTCGCGTTGCTGCCGCTGGTGCGCGCCGGGCTCGTGGCCCGCGAGGGCGTGATCGTCGACGCCGTGTCGGGCCTCTCGGGCGCGGGTCGGCCGCCCAAGCCGAACACCACCTTCTGTGCGGCCGACTCCGACGTCACCGCGTACGGGCTGCTGGACCACCGCCACACCTCCGAGATGGAGATGAACCTCGGTGCGTCGGTTCTCTTCACGCCGCACCTGGTGCCGATGAGTCGGGGGATCCTGGCCACGTGCTACGCCCGGCCCGCGGTGGACGACCTCAGCACCGCCCGGGTCCTCGACGCGCTGCGGGCCGCCTACGCGGACGAGCCGTTCGTGGTCGTCACCGACGGCTCGCCGTCCACCAAGGCCACGCTGGGCTCCAACACCGCCCACGTCACCGCCCGTTTCGACGACCGGACCGGTACGGTGCTCGCCATCGCGGCCATCGACAACCTGGGCAAGGGCGCCTCCGGAGCGGCGGTGCAGTGCATGAACCTGGCGGTCGGCCTGCCCGAGGTGAGCGGCCTCCCGCTGGTGGGGACCACGCCGTGAGCGACACACCCCACGCCCCGGACCTCGCGGTCGACGTCCTCCTGCAGGCCCTGCCGTACATCGAGCGCTTCCGCGGCTCGGTGGTGGTGGTGAAGTTCGGCGGGAACGCCATGACGCACCCGGACCTCTTCGCGGACTTCGCGAAGGACGTGGTGCTGATGCACCGGGTCGGCATGCGGCCCGTGGTGGTCCACGGCGGCGGTCCGCAGATCGGTGACTGGCTCGCCAGGCTCGGCAAGGAGTCGGAGTTCGTCGACGGCCGCCGGGTCACCGACGCGGAGACGCTCGAGGTGGCCCAGATGGTGCTGATGGGCAAGGTCAACGCCGACATCGTCACGGCCCTCAACGCCTTCGGCCCGCTGGCGCTGGGCCTTGCCGGCACCGACGCCCAGCTCCTCGAGGCCGAGGCGCACGACCCCGAACTCGGCTACGTGGGCGCGGTGACCAAGGTGAACCCCGAGCTGATCCGCCGCACCCTCTCGATGGACCTGATCCCGGTGATCGCCACCATCGGGGTGGACGCCGACGGCCAGACCTACAACATCAACGCGGATGACGCAGCCACCGCCGTGGCCCGAGAGCTCGGGGCCGAGAAGCTCATCTTCCTCACCGACGTGCCCGGGCTGCTCGCGGACGTGGACGATCCCGGATCGCTGATCACCCGGGTGGACGCCGACCGCATCGCCGGGATGGTGTCCGACGGGACGATCTCGGGCGGCATGGTCCCCAAGATGGCGGGGTGCGCCGCCGCGGTGCGCGACGGGGTCGGCTCGGTCCACCTCGTCGACGGGCGCCTGCCGCACGTGCTGCTGCTCGAGCTGTTCACCGACGCCGGCGTGGGCACCATGGTCGTTCC
>JBMOJH010000102.1:0-12271 GCA_049316905.1 Microthrixaceae bacterium | reverse complement strand
GGTCCGGGGTCCGGGGTCCGGGGTCCGGGGTCAGAGCCGTTCGAGCGGGAGTGCCGCGGCCTGCAGGACCCAGGAGGTGAACTGCTCCTCGTCGAACGCGTCGGGGTCCTCCGGCACGTCGAGGTACCGGGTGTCGGCCGACTTCGACGGACCGGGCGGCACCGGGTCGAGCGACGTGCCCCGGAAGAACGTGACCTTCACGTACCGGGCGTAACAGTGGAACGCGAGGAACCAGCCCTCGCCCTCGAACCCGTAGAAGGGGGTGTTCCACTTCACGGCCTTGTGGACACCCGGCACCGCGGCCCCGACCAGGCGGTCGATGCGGCGCCCGACGTCCTGCTTCCAACCGGGCATGGCAGCGAGGTACGCCTGCACCGGGGCGTCGCCCTCCCCCTTGGGGATCCGCGGGTTGCCGCCGGCGAGCAGTTCCGGGCCGTCGTCGGGCACGGCCGAACACTGCCACACCGGGGCGGGCGCCCGGCGCCCTGCGCCCGGCACGCGAGACTGTCCCGATGGCGCAGCGCAACGTCCTCGGCGGCGAACTCGAGGAGTGCGGGACGGATCCCGTCACCGGGTTCTTCCGCGACGGCTGCTGCAACTGGGGCCCGGAGAACGCGGGCTACCACACGATCTGCGCGGTGGTCACCGCCGAGTTCCTGGAGCACCAGCGCTCGATCGGCAACGACCTGGTGACACCCAACCTCCGCTTCGGCTTCCCCGGCCTGCAGCCCGGCGACCGCTGGTGCGTCACCGCCCGCAACTGGCTGCGGGCCCACGAGGACGGCGCCGCGGCACCCGTGGTGCTCGCCTCCACGAACGAGCGCACGCTCGACATCGTGGACCTCGAGGTGCTTCGGTCCTACGCGGTCGACGTGCCGGAGGACCCGGGAAGCCTGGCCGACTGACATGGCCGGGGGTCTCGTCAGCCTGCTCGACGACGTCGCCGCGCTCGCGAAGCTCGCCGCGGCATCGCTCGACGACGTGGGCGCCGCGGCCGGCAAGGCGAGCGTGAAGGCCGCCGGCGTGGTGGTCGACGACGCGGCGGTCACCCCGACCTACGTCCAGGGTCTCGCCGCGGAGCGGGAGTTGCCCATCATCCGGCGGATCGCCGTGGGGTCGCTCCGCAACAAGGTGCTGTTCATCCTCCCCGCGGCCCTGCTGCTGAGCGCCGTGGCGCCCACCGTGGTGGAGGTCATCCTCATGAGCGGCGGCGCATTCCTCTGCTACGAGGGCGCGCACAAGGTGATCCACGCGATCGCCCACGCCCGCCACCGGGGCGAGACCCACGGGCACACGGAGGTGCCCTCCACCGTGCAGGGGCCCGAAGCCGAGTCCGAGGTGGTCCGGGGTGCGATCCGGACCGACTTCATCCTCTCGGCCGAGATCATGGTCATCGCGCTCAAGGAGGTCCTCGAGGAACCGCTCTTGGCCCGGGCGCTGATCCTGGTCGTGGTGGCCCTCGTGATCACCGTGGGCGTGTACGGCGTGGTGGCGCTCATCGTGAAGATGGACGACGTGGGCCTCGCGCTCACCCGCCGAGACTCCCCCGCCGCCCGCCGCACCGGGCGGGCGCTGGTGAAGGGGATGCCGGTCCTGCTGCGGTGGCTGTCGATCATCGGCACCGCCGCGATGCTCTGGGTCGGCGGGCACCTGCTGCTCGCGGGCACCGACGAGCTCGGCTGGAGCGCCCCCTACGGCGTGGTCCGCGACCTCGAGCACGCGGTGGACGGCGTCGGCGGGATCGGCGGCGTCCTGGAGTGGCTGGTGGCCACCGCGTCCTCCGCACTGGTCGGCCTCGCCGTCGGTTCCGTGCTGGTCGGCATCGTCGCCGTGCTCCCGAAACTCCGCGCCGCGGGCCGAGGGGCGTCAGGGCACTGAGCCCCCCGACCGGGCCCGGCCGGACCGCCCCGATCAGGCCTCCTGATCGGTCGGCCGCAGCAGCACCTCGTTGATCGCCACCCGCCGCGGCCGGGTGACGATGAAGGCGATCGTGTCGGCCACGTCCTCGGCGTCGAGCCGCTCCACGCCGCCGAAGCGCTGCCAGAACCCGTCGAGCGCCGCGGGGCTGAGGTGGTCGATGAGTTCGGTGTCGACCGCACCCGGCTCCACCAGCGACACCCGCACGCTGCGGGCCGTCACCTCCTGGCGCAGCGACTCGCTGAACGCCCCGATGCCGTGCTTGGCGAGGTTGTAGACGCCGGCACCCACCCGCGGGAACCGTCCCGCCGTGGACGACAGGTTCACGATGTCGGCCACCCGCCGCTGCGACTCCTGCGCGGCGCGCAGCAGGTGGGGAAGGGCTGCGTGGGTGCAGGCGAGGAGGCCGTCCACGTTGACCGAGATCATGCGCTCCCAGTCGTGGGGGTCCGCGTCCAGGATCGGACCGAGCAGCATCACGCCGGCGTTGTTCACCAGGGTGTCGAGCCGACCGTGGTCGGCCACCGTCGACTCGATCAGCGCAACGGCCTGCTCGCGGTCGGCCACGTCGCACTCGGCCGCCACGGCCGATCCACCGGCGGAGGTGATCCCGGCCACCACCTCCTCGAGCCGGTCGAGGCGGCGGGCCGCGGCCACGACCGTGGCGCCCTCCGCGGCGAGCCGTTGGGCCGTCGCGGCACCGATCCCGCTACTCGCTCCCGTGACCACCGCCACGGTCCCGTCCAGTCGTTCACCCATGCGCACCTCATCGTCGGCGTCCAGCAGCGGCACGGTACCGGCTCGACCCGGGGACGGATTGCGCCGGTGCCGCCGGCCGGACACCATGGCGGTCTCGTCAGGGGGGCGGCAGTGGAAGCAACGACGTGAGGCGCCGGAGTCACCGGCAGGGTCCGGGCGGCGCCGACCGCCGGCGGCCGGCGGCCGTTCGGGTCGCCGCGCTGCTCGTCGTCACCGCCGCCCTCACGGCAGCGGCCTGCGTTCCGCAGCCGGTGCAGCCGTCGGAGGTGTCCGATCCCGGCACCTCGCCCGGGCTGACGCAGCTGCGGGTGCGTGACCCGGGTCCCGCCGCCGCGGTCGTGGACGGCTACGGCCGGCAGGTCCAGCTGCGCGGCACCAACCTCAACCACCTCGCCGATTACTTCCAGCCCTACCCGGAGCTCCCCACGACGCTGCCGGTCACCGACGCCGACTGGGACGAGCTGGTGGCCCGTGGCTACAACACGATCCGATTGGTCACGAGCTGGTCGGCCTGGGAACCCGAGCGCGACCGCATCGACGAGGCCTACGCGGCCCGGGTCCGTGAGACCGTCCGCACCGCGAACGATCACGGCCTGTACGTGATCATCGACATGCACCAGGACGCATGGTCGAAGTTCGTGTTCACCCCGGCCGACGAGGCGTGCCCGCCGGGCACCTCCCCGCAGAAGGGCTGGGACGGCGCACCGGCGTGGGCGACGATCACCGACGGGGCCCCCACGTGCTCGCCGGCCGGACGGGAGGACAGCCCGGCGGTGCGCGCCGCGTGGGACGCGTTCTACGCGGACCGCGACGGGGTCCGTTCGGAGCTGGCGGCGCTCTGGGGTCGGATCGCAGCGGAGTACGCCCACGTGCCCGGCGTGGCGGGCTACGACCTGCTGAACGAACCCGGTTTCGGCAACGACGGCGGGGCGGTGACCATCGGCGGGCTCACCGCGTTCTTCCGGGAGTCGCTCGCCGCCATCAGGAGTGCCGAGCGCGCCGCCGGTGCAGCGTCGCACCTGGTGTTCTTCGAGACCGGGGTCACCGGCCAGCTCGTCACGCGGTTCACCGACGACCCCGACATGGTCTTCGCCCCGCACGTGTACGCCGAGGCCATCGGACCCTCCTTCCCAGGCCTGTTGGACCTGCTGTTCGACGCGCTGAGGGTGCTGTCCACCGGCTACGGCACCCCCGTGTGGGTCGGCGAGTACAACCAGTACGGCTCGGAGGAGAACCAGCGCGCCTGGATGTCGCGGTTCGCCCGACTGGCCGACTCCCGGGGCTACGCCGGAGGCACCTGGTACACGTGGAACTACGGCTGCGGCGACCCGCACGGACTCCAATGGCCCGCCAGCCCGGAGTGGCTCGAGGCGCAACGCGCCACCTGCCCGGGCTCCCGTTCGCCGGTCGCGTGCGACAGCCGCTCCTACCCCCGCGCCGCACCGGGCCGGGTGAGCTCCATCGAGGCGTCACCGTGCGGCGGTGCCCTCACGGTCACTGGGTCCACCCCGACGCCGAGCACCGCCGACCTCTGGTACCACCCCGACCCGGCGGTCGTCGGCGGCGGACCGGGTCCGCCGCCGACCGTGACGGGAACGGGCGTGGGCACCGTCACGATGACGCCGGCGGGCGACGGCTGGCGGGTCTTCGTCGGCGTGGCCGGCGACTACCGGATCCAGGTCACTCCCGCCGGCTGAGGCCCGCCACGGCAGGGGACCGGGACCGTCCGGCGCCCGGTCGGATCGTCCACCACCGCCGTTAGCGTGAGGTGGTGCAGCGCTTCTTCGACGACGAGGGCAAGCACTTCGCCGTCCTCCTCAGCCTCGGGTTCGCCTACGCCGGTCTGGCTGATGCCGGTGAAGTGCTGTCCACGATCGACCGCATCCCCGAGGGCGACAACGAGGCGTGGATCCGCGAGTGGTCCGCCACCGCGGAGCGGCTTGAGGCCGAGGCCGACGAGGCCATCGCTTCCGGCCACGACGTGAGCGCCCGCACCCGCCTCCTGCGGGCCGCGACCTACTTCGACCACGCCTCGGCCGCCTCACCCGGGAGCACGGACCCGGGGCGGTTCACCTCCTTCTGGGAGCGCCACCGCCTTTGCTGGGACCGGGCCGTGGACCGCTTCGAGGTTCCCGTGGAACGGGTGCAGATCCCCTACGAGGGAACCACCCTCGCCGGGTACCTGTTCAAGCCCGCCGAGGCCGGACGCGACGACCGCCGCCCCACGATCATCCTGAACAACGGATCCGACGGACCCATCCACAGCCAGTGGAGCCTGGGCGGGCGCGCCGCCGTGGCCCGCGGATGGAACGCGATCACCTTCGACGGGCCGGGCCAGGGCCAGGCCCTGCACCAGCAGCACCTGTACTTCCGACACGACTGGGAGAAGGTGATCACGCCGGTCGTCGACTTCCTCGTCGCACGCACCGACGTGGATCCCGACCGCATCGCGCTCCAGGGGATCAGCCAGGGCGGCTACTGGGCACCGAGGGCGGCGGCGTTCGAGTCCCGCATCGCCGCGTTGGTCGCCGATCCGGGCGTCGTGCGAGTCGCCTCGTCGTGGGAGATGCACATGCCACCGGACCTGGTCGCACTGCTCGACGACCCTGCGAACCAGGCCGACTTCGACGCCCTCATGGCGGCGGATCCCGATCCGGAGCGCAAGGCCATGCTCGCCTGGCGGTGCGCGCCGTACGGCACCACGTCGGTGTTCCAGTCGCTCCTCGAGGCCCGGAAGATGACCCTCGACGACGACACGATCGCCCGTATCCAGTGCCCGACCGCCATCCTCGACCCGGACCACGAGCAGTTCTGGCCCGGGCAGCCCCGGCAGTTCTTCGACAAGCTGACGTGCGATAAGCGACTGATCCGGTTCACCGAGTCCGAGGGCGCCGACTGGCACTGCGAACCGGCGGCACAGAGCCTCCGCGACGAACGGGTCTTCGACTTCCTGGAGGACGTCCTCGGCTGACGGGGCCGGCGTACGGCCCGCGGTCGCGCTCGTCCGCGGGCGCCGGCGGCGGCCGGCGACGGCCGGCGACGGCCGGGCCCGTGGGCAGCCGTCGTGGGCGGCGTCGTTGGCGGCTGTCGCCAACTCGTTGCGGAACGTAGGATCAGCCCGTGACCGTGGCGAACCGTGTGGTCCGGGTAATCCTGGCGTCGCCGGCGCACCGGCTGCTCTCCGGCTCGACCGACGTGGTGCGCTACCGCGGCCGGCGGACCGGTGCGACCCACGAGACGCCCACGCAGTACGCCCGTCTCGATGAGGGGCTGGTGATCCTGGTCGGCACTCCCGGGAAGAAGACGTGGTGGCGGAACTTCCGCGCCGAGCGTGACCTCGACGTCCTTGTCCGGGGTGAGTGGCTCCCCATGGTCGGTCGCGCCGTGGTCGGCGCCGAGGACCCCGACGCCGTCGCCCCGCTGCTCGACGCCTACCTGGCGCGCTTCCCCAAGACAGCTCGCCTGTTCGGCGGTGCCACGGGGTCCGAGCGCGACCGACAGGCCGTGGTGGTGCACTGCCAGCCGCGCTGATCGAGCGGTCGCCCTACCGCCGGCGGCCCGGTCCTGCTACCGGTGCACCCAGAAGTTCGGTCATCGGCGGTCACCACTGGGACGGGTCGATGGTGACCAGCACCTTGCCGCAGTCCTTGGAGCCGTCGAGAGTGGCCAGCGCGTCGTGGAAGCGGTCGAGCTCGAAGCGGTGGGTGATGAGCGACGAGAGGTCCCGGCGGGCGATGAGATCGACCGAGTCCTCGAACCGGTCCGGGTACTCGATGGAGCCGCGCAGCGTGAGTTCCTTCATGAGGACGGTCAGGAAGCTGGTCCTGATCGGCCGGTAGTGGAGCGCCACGACCGACAGGCGGGCGCCCACCGCGGCGTTGTCGATGACGTCGGTGATGACCTGGTCGGCCCCCGACGCCTCGATGAACGCGGCCGTCGACGCCGTCGGACCGAACATGTACGGGCTGGTGCCGTGCAGGGACTTCAGCTCCTCCCACACGTCGGTGGTGGTGGGATCGAGCGCGGCCTGGGCCCCGAGGCCGAGGGCGAGGTCGCGGCGGGTGGCGCTGAGGTCGATGGCGACGACCCGGTCGTGGCCGCGGTCGACGAGCGTGGCGACGGCACCGAGCCCGATCGGGCCGCAGCCGAACACGACCACGCCGTCGCCGGGCCGGACGTCGGCCTGGTCGACGGCGTGCATGCCCACGGCGAGGGGTTCGGCGAACGCGGCCACGTCCAGCGGCACGTGGTCGGGCACCCGGTGCAGCCGGCGATCGGCCTCGGTGACCCGGAGCAACGGGGTGAGGCCTCCGAACGGGCCACCGCTGCCGTACTTGGAGAGGGTGTCGTCCTTGGCACCGGGCTGCAGGACGACCCGGTCTCCGGGTGCCAGCCGTCCCACCTCGGGACCGACCCACTCGACGGTGCCCGACAGCTCGTGGCCCAGGCAGAGCGGCTCCGCCCCCGGCCCGGCCACCCCGCCCATCTTGATGTAGCTCAGGTCACTGCCACAGATGCCGCACGCCGCGACCCGCACCAGGGCATCCGCGGGCCCGGGATCGGGGTCGTCCACCTCATCGACGCGGACGTCGTCGGGACCGTGGACTCGTACTTGCAGCACTGGTGCTCCTCGGGGGTCGGGGTGGTCAGCCGGCCAGGTACCCGCCGTCGACGGCGACGGTGGTGCCGGTGATGTAGGTGGCTGCGTTCGATGACAGGAACAGCGCGGTGCCCACCACCTCGTCGGGCCGGCCGAGCCGCCCCATCGGGATGTGGGCCAGTTCGCCGGCCAGCAGCTCGGGGAAGGCGGCCATGGGTGCGGTCATGGGGGTGTCGATCACCCCGGGTGCGATCGCGTTGACGCGGACGCCGCGGGTCGCCCAGCGTCGGGCCAGGTTCGCCGTCCAGTTGACGACCCCGGCCTTCGCCGAGCCGTAGCCCGGCACCACCGTGGTGGCCCGGAAGGCGGTCATCGACGCGAGGTTCACCACGCTGGCCCCGCCGGGCTGCGAGCTGGCGAACAGGAGCCGCCGACACGCGGTGGTGAGCCGCATCGGCCCAACCAGGTTCAGCTCGACGGAGGCCGCGAACCCCTCCGCGCTCCATTCGTCGAGGCCCCCGGGCAGGTTGGCCCCGGCGTTGTTGACCAGCACGTCGAGCGCGTCGAGCGATGCGACCAGCTCGTCGATCGAGTCCGGGTCGGACAGCTGGACCCGGCGGAAGGCGAACCGGTCGAGGTCGGTCTCGTAGTCGCCGGCCCCGGCGCGGGTTCCGGTCACGGTGACCTCCGCGCCGGCGTCGGCGAAGCCCACGGCGATCGCGTGACCGATCCCGCTGGTCCCGCCGGTGACGAGGACCCGGGTGCCGGTGAAGTCGAAGGTGACGGAGCCGCTCACGGGGTGGCCAGCTTCGTGATCGCCCGGCGCAGCCAGGCCCGCTCCCAGAAGTTCGTGGTCGCCCCGAGCAGCTGTTCGTGGGCCTCGGTGGCCACCGCCCGTGCCGAGGTGTGGCCGGCGTCGTCGGCCAGGACGATGTCGGTGAGCTGCAGCGCCTCCACGGCCCGACCCGCGTCGAGGTGCACCCGGGCCAGGTCGACCAGCGACTCCGCGCCCGCCGCCGCCACCAGGTCGGGGGCGATCGCGAGCGGCGGGACGCCGTAGAGCTCGGTGGTCGACCGGTGGTGGAACCAGCCGGCGTAGTTCTCCCAGATCGCCCGCACGTTCCACTTCGTCTGGCCGTAGCCCTCCCCCACGTCGACGTGGTCGGGCAGGGTGACCTCGCGCATCAGGGTGTGGACGTCTGCGCCGGCGTTCATGCCGTCGACGGTCCTGTCGTGAACCCACCGCATCGCCTCCTGCAACGCACGGACCTCCCCGGCGATCTCGTCGGCACCGAGGATCGGGTCGAAGTGTCCGGTGATGAGTCGTTCGGGAGCCAGCTCGAGGACCACGTCGAGCGAGTCGATGTAGGTGAGGGCGTCGCGGTACCGGTCGCCGCGGATGGTCACCAGGTTGGGCACGTGCCCGAACAGCGGACCGAAGAGGTTCCCCGAGAACAGCGTCCTCGACTCGGGCAGCCAGACGATCATCGAGTCGAAGGTCTCGCCGCCCGGCGTGGGAATCAGCTCCAGGCGCCGTCCGCCGATCACCACCTCCTGCCGCTCGTCGACGACCACCGTCGGCTCGGGCCGGGCCTGTGGGACCGCGCCCACGCCGACCGACCGGGCGTAGTCCATGGCGGCGAGGATGGCGTCCATGAACGCGAACGCCGAGTTCCGCGAGCGGAAGGACTCGAGCCGCTCGTTGTCGTCGCGCCAGATGGTGAAGTTGGCCTGGGCGATGACGTCGCTGTCGGGATCCCTCACCACGTCGATCCCACCGACGTGGTCGTAGTGCCCCTGGGTCAGGATGACGGAGCGGACCGGCGACGTGTCCACGGCGTCATAGGCCCGGCGGTGCAACGGGCCCTCGAACCCCATCCCGGTGTTGATCACGACCCGACCGTCGCTGGTGGGCAGCAGGTAGCTGTTCGACCAGCCCGGCGACATCCACACGTCACCGCCGAGGTCGACCGCGGGGGCGTCGGTGGCGGCCGACATCGCGTCGGCCCCCGGTCGCAGTCGGTGGATTCCGGTCATCAGCGCACCTCCGGGCTGATCTGGGGGAAGGCGTCGAAGTAGAACGCGTACCGCTCGTAGAGCTCGGCGGGATCGATGCCGAAGTCGGCGCGCAGGTCGTAGACGATGCGACCGTCGCGGCCGCGCGGGTTGGCGGCCACGTAGGCGTCGAGCCCGGCGCGGACGTCGTCGGTCACCTCGAGGCCGGCGGTCGCGATCACACCGGCCGCCACGGCCACGTCGTCGGCCATGAACGACCCGAACTCGACGTCCACACGCTGTGCCGGCGGGATCAGATGCGTGTCACGGACCGCGGCCCGCAGCAGACGTTCGACCCGGTCCACCCAGTAGGCGGCCAGCCCGTCGGCATCGATCTCCAGGCGGCGGTTCCGGTCGCCGTAGGCCAGCATCGTGATGGCCGACTGGAGCACCGCGACGGGGTCGCGGAGCGTGAACGCGATGGTGGCGTCCGGGAACGTCGCCATCAGCGGGCCCAGGCGCTCCAGGTGCTGCGGGCACTTCAGCACCCAGCGGTTCGGCCCCCGCAGGTAGCTGAGCACCTGCAGCTCCCGTCGGAGGAAGCCGTAGTGCGCGAACTGGTCGAGCTGCTCGGCGTGGTCCCGCCACGTCGGCACCCGGGCGGACCACTCGAGCACGTAGGTGCACAGGTCGAGGTCGAGCAGCTCGCACTCCTCCTCGATGCTCGAGGGCGGGCGGTCGTGCATCAGCGCCGTGAGCGGCGAGACCTCGCGGGACGCCTCGTACTCGGCGAGTGACCGGAGGTACCGCGGATCGATCCCGTCCCGAGCCGGACCGTCGCCGAGCACGGGGATCGGCTCGGCGATCTCCCACCACGGCATGGAACGGAACCGGGTGTCGGTGGCGAGCAGGTTGACCAGATGCGTCGTCCCCGACCGGGGAAGCCCGACCACGATCACCGGCGGTTCCAGCTCGACCTCCAGCGCCTCGGGGTGGCGACGAACGAAGTCCTCGAACCGGAGCCGTGCCGCCAGCAATCCCACCAGCCGGCGTCGGACCAGGAACCGACCGAGGCCCGAGAGCCCGTCATCGGCCTCGACGGCGGCCACCTGGGCGGCCAGACGGTCGAGCAGGGTGGGATCGCCGAAGTCCTGCAGTCCGGTGCGCCGGATCGCCGCCGCGACCAGGGTGTCGGCGGTCAGGTCGACCTCCATGGAACAGGCCAGGTCGAAGATCTGCTGCTCGTCCGCGTTGCGGCGCGGCTCGCGCAGGTCGTCGATGCGGATGGTCTCGGTCATGGCCTGCTCCTGCGACGTGACGGGGCCGCGGTCGTGGTCGGGGACGGTGCTCGGACTCCGTCGAGGATGACGGTGGCGATGCGCTCCACCCACTCGTCGGTGACGGCCTCGTGACCGTGCACCGCGGTGGCGAGCAGGGCCGGCCCGGCCAGCTGCAGGATCAGACCGTCGGTGTCGATGCCGGCCCGGATCTCGCCCCGTTCGACGGCTCGGGCCAGGCGTTCGTCGGTCCGGCCCCACACTGCGGCGAGTTCCCGGGACCGCCCGGATCCCTCCCGTGCCGGTTCGCCGAGCAGGCCGACCAGCGCCGCGCGGCCGGCGGGACTGGCGAACTTCTCGAGGCTCCACCGGACCATGGCCCGGATGTCCGCATCGAGATCACCGGTGTCGGCGACGACGTCGTCGCCCTGGGTGCGGAAGACCGCGGAGAGCACGAGGTCGGCCTTCGACGGCCACCGGCGGTAGATGGCCGGTGTGGTCGTGCCGGCCCGGTCGGCCACCGCTGCGAGCGACAGCCGGTTGTAGCCGCGCTCGCCGAGGAGCTCGATCGTCGCCGTCACGATGGCGTCGTCGAGGCGCTGATCGCGGGGCCGACCCATCCGGGCAACGGGCGCCTCGGCTGCGGCGGGAACCCTCATGCGGGCTGCACCACCACGGGCAGGGTCGCATGGCGACGGATGAAGACGCTGGGCCGGCGGGTGGGCGGCCGGGTCGGGTCGAGCGAGATGTCCGACGTCGCAGCGAGGAGGCGCTCCAGCGCGACGCGCGCCTCGAGACGGGCCACGGGCGCCCCGATGCAGAAGTGCAGGCCGCGTCCGAACGCGTAGTGCGGGGCGACGCGCCGGCCGACGTCGTCGCCCGGTGTGGGCGGGGGCGACGCGCCCGGTGCCGGTCGGTTGGCCGCCGCCCACATCAGGAGCACCCGGCTCCGGGCGGGGATGGCCACCCCGCCGAGCACCGTGTCGGACGGCGCGTAGCGGTAGTGGAACTGGAACGGTCCGTCGGCACGGAGCAGCTCCTCGATCGCGTCGGGGATCAGCTCCGGGTCCGATCGGAGGCGATCCTGGAGTTCGGCGTCCCCGGCCAGGGTCCTCACCGCAGTGGCGAGCAGGCTGGCGGTGGTCTCCGAGCCGGCGGCCACGAGGACGACCAGCATGTCGCGCACCTCGCCGAACCCGACCACCGAGTCGTCGATGGCCTGAGCGAACACGGCCAGGAGCCCCGACTGCTCGGCCGGACGCTCGATGGCGGCGGCGAGCTTGCCGGTGAGGTAGCGGGTGAGGTCGATGGCGGCGTGCATGGCGGGTGTCATGCACGCTTCGTCGGTGACGCCGTCGAGCAGGGCACCCGTGCGGACGACCAGGTCGATGATCATCGACGCGTCCTCGGGCGGGAGCCCGATGAGCTCGCAGACGGTGCGGGCGGGGACCTGATCGGTGAACGCAGCCACGGCGTCGACGGACCCCACCCCGACCAGCACCGCCAATCGGTCGTCCACGATCCGGGCGATCGCCGGCTCGAGCGCGGCCACCGTCGCCGGGTTGAGGTGGGTCTGGAGGAGCTTGCGGTGCCGGGTGTGGAGTGGCGGATCGGCGGTCGACAGCACGTGCACCGGATCCCCCGGCGGCGCCATGGCGAACGGCACCGGACACCCGGTGCCGTCGTCGTGCAGGACGCTCACCAGGTTGGACGAGAAGTCCTC
>JBMOJH010000101.1:0-12486 GCA_049316905.1 Microthrixaceae bacterium | reverse complement strand
GCGGAGAGCGGGGCGGAGAGCGGGGCGGAGAGCGGGACGGAGGCCGGGGTGATCGGCTAGTCGAGGAGGATCGGGCCGGGCACGGCCACCCACCCCTGCATGGCCTCCTCGAGCTCGGTCACCCGCGCCGGCAGCGCGTCGAGGGTGACCGGACCGGAGAGGTGCACGCCCTGGGCGTGGTCGCAGCCCATCTCGGCGAGCAGCGCGAGGGTGTCGCCGTCGGCCACACCCTCGGCGGCCACGGTGAGGCCGAGTCCGTGGGCGAGTTCCACCGTGGAGCGCACCACCCCAAGATCCGCGGGCGCCGAGGCGAGCGTGGTGATGTAGCTGCGGTCGATCTTGATGCCCTTCACGTCGAGCGCGGCCATCGTGGCCATCGACGTGTAGCCGGTGCCGAAGTTGTCGACGACCACCCGCAGGCCCATGCCCGACAGCCGCGAGATCACCTGCTGGGCCCGCACCGGGTCGTCGCCCAACTCGGTCTCGGAGATCTCCACCTCGACCAGCTCGGGCGACAGCTCACCGGAGGTGAGGAGGAGCTCCACGAAGCTGAGCAGCGCCGGGTCGGCCAGCTGGCGCAGCGACAGGTTGGCGCTCACCACCACGGTGTCGCCGGGGCGGGCCAGGCGGGTGGCGGTGCGGGCCGACTCGCCGAGCACCCAGCGGGTGAGGGGCTCCACCAGACCGGACTGCTCGGCCAGCTCCAGCAGCTCCACGGGGATCCGGCTGCCGCCGTCCTCGCGCTGCCACCGCAGCAGGGCCTCCACGCGGGCGACCCGGCCGGTGCGCAGCTCCACGAGCGGCTGGAAGCGCAGCTCGAGGTCCTGGTTGGCGAGGCCCCGCCGCAGCTCGGTGAGCAGGCCGACCCGCCGCACCGAGGTGCGCTCGGCCACGGGGTCGTGCACCTGCAGGGTCACCGCATCCGCGTGCGCGTGCTGCAGTGCCGCATCCGCGCTGTGCAACAGGGTGCGGGGGTCGCCGCCGTGGGCCGGGGCGACCGCCACGCCCACGCGGGCCGTGGCGTGCACCATGTGGCCGTCCACGTCGAGCGGTCGGGCGAGCGCCTGCTCCACCGAGCGGCCGAGCTCCAGCGCCGCGGCCTGCCCGGGGCACGGGGAACCGAGCACCGCGAACTCGTCGCCGCCGATGCGGGCCACGAGGTCGGCCTCCGGGCACTCGGCGGTGAGGCGGCGGCCCACCTCCACGAGCAGCTGGTCCCCGTACTGGTGGCCCATCGTGGAGTTCACGTCGTGCAGGGCGCCGAGGCCCACGAGCACCAGCGCCAGGTGGTGACCCTCGGACAGACCGGTGGTGAGCGTGGAGAGGCGCTCGTCGAGCAGCGTGCGGTTCGGCAGGCCGGTGAGCGCGTCGTGGCTGGCCTGGTGGCGCAGGCGGTCCTCGAGGTTCACCGTGCGGGTCACGTCGGCGACCGTGGCCGCGAGCGTGCCGTCGGGCAGCCGGTCGAGGCGCAGGTCGAGCCACGTGCCGGGCAGCTCCGCGAACGACAGCCGCTCGGCGGTGAGCGACTCGCCTGTGTGGGCCACGTCGAACAACGCGGAGCGCAGCAGCCGGCAGGACGCCGGGCCGAAGATCTCGTCGATGCGGGTGCCGTCCACCGAGTGGTGCTCGAGGTTGAACAGCCGGCGTGCGGTCGGGTTGGCCGACCGCAGCAGCAGGGTGGTGGGCTCCGCGAGGTCGACGAACTCGAGCAGCACCACGGCGTCCGCGCTGCGGCGGATGACGTCCGCGAAGCGGCGCTCCTCGATGCGGCCGGTCTCGCTCACCGTGACGTCCACGAGCACGCCGCGGACCGGCTCGTCGGGGGCGGCGGGGGTGCGGCGCACGAGCAGGTGGCGCCACCCGCCGTCGGCCGCGAGGAACCGCACCACGGGTTCCACCGTCACCGCCGCCTGCCGGGCGGCCGGCTCGGCGGTGAAGGCCTCCGCGGTGCCGGGCGGGGGAGCGGGCGGTGCGGGTGGCCCGACCGGCACGAGCGAACGGAACGTGTCGAGGTCGTCGGGGTGCACCAGACCGCGCAGCGTGCCGGGCTCGCGGAACGCGGTGGCGTCCCAGCCGAGGACCTGCACGAGCGACGGTGAGACGTAGTGGCCGTCGGACCCGGGCGTGACCTGGCGGAACAGGATCACGCCCGACTCGCCGAGGGCGCCGTCGTAGTCGTCGCGCACCCGCCGGGTGGCCCGTTCGACTTCCTCCGCCATCCGGCGCTTCCGCGACCTCACGGAGCGTGACGATAGTGGCTGTCGGGCACCCGTCGGGACGACCCTTCCGGGGCCGTGGCCCACCGCTAGATTCGCCGCCGTGGCCCTCGCCCTCGCCCCCTCGGGCCTCCTCGCCGCCGGGACCCCGTCGTTCTGCGTCGACGGCGGCTCCCTGTGCGAACCGGTCTGGGACGCCACCGGCAACGAGGTCCTGGCCCGTGCCGCGGGCTGGCTGAGCGACGAGGCCCTCCGCATCCTGGGCATCGTCGTGGTCGCCGTGGTGGCCGCATGGATCCTGAGGGTGCTGATCGGGCGGGCCGGTCGATCGATGATCAGGGGGGCGGAGAAGGTGGGCGGCTACGTGCCCGACCGTCTGGTCCCCGGCGAGCGCTCCGGTCGCGCCGAGGCCCGCGCCGTCACCCTCACCCACATCGCCACCTCGATCTCCGTGGCGGTCGTCGCGGTGGTGGCGCTCACCGCCGTCCTCTCGGCGCTCGGCGTGAGCCTCGCCGCGTTGCTGGCCTCCGCCGGGGTGCTGGGCGTGGCGCTCGGCTTCGGCGCGCAGAACCTGGTGCGCGACGTGCTCGCGGGCTGGTTCATCCTCGTGGAGGACCGCTACGGCGTGGGCGACATCATCGACGCCGGTGCGCCGGTGACCGGCACGGTGGAGCGGATCACGTTGCGCTCCACGCGGCTGCGCGACATCAGCGGCACCGTGTGGCACATTGCGAACGGCGAGATGGTGCGCGTCGGCAACAAGAGCCAGAGCTGGTCGCGGGCCGTGGTCGACGTGGTGGTCACGCCGGACGCGGACGTGGACCGGGCCTGCTCGCTGCTCGGCGAGGTGGGCGACGCGTTGCGCTCGGAGCCCGAGTGGGCGACGCGCATCACCGGGGCGCCCGACGTGCTCGGCGTGCACCTGATCGACGCCACCGGCGTGACCCTGCGCGTGGTCTGCGACACCGAGCCGGCCGGCCAGTTCCCGGTGGAGCGCGAGTACCGCAAGCGGGTGCTGGCCGCGTTCGAGTCGGCGGGCATCCCGCTCGCGTCGGTGGCAGCGATGCCGTTGCCGCCGGCGCCCTGAGGCTCAGTCCGGCGTCGGCGCCAGGGTGGCGTCGACGGTGAACTCGTCACCCTCGGACAGGGCGAGCACGCCCACGCGTCCGGCCTCGGTCACGTCACCGGCGACGGTGCGCAGCAGCGCGAGCCGCTCCGCGGTGTCGGTCACCTCGGCGCGCTCGATGCGGGCCCGCATGCCGACCTTGGCGGCCGACTTGGCGCCCCGCAGCTCCCGCAGCACCGCGGCGGCCACGTCCAGCGCCCGGGGGTCGGCCCCGTCGCCGGCGAGCGCGCGGAGCTCCGATGCCTCGGGCCAGGCGGTCCGGTGCACGGAGCCGTCCATCCACCACGACCACACCTCCTCGCACGTGAAGGGGAGGAACGGCGCGAACAGTCGGTGCAGCGTGCTGAGCGCCGCGGCGAGCGCGGCGCGGGCGGAGTCGGTGGCCTCGGCGGTGGGCGCGTTCGCCTCGGGCGGGCAGTCGCCCGGGCTGTCGCCGGCGCCGTCACCCGTCGGCTCGTCGGCCGCGCCGTAGGCCCGGGCCTTCACGAGCTCCAGGTAGTCGTCGCAGAAGCGCCAGAAGAACTGCTCGGTGCGCTCGAGTGCCCGGGCGTAGTCGAAGCCCTCGAAGGCGCGGGTGGCGTCGTCGACGAGGTCGGCGAGTGCGGCGAGCATGGCCCGGTCGAGCGGCTCGGTGACCGCGGTGTCGGCCGGGACCTGTCCGAAACCGAGGGCGAACCGGCTCGCGTTCAGGAGCTTGATGGCGAGCCGGCGACCCACCTTCATCTGCTGCTCGTCGAAGGCGGTGTCGGTGCCGGGCCGGCCCGACGCCGCCCAGTAGCGGACCGCGTCGGAGCCGTGCTGGTCGAGCAGGCCCAACGGGGTGACCACGTTGCCCTTCGACTTCGACATCTTCTTGCGGTCGGGGTCGAGGATCCATCCACTGAGCGCGGCGTTGCGCCACGGGACACTGCCGAACTCGTCGTGGCTGCGCAGCAGGGTGGAGAACAGCCAGGTGCGGATGATGTCGTGGGCCTGCGGGCGCAGGTCCATCGGGAACGTGCGCTCGAACAGGTCGGGGTCATCGCCCCAGCGGCAGGCGATCTGCGGGGTGAGCGAGCTGGTCGCCCAGGTGTCCATCACGTCGGGGTCGCCCACGAAGCCCCCCGGCTCGCCGCGCTGGTCCTCGGTGAACCCGGGCGGGCAGTCCGACTGCGGGTCGACGGGCAGGGTGTCCGCCGAAGCGAGGATCGGGTGGTCGTGGTCGACGGTGCCGTCCGCGAGGACCGGGTACCAGACCGGGAACGGCACGCCGAAGTACCGCTGGCGCGACACCAGCCAGTCGCCGTTGAGCCCCTGGATCCAGTTGTCGAGGCGGTGCCGCATGAAGGCCGGGTGCCAGGCCAGCTCGCCGCCGCGGGCGATCAGCTCGTCCTTCAGTTCGTCGGAGCGGCCGCCGTTGCGGATGTACCACTGGCGCGAGGTCACGATCTCGAGCGGCTTGTCGCCCTTCTCGAAGAACTTCACCGGATGGGTGATCGGTCGGGGCTCGCCGAGCAGCTCGCCCGACCCGGTGAGCAGGTCCACCATCTGCTGGCGCGCGCCGCCCGAGGCCTTGCGGGCGATGCGCTCGTAGGCCGCACGCGCGTTGTCGGTGGTGAGCCACTCCGGAGCGTCCGCCGCGAATCGACCGTCACGGCCGATGACCGCGCGGGTGGGCAGGTCGAGCTCGCGCCACCAGATCACGTCGGTGAGGTCGCCGAACGTGCAGATCATCGCGATGCCGGTGCCCTTGTCGGGCTCCGCGAGCGGGTGCGCGAGCACCGGGACCTCCACGCCGAACACCGGCGTGGTGACGGTGCTGCCGAACAGCGGCCGGTAGCGCTCGTCGTCGGGGTGGGCCACCAGCGCCACGCAGCTCACGACCAGCTCGGGCCGCGTGGTGTCGATCAGGACGGGCTCGGACCCGTCGGGGCGGCCGAAGGCGAGCTGGTGGTAGGCGCCGGGGCGCTCGCGGTCCTCGAGCTCGGCCTGGGCCACCGCGGTGCGGAACGTGACGTCCCACAGGCTGGGCGCCTCCTGGCTGTAGGCCTGCCCGCGGGCCAGGTTGTGCAGGAAGGCCCGCTGCGAGACGGCCCGCGTGGAGTCGCTGATCGTGGTGTAGGTGAAGGACCAGTCCACGCTGAGGCCGAGGCGGCGGAACAGGTCCTCGAAGGCCTGCTCGTCGGTCACGAGCAGCCGCTCGCACAGCTCGATGAAGTCCGGCCGGCTGATCCGCAGGAAGTCGCCCCGGTCCTTCGGCGGCTCCGGCGGCAGCTCGAGCTCGCCCTCGACCGGGTGCACCGACGTGTCGCACACCACGCCGAAGTAGTTCTCCACGCGACGCTCGGTGGGCAGGCCGTTGTCGTCCCAGCCCATCGGGTAGAAGACCTCCATCCCCCGCATGCGCCGGAAGCGGGCGACGGTGTCGGTGTGGGTGTAGGAGAACACGTGGCCCACGTGCAGCGACCCCGAGGCGGTGGGCGGCGGCGTGTCGATGGAGAAGACGTCCTCCCGGCCGGCGCTGCGGTCGAACCGGTAGGTGCCCTCGGCCTCCCAGTGCGGCGCCCACTTCTCCTCCAGCCCGTCCACGGTGGGCTTGGCGGGGACGTCGCGGACCTGTTTCGGGGTGGGGGGGACGGCGGCCATACGGGCTCCCACGCTAACGGGCGGGGGGGCGGTCCTTCGAAGCGGAATCGGTGCACGGGCGCGTACCGGTAGGGTCCGGCACCGCATGGAACTCTCGGGCGTGGCGATCGTGACCGGTGCGGGCGGCGGCATCGGCTCGGCGGTGGCGGAGCGCCTGGCCGCCGAGGGGTGCTCCCTCGTACTGGCCGACCGGGACCCGGTGTCGCTGGCCGCGGCGGGCGGGCGGGCCCGGGCCGCGGGCCGCGACGGCGTGGTCGTGCGACTCGTCGAGGGCGACGTGGGCGATCCCGACCACCATGCCGAATTGGTCGCCGCGGCCGAGGAGCTGGGCGGGCTCACCCTGACGGTGCTCAACGCCGGCGTGTACCTGCCCGGGCTGAGCTGGGAGGTGCCGCTCGGGCAGTGGGAGCTGCAGACCCGGGTGAACTATTGGGGCGTGGTGCACGGCGTGCGCGCCGCGGTGCCGGTGTTGCTGGCCCGCGGTCGTGGGCACGTGGTGGCGGTGGCGTCGGGCGCGGGGCTGGTGGCCACGCCGGGGCTCGCGCCGTACGTGGCGACGAAGCACGCGGTGGTGGGCCTGATGGAGTCGCTGCACCACGAGCTGGCGCGGGTGACCGGTTCGTCGGTCGGGGCATCGGTCGGGGCGTCGGTCGGGGCATCGGTCGTGTGCCCGGGCAACGTGCGGACGCCGATGGCGGCCAACTCGCTCGCCGCGGCGGGCATCGACGACGAGCGCCTCGACGGGGTGGCCGACTCGGTGGCCCGCACGGTGCGCGCCGGAAACGACGCGGGGGAGGACCCGGCCACGGTGGCCGACGCGATCGTGGCGGCCGTGCGCGAGGGCCGGTTCTGGGTGCTGCCGCAGCCCGAGGTGGGCTGGGGTGCGCTGGACCGGTTCCAGCGCCTCGCCGGCGGCGACGCCCCCGTCGACCTCCTCCCCTGACCCGCGAATAGGGGTCCTCGGTCGCCTCCACGCCGCTCCAACCTCCGAGAACGTCGGAGGGGCGGGCTCAGTCGGACACGAGCACCCGGTTACCGCCCTGGAGGTGAGCGGCCGCGCACGCTGCGTCGGCGAGGCGCACGATCTCCTCGAGCGACGTCGCCCGGTGCGACTCCACGATGCCGGCGGAGAAGGTGACGGGCTCCATCTCCTCCTCGGTCGTGGCGAGCACCAGCGCCTCGCGGCAGCGCTCCAGCGCCGCGGTCGCCTGCTCGGCGTCGCAGCGCGTCAGCACCGCGGCGAACCGGTCGCCGTCGAGCCGGCACACCAGGTCGTCGGGGCGCAGCGTCGTGCAGATCGTGTCGGCCAGGAGCCGCAGCGAGTCGTCCGCGGCCATCCCGCCGCTCGCGAGGCGCAGCGCCTCGGCCCCGTCGAGCGACACCACCGTGGCGCAGAACGGCGTGAGCATCCGCACCAGGTCGCGGAGCTGCAGGCGCAGCGCCGGTTCACCGGGCAGCCCGGTCACCGGGTCCTCCGGTCCCGCGGTGGACGGTCCCCGGCGCAGCCGCAGCTCGTGCACCCGGCCGCCCACCCGTTCGACGATCCACGCCAGCGTGTCGAGCGTGGCCGGGTCGGGCACCTCGCCCGGCGCGGAGGTCACGCACACCGTGCCGAGGAGCCGGTCGCCGAGGCGCAGCGGCAGGCAGGTGGAGGCCACCTCGTCGGGGCCCGCCAGGTGGGCGCACGCGTCGAGGGCGTGCGAACCGGCGGTCACTGCGGGCGAGCCCGTCGCCAGCGCGCGGCATGCCGGCGAACCGGCGAGCGGCACGGCGGGCCGGAGCGCGCCGTCCACCAGCGCCACCGACCATCCCACCCGCGGTTCGTCGGGCACCGAGAGCAGCAGGCACACCTCGGCGTGGGGGACCATCTCGGCCACGGCGCGCAGGCCGGTCCGCAGCGCGGCCGGTTCGGCGGCGGCGCCGTCGAGGGCCCGGTCGAGCCGGGTGCGGAGGTCGCGGTCGGCCCGTTCGGCGGCGAGCTCGGCCCGGGCGTCGTTCACGTCGAGGCGGGCCGAGGTCAGGGCGGCCCGGGCCGGCCGCACCACCGCCGCGGTCACCGACAGGAACGAGAACGCCGCGGCCACGCACACGAGCGCGGCGGCCGGCCAGCCGCCCAACCCGGTGAACCCCAGGACCGCGGCGGCCACCACGGCGGGGCCGGCGGCGGCCGCCACCACGGAGCCCCACGGGGCGGCGGAACGGCGCCGGTAGGGTGCGGGACCATGATCCGGCTCTACGACACCGCGGCGCGGCAGGTCCTGCCCCTCGAGCCCCGCACTCCGGGCGAGGTGTCGATGTACGTGTGTGGCCCCACCGTCTACGGGCCCCCGCACCTCGGTCACGGGCGGTTCTCCCTCGTCTTCGACGTGCTTCGACGGTATCTGGAGTGGTCCGGAAACCGGGTCAGGTACGTGTCGAACATCACCGACATCGACGACAAGATCATCGACCGGGCCGAGGCCGAGGGCCGTCCGTGGACCGAGGTGACCGCCGAGTTCGAGGCCGTCTGGTGGGACGCGATGGACGCGATGGGGGTGCGCCGGCCCGACGAGGACCCGCACGCCACCGCGTACGTCGACCGCATGGTGGAGCTCATCTCCGACCTCGTTGCCGCGGACCGCGCCTATGCCACCGACGACGGCGTGTACCTCTCGGTGGAGCAGGTCGACGGCTACGGACTGCTCGCCCACCAGTCGCTCGACCAGATGGTCGCGGGCGGCGGCGAACGCGAGGTGCACGGCGCGGAGCACAAGCGCCACCCGGCCGACTTCGCGCTCTGGAAGTTCGCCAAGCCGGGTGAGCCCGCGTGGCCCTCACCGTGGGGCGACGGGCGGCCCGGCTGGCACACCGAGTGCGTGGTGATGAGCCTCGACCTGCTCGGCGACGGCTTCGACCTGCACGGGGGTGGCCTCGACCTGGCGTTCCCGCACCATGAGAACGAGCGGGCCCAGGCGGTGGCCGCGGGTCGCGACTTCGCCCGCCGGTGGGTCCACAACGGGTTCGTGGAGGTGGGCGGCGAGAAGATGTCGAAGTCGCTCGGCAACTTCACCACGCTGTCCGAACTGCTGGAGCAGCACGACGCCCGCGCCTACCGGCTGCTCGTGCTCCGGGCCCACTATCGGCGCCCGCTGGAGGTCACCGCCGACACGATCGCCCAGGCCGAGGCCACCCTCGAGCGCCTCGACGCGTTCGCCCGGCGCACCGCGGGGCTCGCCGAGGTGGAACCGCACGACGAGGTGCTCGACGCGTTCCGGGCCCACATGGACGACGACCTCGACACCCCCGGCGCGCTCGCTGCGCTGTTCGACGTGGTGAGCGAGGTCAACCGGCTCCTCGACACGGGGGACACCACGGCCGCGGGTCCGCTGGCCGCCGCGGTCCGCTCGGCGCTCGACGCGGTGGGCCTCGACCTGCGCGACCCCGATGGCGACCTGGTCCCCGACGAGGTGGCCGCGCTCGCCCGCGCCCGCGACCGGGCCCGCGCCGAGAAGGACTGGGGCATGGCCGATCAGCTGCGCGACGAGCTCGTGGCGCTGGGCTGGGTGGTGGAGGACACCCCCGGCGGGACGGTCGTGCGCCGCGCCTGACCCCGCACCACCGCCGCGGCCAACACGTCCCAGACGCGCCGGACCCGCCGGTCCTCCCAGAGCCCGTAGAGCGCGTGCTCGACCGGGAACCACAAGGACACCCACGCCGCGATCTGCAGGCCTTCCGACACCAGGTCGCCCACGGTCACGTCGGGGGTCGGGTCCGCCAGCAGGCGCGACGCGGTGAGCAGCACGAACAGCAGGCCCACGCCCGCCAGCGCGGTGAGGACCCCGAACCGGCGGTTCTTCCGCAGCTCCAGGCGGACCGCGGCGGCCCGCGCCGCCGCGTACCGGTGCACCGCGGCCGTGAGCTCCGGGTCCTCGGGCAGCGGGCCCCGGTCCACTGCGATCTCGAGCACCACGTCGTGGGCTCGGGCCCCGGCCAGCACTGCGGCCGCGGTGTCCATGCCGCTCGCGGAGCTCGTGGGGCGGTACGCCACCGAGAACGGACTGGTGGTGGGGGCGTCGAACAGGTCCTCGATGCGCTCGAGCTGCAGCGGCACGGTGAGCGTCGACACTCAGGAACCCCGGGCGTCCTGGTCGGCCGCGGGCGACCGGTCGGGACCAGGAGCACCGGGTGCCGCGGGGTCGGGGAACCGGGTGCCGGTGAACAGCGCGGGTGCGAGAGCGGCGTGGGCCGCGGCCACCCGCATGACCGACAGCTCGTCGAAGGTGTCGCCCACGATCTGCATGCCGGTGGGCACGCCGTTGGCGGCGAGCCCGGTGGGCACCGACACCACCGGTGATCGGTTCAGCAGGTTGAACGCCGGGGTGAGCTCCCAGCCGACGTTGGCCGCCACGGCCACGCCGTCCACGACCAGCGGCGGACCGAGCGGATCGAGGTCGGCGGGCACCCGGGTGGTGACCACGGTCGGGCACAGCAGGGCGGCGCACCCGGTCTCGACGACGTGGCGCCGGAACGACGCGTACATCTCGGCGATGGCCACCGCCGCGCGGTGGTAGCCGACCGGCCCGCCGTTGCCCGCCGCGAGGCGGGCGTAGGTCTCGGTGTACGAGTTGAGCGTGCCGCCGCCCGCGGCGCGGTCGACCTCGAGGACCTCGGCCAGGTAGGCCCCGATCGAGGTGCTCATCAGTCCGTCGATCACCGCGGCGCCGATCCGCTCGACGTCCCAGCCGAGGTCGACCTCCACGATCTCGGCCCCGGCATCGGCCAGTCGGTCCACCGCGGCGCTGGTGTTCGCCCGGACGTCCGGCTCCAGCGGGCTCCCACCCAGTTCGAGCTGGACCGCGAGGCGCAGGCCGCGGACCGACGGGTACGTCGCGGGCAGGTCCAGCCGGGGGAGGGAGATCGGTGAGGTGGGGGGCGGCCCCGAGATGGCGTTCTCGAACAGGACGAGATCCTCGAACGTGCGCGCCAGCGGCCCGTCGGTGGCCATGAACAGCTGGGCGTCCTCCGGCTCGCCGGGCACCCGGCCGATCGGGGGCTTGTAGCCGTAGAGCCCGTTCATCGCGGCGGGGATGCGGATCGATCCGCCCATGTCGGACCCGGTGGCGAGGGTGGTCAGGCCCGCGGCGAGCGCGGCGCCGCTCCCGCCCGAGGAGCCGCCCGGCGTGACCTCCGGGTTCCACGGGTTGCGGGTGACGCCCCACAGGTCGGTCCACGTGGTCGAGTTGAGCGACAGCTCCGGCGTGGTGGTCTGCAGGTGCAGCACCGCGCCGGCCTCGCGGAGGCGGGCCACGATCGGGTGGTCGTGGTCGTCGACCGTGTCGAGGCGGAGGCGGTTGCCGTTGGTGGTGGTCCAGCCCGTCACGGCGCTCTCGTCCTTGACGGCGACGGTGATGCCCTCGAGCGCCCGCGCCCGCCCGGTTCGCCACCGCCGTTCCGACTCGGCCGCGGCTCGGATCGCCTCGTCGGGGTGGCTGAAGGTGATGCAGTTGACCGTGTCCGAGGTCGCGGCGGCCGCGTCGAGTTGATCCTCGAGCACGTCGAGCGGGGAGACCTCACCGTCGTGGAAGCGACGGAGCAGGTCCGTGGCCGACAGGTAGCGCAGTGGCATCGTGCTCATGGCGACCTCGTCAGCCGAGAGTGACGTCGAAGGTGGCCACGTTCCCGCCGGTCGACGAGTTCGGCACGGGCACCGCGGCGAGCGGGTCACCGGACGGCGGCGCCGGCTGCATCCGGTACGGCGCCCACTGCCAGATGTCGGCCGGACCGAGCTGCTGGACCGTCGCCGTCGGCGGAGCACCGACGTTGAACGTGACCGACACCTGGTAGCTCCACTGGCCGAATCCGAGCGTGAGGCTGGTGGTGCCGCTGCCGACCTGGGTGGCGACCTGGAGCAGCGCCGGGCCGAACGTCGGGAGCGGGCTGTCGGGCAGGTCCGCGATGCCCCCGCCGGGGCCGTCGATCACCTGCCAGGTGAAGGGCTGGAACGGGTCGAAGAACGAGTTCGGGGTGGTAGGTGCCACCGCGATGGTCGGCTGCACGTCGTCCGGGATGTCGATCACCACGAACGCCACCCCGGTGGCGTCGTCGATGAAGACCGACAGCTGGGTGTAGCGCCCGGGGAGCGCCGCGCCGACGTCCGCGCCGATGGGCCGCGCGGTCAGGGTGAGCTGCCCCGTCGCGGGGTTCCACGCGGGGTCGGTGAGCTCGACGGCGGTGTCGCTGTCGGTGCCGTCGGCGGCGGTGCCGGTGAGCGCGGCGTTCGGAGGGTCGCCCGCGAAGACGGTGGGCCACTGGTCGACGAACGTCGCGAGCGGTTCGCGGTCCGCGCCCCGGGCGGGCCGGTCGGTGAACGCGAGGACCCGCGGGTCGCCCACGTCGATGCTCACGCGGAAGCGGCCGTCGCCGGCCGGCGCGGTGGTGGCCGCTCCGCCCGGGACCACGTAGAGGTCGCCGCCGTTGCCGCCGTTGCCGCCGTTGCCGGCGCTGCGGGCCGTGCGGTCGGGAAGGGTCCGGGCGACCGGG
>JBMOJH010000100.1:0-12671 GCA_049316905.1 Microthrixaceae bacterium | reverse complement strand
CAGCTCCCCTTCCCCGTGGACCGGGTGTTCCCTCCGGCTGGAGGGGCTCAGCGTAGGAGCAGGACCTCCAGTCGGTCGTCCATCGCGGCACCATCGCCGTCGGGGAGCACCGCCAGGCCGTCCGCCGCGGCCATCCCGGAGAGCTGGTGCGAGCCCTGGCCGCCGGCGGAGGTGGCCACGAACGCGAGGTCGTCATCCTGCGTGAGGCGCACCCTCACGAAATGCACCTTGCCGTCCGAACGGCGCCCGAAGTCCTCACCGGCACGCGCGGCGACCCGGCGACGGTGCGGCCTCGGGTGGCGGCCCATGACCCGGATGCCCGGTCGGGCGAACAGCTCGAAGCTCACCTGCGAGCTGACGGGATTGCCGGGCAGCCCGAACACCGGCACCTGTCGGTCCGCGGACCGCAGCAGCCCGAACGCAAACGGCTTCGCCGGCCTGATCGCCACCTGCATCCACCGCATGTCCGCGATCCGGGCGAGCACCGCCTTCACGGGGTCGTGGTCCCCCATCGACACGCCGCCGCTCGTGAGGACGGCGTCGCAACGGTCCGCGGCGTCGCGCAGGGCCTCCTCGAGCGGGGCCTCGTCGTCACCCCACAGTCCGAGGTCCACCGCCTCGAAGCCGGCGGCGCGGCAGAGCGCGAGCAGCGTGACCCGGTTGCTGTCGTGGATCTGGCCCGGGCCGAGCGGCCGGCCGGGCGGCACGAGTTCGTCGCCCGTGGACAGCACCCCGACCACCGGGCGGCGGACCACGTCCACCTGCTCGCGCCCGAGGGTGGCGAGGAGGCCCAGGTGCGCCTCGCCCAGCAGTACCCGCGGCTCGAGGACCGTGTCACCGGGCCGGATGTCGTCGCCCGCCGGGCGGATGTGGCGGCGGGGTTCCGGCACCACCGCGACGCGGACGACCTCGGCGCCGTCCGCGGCCCGGACCACCTCGGTGTCCTCGACCATCACGACGGCATCCGCGCCCTCGGGCACGGGTGCGCCGGTCATGATCCGGACCGCGCACCCGGGCTCGAGCGGGCGCTGCGCCACGGAGCCCGCGGCCACCTCCCCCACCACCGGGAGCTCCGCACCCGGACCGGCGACGTCCGCGCAACGGACCGCGACGCCGTCCACGGCGGAGTTGTCGAACGGTGGGACCGCGGTCGCGGCCACCACCGGCTCTGCGAGCACGAGCCCGAGCGCGTCGGCCACCGGGACGGTGGCCACCGGGAGCGGCGGCACGGCCTCGCGCACGTGGGCCCAGGCGTCGTCGAGCGGGATCACGCCGTCATCATGCCCGCGGGGCGGGACCCCGGCGACGGGCGGGGTGGATCAGGTCAGGCCTTCGCGACGGCACACGCCGGCGAGGAAGTCCCGGAACTCGGGACCGAGGTCCTCGCGCCGGAGCGCGAGCTCGACGGTGGCCCGGAGGTAGTCGAGCTTCTTGCCGATGTCGAAGCGCCCCTCGGAGAACACGTAACCCAGGACCTGCTGGTGGCCGAGGAGGCGGGCGATGGCATCGGTGAGCTGGATCTCACCGCCGACGCCGGGCTCCACGTGGTCGAGCTCCTCGAAGATCTCCGGGGTGAAGAGGTACCGACCCATCACCCCGAGGTTCGACGGTGCGACCTCGGGTGCCGGCTTCTCCACGATCTCGGTGATCCGGCAGACCGACCCGTGGCGGTCCTCCACCGCCGCGCAGCCGTAGGCGGAGATCTCCTCGATCGGCACCTCCATGAGGGCCACCACGGACGATGCGGTCTCGTCGTAGGTCTTGATCATGTCGGCGAGCACCGTGGAGTGTTCGTCCATGATGTCGTCGCCGAGCATCACCACGAACGGGTCGTGGCCCACGTGCTTGCGGGCGACCGACACGGCGTGGCCGAGCCCGAGCGGCTCGCCCTGACGGACGAAGTGGATGTCGGCGAGCTCCGCGAGCTCGACCACCTCGGCGAGGTCACCGGTCTTGCCCTTCGACTGCAGCTGGTACTCCAGCTCGAAGTTGCGGTCGAAGTGGTCCTCGAGCGATCGCTTGTTGCGCCCGGTGATGATGAGGATGTCGTCGATACCGGCCGCGACCGCCTCCTCCACCACGTACTGGATGGCCGGCTTGTCGACGACCGGGAGCATCTCCTTCGGCTGCGCCTTGGTGGCCGGGAGGAACCTCGTCCCGAGCCCTGCCGCGGGGATCACCGCCTTCGTCACCCTGGCCATCCTCGATTCCCCTTTCCGGACCGCCCCGGTCCCGGGCCGCCGACGACGACCTCACCACCGAGCGTAACCATCGGAGGATCCTGTCCCACCGGGATGAACTACCCGTGTCCGACGGTGCACCATCAGGCGACGCCGTGATTGTCGGACGGAGCCCGACGACGGGTAGGGTTAGCACTCACAGGTCGAGAGTGCTAACCGCCACGGAGAGCGTCATGCCCGTCTACGAGTTCAAGTGCCGGTCCTGCGGTCACCGCTTCGAGATCCAGCAGTCCTTCGACGACGACCCGCCCACGGAGTGCCCCGACTGCGGCGGTGAGGTGCGCAAGGTCTTCAGTCCGGTCGGCATCACGTTCAAGGGGTCGGGCTTCTACAAGACCGACAGCCGCTCGGGATCGTCCGGCTCGTCGTCGAGCTCGTCCGGCTCCTCGTCCACCGGCTCGTCGTCGTCCTCGTCCTCGTCGGACTCCGGGTCGTCGGACTCCGGGTCGTCGAGCTCCGGCAGCAGCTCGTCCGGCTCGTCCGACTCGTCGTCGGGCTCCTCGGGCTCGTCGACGGGTGGCTCCGGCGGCAGCGGTTCCGGGAGCTGAACCCTCAGGCCCGTCCGAGCGAGGAGGCCGACTCCTCGACGGCCCGGTGCATGAGGTGGTCGAGCAGGGCGATCAACACGAGCTTGACGCTCTCCCGTGACCGGGCGTCCGTCCGGACGAGGGGAACGTGCGGGGCCAGCGCCAGCGCCTCACGGACCTCCTCGAGCGAGTACGAGCCGGCGTCCGGGAACTGGTTCACCGCCGCGATGAAGGGCACGCCGCGGCTCTCGAAGAAGTCGACCGCCGCGAAGCAGTCGCCGAGCCGGCGCGTGTCCAGCAGCACCACCGCCCCGAGCGCGCCCTCCACGAGGTCGTCCCACATGAACCAGAACCGCTCCTGGCCGGGAGTACCGAACAGATAGAGGATCAGCTCCGCGTCCACGGTGATCCGGCCGAAGTCCATCGCCACCGTGGTCGAGGTCTTGGTCGCGACCTGCGACGTGTCGTCACGCCCCTCGGAGAACGAGGTCATCTGGGCCTCGGTGGTCAACGGCTCGATCTCGGAGATGGCGCCGACCAACGTGGTCTTGCCCACACCGAACCCGCCCGCCACCAGGATCTTGACCGGTTGTGGGGCGGTCGGCCCCTGCGAGGCCGCGACCGTCGCCGCTGGCGGCGCCGGCTGGCCGGGGAAGGGCGGCGGAATCTGCTCAGAGTGCTCGTACGGCATCGATCATCCTCAGGAGGAGCGCGGGGGTGGCCACGGTGCGCGACTCGTGGACCTGGACGAGGCCGGCCTCGGCGAGGTCACCGACCAGGATCTGGGCGACGCCGAGCGGCACGCCGACGCGGGCGGCGAGCTCGGCGACCGACACCGGGGAGGCGCACCACCCGACGATGGCGGCGTGCTCGAACTGCAGGGGACGGTCCAGCTGGCGTCCGGTGGCCACCACGAGGGTCTCCACCCGGAGGTGCACGGTCGCGTGACGCGTGCGGCCGCCCGTGATCACGAACGGCCGCACCAGCTCGCGGTCCGGCGCCTCCGCCGCGGCCGCGTCCAGGGGCGCGACCGGGATCGCGCCCGGTGCCTCCCCGTCGCTCACCGCGTGTCCCTCTCGTTCAGCCCATGGCCAGGGAGCTGCGCAACCCGGCCCGGACCTGTGGGGTGAGCACCGCACCGAAGCGCTCCACCAGCAGCGTCATCTCGTAGCCCACCAGGCCCACATCCGCGTCCTTCGACGACAGCACGGCCAGGCAGGACCCGTCGGAGATCGAGGCCACGAACAGGAAGCCCGTGGACATCTCGACCATGACCTGGTCGACGTCGCCGTAGCCGAAGCACCGCGACGCCCCCAGCGACAGGCTGGTGAGGCCGGCGGCGATCGCCGCGAACTGGTCGGCCCGGGCCCGGTCGATCCCTGACGACATGGCCATGAGGAGGCCGTCCGAACTCACGCAGACGGCGTCACCCACTCCGGGGGTCTCGTCCACGAAGCGCGAGAGCAGCCACGGGATCTGCTGGATCTGCTCGTTCACGTCAGTGATCACCGGGGACCTCCCTGGGGTCGTGGTGGGCGGGTTCGTCGCCCACCTGGCCGCGGGTGCGGCCGGCCTGCAACGAGGACAGGATCGAACGGACGCCGTCGGCGGAGCGCTGCCCGCTCGGCGTGGCCAGCGGGGCGGTCGCCCCCATGGGACTGCCGGCGAGCGCCTCGCCCGGCACGCGACGCGGCAGGCCACCGGATCGGTCGCCCGTCGGGGCCCCGGTCGCGGCGGAGGTCGCGGCTGGCTCGGGCCGCTCGTGCAGCTCCGCGAACGGGTCGGCGAACGGATCGGCCCCCCGGTCACCGAGCGGCGCCACGAGGTCCTCGGCCGAGCGGGAGGCCTTGGCCACCACCGACGGGTGCTCCGACGGGAACCACACCGGCTCGCCCGGGACGGGCCCGGTCTCGGCGAACGCCACCGGCTCCGGGAACGACGGGGCGTCCTGGAACGACGGGGTCGGCTCGGGGAACGGGGTCGGCTCGGGGAACGGGGTCGGCTCGAGGAACGGATCGGGTTCCCACACCTGGTCCGGCACCGCATCGGGGGCCGGGGGCGGCGTGGGGGCGCCGTCCACGCCCGCCGGTGCAGCGGCCAGGAAGGACGGCACGTCCAGTGCGGAGGACCCCACGAGCGGGGCGGGACCCGGCTCTGCGAACGGGTCCGCGGCGGGGTCCACCACCGGCGCGCCCGCCGCACCGGCCAGCCCGGCCCCGGGGGCGAAGCGCTCGTTCTGCTCCGACGCCGCCCGCGTCCCCGGGAGGGGTCGGGCCACCGACGAGCGGTCATGGCCGTTGACCATCGCCCCGGCGGGCAGCGTCACGAGCGCCGTGACGCCGCGACCCCCGACCGACGGCTGGAGCCGGACCCGGGCGTCGAGCTTGGTGGCCAGGCGGGCCACCACGTACTGGCCGAGGTACCGGGTGGGCATGCCGTCGACCTCGTCCTCGCCCGCGAGGCGTTCGTTCGCGGCCTGCAGCTCCACGTCCGCGAGGCCCACGCCGTGGTCGATGACGGCGAGCTGGTAGCCGCCCTGGCCGAGGGAACGGCCCTCCACCTCGACGGTGCTGTCGGGCGGGGAGAAGCTCAGGCCGTTCTCGATCAGCTCGGCGAGCAGGTGGACGAGGTCGATCACCGCCGGGCCGCGGACCTCGGCGCCGCCGAGGTCCGACAGGCGCACCCGTTCGAAGCTCTCGACCTCACTCATCGCGGCACGGACGACCTCGGCCATCCCCGCTGGCGTGCGGCGCCGGCGCGGCGTCTCGGAGCCGGCCAGCACGAGCAGCGACTCGGCGTTGCGGCGCATGCGGCTGGCCAGGTGGTCCAGGCGGAACAGGTGGTCGAGGAACGCCGGGTCGGTCTCCCGCTGCTCGAGGGAGCTGATGAAGTCGAGCTGACGACCGAGCAGCGCCTGGTTGCGTCGACCGAGATTGGTGAGGGCCTCCGACAGGTTGCGACGCAGGAGGGCCTGCTCGCCGGCGAGACGCAGTGCCGTGTCCTGCACGTCGTTGAACGCACCGGCCACCTCCTGCACCTCGGCGGCGCCTGCCGCCCGCACCGCGGGCAGGTGCACCTCCTCGGAGCTGTGCTGCTGGGATCGCACGGCGTCGGGCAGGCGGCTCAGGGCCACCTCCTCCGCCTGCGCGGCGAGGTCCTGCAGAGGGCGGGCGATCGACCGGGTGGCGTTGCGGACCAGCAGTCCGGTCACCAGCAGCGTCGCCACCAGGGCCAGCACGGAGAGCACGAGCAGCTCGCGGGCGGAGGCGGCGAGATCGTCCACGGCGGCGATCGCCAGTTGGGCGGTGTCGTCGCGGTAGCGGGCCAGGTCGGTGATCCGGGCGTCCGCACCCTCCTGCCACGAGGCGAGTGCCGTCGGGGTGATGGTGCCCGTGATCACCCGCTGGCGGGTGGTGGCCGCGTTGGCCAGCGCGTCGCCGACGCGCTCGATACGCGGTGCGAGCGCGCCACCGGCGTTGGCGGCGGCCTCCCGGACCAGGATCTGCTGCTGGGCACCGAGCTGTGTGACCTGACCGAAGCGGAGCACCACCAGCCCGTCGTCGCGGGAGATGGCCGCCACCAGGTCGCGCTCGAGCGCCGCGGCCTCCTGGGCCGAGGCGAGGAAGCCGGTGGCCACCGCGCTCTGGTCATCGATCGCGGAGCCGGGATCGAACCCGGTCCGGGCCAGCGCGAGCGACTGGTTGATCGCAGGGGTGAGGCCGTCGATCGCCACGATCCCGACCGTGCCGTTCCCGGCGAGCTGCTGGGCCGCCTCGGTGCGGGCCAGCGCCCCCCGGGCCTGCAGCTCGATCGCACCGCCGGCCTCGGCCGCCGCAGCCGAGACCTCGGTCCGAGCTGCGCCCACATCGGCACGCTGGGCCGGTGTCACCTCTCCACCGGCGGCGAGCACGGCCCGCTCCCCCTGGAGGGCGTCGACGAGTCGGTATGCGGCCTGCCCCACCCGCGCGCCGTCGGACAGTCGACCCGCCTCCTGGAAGTCACCCGTTGCGGAGCGGACGCCGAGGGCGGTCACCCCGAAGAGGACGAGGAGTGGGACGGACAGAAGGAGGAGCAACCGGCTCCGGATCCGCAGTGGGCCCGCGGCACCCCGGGCTCCGCGGCCCGGCCGGTTGCGCGTGGTCGAGGTTGTCGTGCGCCGTGCCATCACGGGACGGATCGACGCCCTCGGCGCCCGGGTTGAGCAATTGGCCGGGCCGCGCGGCCCGGTCGGCCGAGGCGACCGGATCGGGCACGGGGCGTACCATTGGCCCCGATGGCCAAGCGCAAGCGTCGCCCCGCACCTCCCCCACCGCCCTCTCCGCCGGTGCGGCCCGGCCTCGTCGGGCCGCTGCGCACGGTGCCGCCGGGCATCCCCCGGCCCGACTACGCGCTCACCGGCGTGCCCGGATCGCGCGGCGCCCGGGCGATCCGCACCGAGGCGGAGATCGAGGCCATGCGGATCGCCGGCCGGGTGGCCGCCGAGGCCCTCGTCGAGGTCGGTCGCCACGTCCGGCCCGGCATCACCACCGACGAACTGGACCGGATCGGCCACGACGCGATGGTCGCGGCGGGGGCGTACCCGTCCACCCTCAACTACCGGGGCTACCCCAAGTCGTTGTGCACCTCGGTCAACGAGGTCATCTGCCACGGCATCCCCGACTCACGGAAGCTGGCCGACGGCGACATCGTGAACGTCGACGTGACCGCCTTCATCGAGGGCGTCCACGGCGACACCTCCTGCACGTTCCTGGTGGGCGACGTCGACGAGCGCTCGGCCCAGCTGGTGGAGGACACCCGCGAGGCGATGCACGCGGGGATCTCGGTCGTGCGGCCCGGCGCCCGCATCTACGAGATCGGCCGCGCCATCGAGGCGGTGGCGGTCCCGCTCGGCCACAGCGTGGTGCGGGAGTTCATCGGCCACGGGATCGGCGACGAGTTCCACACTTCGCTGCAGATCCCGCACTACTACGACCCCCGCAACGACACGGTGCTGCTGCCCGGCATGACCTTCACGATCGAGCCGATGATCAACCTGGGCAGCCACAAGCTGGAGATGTGGGAGGACAACTGGACGGTCGTCACCCGCGACCTCCAGCGCTCGGCGCAGTTCGAGCACACCGTGCTGGTCACCGAGGACGGCCACGAGCTGCTCACGGTCCCGGGCGACGGCGTTCCCGCCGAGGTCCGCTTCGCCGGTGAGCGCATGGGGCTGACCCCGGCCGACTGAGCCGGGCACAGCACCGCCGCCACCAGCCGGCCCCGGCCGACCCGAGCTTCCCCCGCCGCCGACGCGCCCGATGGCGCGCGCCCCGTGAGGGAGGTGCCGTGGCCCCACGTCGCGGCGAGTCCGTGGTCCTGCACCGCCTGGGTCCCCGGTGGGCCCGCATCTCGGCCGCGTGGGGGCCGCTGCGTCACCACCCCGTTGCCCGGCGGGCCGCACGCCACCGGGTCGGCGCCGCGGCGCTGGCCGTCGTGACCGGGCTCACGGTGTTCCACCTCGCATCCGACGGCCGACGCCTGCGCGACGGCTGGGGCCGCACGGAGCAGGTGGTGGTCACCACCCGCCCGATCGCCGCGGGCGAGGTCCTCGACGGTGCGGTGCGGCTGGAACCGAGGCCCGCCGCGGTGGTGGCCGACGGGGCCGTGCACCGGCTCCCTCCGCCGGGACGGCGCGCAACACGTGACCTCCCCGCGCGCCGCGAGCTCGTGGCCGCCGACGGTGCACCGGCCGGGCGCGGGCCGCTGGCCGCGGCCCTGGCACCCGGCACGGCCGGCGTGACGGTGCGACTCGACGGGTCGGCTCCGCCCGTCGCGCCCGGCGACCGGGTGGACGTGGTCGCCACCGCCGCGGGGCCCGGCGCGACGGACCCGGATCCGGCCGCCGCGTCCGACGGCGCAGCGGATCCGACGGGCGCCCCGGCCTCGTCCTGGCCGCGGCTCGCCCGGCGGGCCACCGTGCTGGAGGTCGGCGACGGCGAGGTGACGCTCGCGGTCGACGAGGCGGCCGCGGTCGTGACCGCCGCGGTGGCGGCCACCGGAGGGGTCACGCTGGTGGTACGCCGCTGAGCGGCGCCCGTCACGAGCCGGAGACGGCCACGTCCTCGATCACGAGCGAGCAGGCCCCGTCGCCACCCGGCAGCCACTCGAAGTCGCCGCCCACCTCGCGGATGTCGAGGAGCAGGCGCTGGAGCGTCGAGGCGATCGTGAGCTCCCGCACGGGCTCGGCGAGCGCGCCGTCGCGGATGAGCAGCCCGTCGGCGCCCACCGAGAAGTCGCCGGACACCGGGTTCACCCCGGAGTGCAACCCGGCGAAGCCGGCCACGTAGAGCCCGTCGTCGATCGAGGCCACCAGCTCGTCGAACGGACGTGTCCCGGGCTCCATCACGAGCAGCTGCGCACCCACCCCGGGCAGCGACCGCGTGCCCCGCACCGCGGACCCGGTCGAGGCGGTCCCCGCCCGGCGGGCCGTGTAGGCGTTGTGCAGGAAGCCCTGCAGCACCCCGGCCGCCACCAGCGGGTTCGGCCGGCAGGCGAGGCCCTCGCCGTCGACCGACTCCGCGGCGATCGACTCGGAGCGGGTCGGGTCGTCCACGAGCGTGAGCAGCGGCGACGCGATCGTCTCCCCGACCCGGTCCGCGAACGGCGTGCGACCCTTGATGAGCGCCTCCCCGCTCAGCATCCCCGCCACGATGCCGAGCAGCGTGAGCGCGAGGCGTGGCTCGAGGAGGATCGTTCGCCGGCCCGAGGGCGGTTTCGTCGCCCCGAGCAGGCGCGTGGCCCGCTCCACCGCGTCCCGGGCAACCTCGTCGAGATCGAGCAGCGCCGGGTCGCGGGTGGTGTCGTACGCCCAGCCGATCTGGGTCTCGTCGCCGTCGCGGGCGAGGGGCTGGGTGCTCACCGAGCACGACGCCCCGCGGTCCTCCACCTCGATGCCGGCCGTGGACGCGATCGCGGTGTGGCCCCACCCGTCGCCGTAGGTCGTGGTGCGCGCCCCGGTCACCCGGGGGTCGATCCCGAGGACCCGACGCTCGAGGTCGAGGGCCATGGCCACCTTGTCCGCGCCGGCGAAGCCGACCACCGACTCGGACCAGCTGTCCTGGGGGATCGGGACCACGCCGTCGGGCCGGGCCAGGCCGTTGAACTCGTCGGGCTCGCCGAAGGCGCAGTTGTCGCGGGCGTCCGCCAGGGTCTCGAGGAGCACCTCCGGTTCGAGCGACCCGCAGTGGGCGAACCCCTGCCGACCGTCGCGCAGCACCCGGATCCCCGCGCCGGAGTTGTCGGCCGAGGTGAGCGACTCGACCTCGCCGCCGTAGACCTTGACCGACGTGGAGGTGGAACGGCCCACGACCACCTCCACCTCCTCGCCCGCGACCGCGTGGTCACGCACCCCCCGGGCCAGGTCCAGCAGTTCGCTCACGTGGGGCCTCCGCCGCGCATCTCAGGTCCCCGACATCGTCACGTCGGCCACCGCCAGGGTGACGCCGGTGGACTCCCACGGGAAGAAGGTCAGATCGGCGCCCACGGCCACCACGTCGAGCAGCAGGCGCTGGAGCGTGGAGGCGATGGTGACCTCGCGCACCGGTTCGGCGAGCTCGCCGCCCCGGATGCGGAGGCCCTCCGCTCCCACCGACAGGTCACCCGACACCGGGTTCACCCCGGAGTGCAGGCCCGCCAGCTCACGGACGAGCAGGCCGTCGCCCACCGTGGCGAGCACCTCCTCCGGCGTGGACGTGCCGGGCGCCAGGGTGAGCACGCGGGGACCCACCCCCGGCGCGGCGCGGAGGCTGGGCCGGTCGGCCGATCCCGTGGAGCGGGTGCCCGACGCCCTCGCCGTGTACGCGTTGTGCAGGAAGCCGTCGAGGCGACCTGCGGTGACCAGCGGGACCCGGCGGCAGGCCAGGCCCTCGCCGTCCGTGTCGGAGGCCGTGGGGGCGCGCAGGTCGAGCGGGTCGTCGAACAGGGTCACCGACGGCGCGGCCACCACCTCCCCCACCCGGCCAGCGAAGGCGGACCGGCCGCGTAGGACCGACTCGCCGTCGAGCAGCTCGGCGAGCACACCCACCACCTGCGAGGTCACGTACGGGTCGAGGACCACCGTGAGCCGTTCGCTCGGGGCCTTGGTCGCGCCGAGGAGCTCGGTGCACCGCGCCACCGCGTCGGCCGCCGCGAGCTCGGGCACGAGATCCTCCGCGGCGCGACCCACCGAGAAGCCGAAGCCGGTCGTGGCGCCGTCGTCGTCACCCGCGAGCGCCCACGCCCCGAGGAACGCGGAGGTCTCGGCGCCGGTCACCCGTACGCCGGTGGTCGACGCGATGGCGCCCACCGATTCCGAGTCCGCGTAGTCCGCGGACTCCACCCCGGCCATGCGCGGGTCGCCCGCGAGGACGAGGCGTTCGAGCTCGACCGCGAGCGCGATGCGCTGCTCGGCGGTGACCGACGCGAGGCGGGGATCGTGCAGCGCCAGGTCCGGGACCGGCACACCGTCGGGCTCGGCCAGGCCCGCGTGCTCGTCCGGCGTGCCGAAGGCCGCGTTGTCGCGGGCCTCCGCGAGGCACTCGGCGAGGGCCGCGTCGTCGAGCACCCCGGCCCACGCGAGGCCCTGACGGCCGTCGCGGACCACCCGGACGCCCACCCCGGCGGAGTCGGCCGACACGAAGTGCTCGACCTCACCGTCGTAGGCCCGCACCTCGGTGTCGCGGCTCCACGAGACGACCGCCTCGACCTGCTCGCCCGCCGCGGCCATCGCCACCACACGGTCGGCCACCGCCAGGGCGTCCTCCGGCGTCACCGGTGGGTCGGATGCAGCGTCCGGGGCACGTCGCCCAGCCTGCCACACCCCTCCCACCCCACCCGTTCTGTGTGGCGGGGGCGCGGCGATCGCCACGTCGTCGCCACACGGAACGAGGTGTGGCGGGGGCCTCTGCGGACTACCGTCCCGCCGATGGAGCGGCCCCGCCGGATGCCCACCGACGACGAGATCACGACCTTCTGGCGCGACGGGGTCGTCGTGCTGCGGGACGTCCTCGACCCGGCGGACGTGGCGGCACTCGCCCCCTCGGTCGCCGCGGCCTTCGGGGGCGACGCCACCGGCGACCTCACTGCGATGGCCGGCGACCCGGGTGACGGTGCCGGGCGCTTCCGAGGCGGCATCGACCACTGGTTGGTGGACCCGGTCATGCGGGACTTCGCCACCGCCTCGCCACTCCCCTCGCTCGTGGCGGCCCTCCTTCGGACCGAGCTGCTCTTCCTCTACGAGGACAGCATCCTCGTGAAGTCGCCGGGCACCCGGGAGGAGACGAAGTTCCACACCGACCTGCCCTACTTCCAGGTAGAGGGCGACCAGCTCGCCACCACCTGGTGCCCCCTCGACGAGGTCACCCCGGAAACGGGTTCACTGCGTTTCGTTCGGGGCTCCCACGAATGGGGACGCGACTTCCGACCGAACCTGTTCGTCACCGACGACCCGCTGCCGGGGACCGAGGGCGAGGTCCTGCCTGCGATCGACCCCGACGACCCGTCGGTGCTGTGCCCGACGCTCGGTCCCGGCGACCTGACCGTGCACCACGCCCGCACGGTCCACGGCGCCGGACCCAACACCTCGACCACCACGTGGCGGCGCGCCGTGTCGGTCCGCTACTGCGGCGACGACGCCCGGGTGCACCTCCGGCCCGGGCTGCCGGTGAGCGCGCACCACCGCGGACTGGTGGAGGGCGAGCCGCTCCACGACGGTGACGCCACGCCGCAGGTGTGGCCACCGCGCTGACCGCGCCCTGCTGAACCCACCCTGCTGAACCCACCCTGCTGAACCCACCCTGCTGAACCCACCCTGCTGACGCAACCGGCCGGACGGCACGCGCGGGGCGGCCGGGGCACAGCCCGTATCGTGCGGCTGTGTCCGACGCCA
>JBMOJH010000099.1:0-12617 GCA_049316905.1 Microthrixaceae bacterium | reverse complement strand
ACCGGTCCGGTCACCTACACGTGGTCCATCAAGGACAACGTGAGCAACCAGGTGATCTTCACGACCACGTCCCAGCAGCACCAGCTCGACGGGTTCCCCACTGCGGCGCTCGACACGATCAACCTGCCGGGTCCTGACCTCCGCAGCGTGACGGCGACCATCACGGCCACCCGCGGGCCGGACTCGAAGACGGCCACCCACACGCTCACCTACTTCGGCTGAGCCGACCCGGGGGGTCGCCGACGACCACCCCCGTCACTCCCGGCACGACCGGTCCGGCCCGCCCGGACCGGTCGTGTCGTTTCCGGCCGGATCCCCGCCCGGGGTCCGGCTCAGCGGGAACGCCAGGACAGGTCCGAGTACTTCAGTGGTGTCTGGTCGACGAACTCGAAGTCGGCGGGCGTCAGCGAGTTCAGCGTGGCCACCTCGGCGTCGTTCCAGCCGGTGCCCGGGTTGTCGCCGGTGATGATCAGCGGCTGGTGGCACGAGTCGTTGAGGAGGACCCCGAACTCACGCATGGCCTGCGCCAGCACGCCGGCCTGTCCCGGGAAGCGGGAGATGTCCACGCCGGCGCGGAGCCGGAGCCGGGCTCCCATGGGCGGGGCCACGTCGGGCCGCCCCCTGCCGTCGCTCGCCATCGCCGGCCAGGTGTGGTCCGACGCGACGAGGGAGCTGCAGGCCTGCAGCAGGTGGTCGACCCTGCCCGAGCGCACCTCCTCCAGCCGGGGAAGACCTGCGATGTGGGGCGTGCGCGCCGCGTTGACCGACGGGCCGGGACGGGCGCCGTCCCGCAGGGACCAGCGGGCCCCGTTGGTGGCGTACCAGCGACCGATCGCACGGGCCCACGGCTGGTAGAGGAACAGCTCGTAGGCCGAGCAGTCCCGCGTGTCCACGAGCAGCACGTGCTGGTCCCAGGCCACGCCGGGGTCACCTTCCACGCGCATCCCGTCGAACACCGGGTACGGCCCCTCGTAGGTCGCGGCCGGCCCGTACTCGCCCGAGAAGGTCATGGACTGCATCGGCGTGGTGGTGCTGTCGACGACGTTGACGGGGAGCCCGGGACGCGACCCCTGCCAGAGCGTCGACCCGATGTTGGCGCGGAGATTTGCCGCAGTCCCGCCGAGGTGGGCGATCCACCCCGCAGAACGGGGATCCACCGGGAGCGACGCCACCTCCGAGTGCCACACCGTGTCGGGAGCGAACACCGGGCAGCCCGCCACGGCGTTCACCGGGCGGGACGGCACGGTGGTCGGCCCGGTCGCACCGACGTCGCCGGACACGGGTCCGGCCGACGGTGGGGAACTCGACGCGCCGCACGCGGCGAGCAGTCCCGCCACAGCCACCAGGACGACGGCCCCGACCCGCACCCGACTCCCGGACGGCGACCCGGGACGACCCGCACCGCTGCTCATGGTGTTCATCTCGCCCCCGTGGGTCCGGGAGGAAGCCACCTCCTCCGGAACCGGGACGGAGGCTAACGACCGAGCCGTCGGAAGTGACCGCGGGCCCGGGGACGCAGGTCGTGGCTCAGGGCCGCGGGCCGCGACGCGAGGGTCGCGACGGACCGGAGGACCCGCCGGACGAACGGCCGCTGCCGTTCTGGCGGGCACCACCGCCCGCCCGGGCGCCGCTGCCCGAGCGGGCACCACCGGACGGCCCGGAACCGCCGGAGCGTCCACCGCCCGAGGACCGGCCACCATTGCGGCCCTGACCACCCGAACCCTTCGGCCGGTTGGCGCCGCCGGGTCCGCCGCGGCGGCGTCGGCCGCGGCCCGCTCCGCCACCCCCGGCCCCCGGGCCGCGGCCCTGCGACGGGGCCGGTGCGGTGACAGGGCGGTGCTCCAGAGGAGCCGCCGGGCCGACGAGGTCGCGCACGGTCGCGTCACCGGGACGTACGTCGACGAACGCCGCGTCGATCCCGGCCTTGCGGGTGAGCTTCCGGACGTCGTTGCGCTGCTCGGGGAGCACGAGCGTGACCACCGTGCCCTCGGCGCCCGCGCGGGCCGTGCGGCCGGAGCGGTGGAGGTACGCCTTCTCCTCGGCGGGCGGGTCCACGTGCACCACGAGCGCCACGTCGTCGACGTGGATGCCGCGGGCCGCGATGTCGGTCGCCACCAGCACGCGGGCCCGGCCGGAGGAGAACGACTCGAGGTTCCGGGTTCGCGCGCCCTGGGTCAGGTTGCCGTGCAGGTCCACCGACGGGATGCCGTCGCGGGTCAGGCGCTTGGCCAGCTTGGACGCCGCGTGCTTGGTGCGCATGAACAGCACCGTCCGGCCCGCACCCGAGGCGAGCTCGGCGACGACCGCCGGCTTGTCCTCACGGTTGACCACGAGCAGGTGGTGCTCCATGTCGGGCACCGGCGCCTCGGACGGGTCCACCTCGTGGGTGACCGGGTCGTTCAGGTACCGGCGCACCAAGACGTCCACGCCGTTGTCGAGCGTGGCGGAGAAGAGGAGTCGCTGCGAGTCCCCGGGGGTCTGGTCGAGCAGTCGCTTCACGGGCGGGAGGAAGCCGAGGTCGGCCATGTGGTCGGCTTCGTCGAGCACGGTCACCTTCACGCCGTCGAGGCGGCAGTGACCCTGGCCGATCAGGTCCTCGAGGCGGCCGGGGCAGGCGACGACGATGTCGACCCCGCGGCGGAGGGCCTTCAGCTGCGGTACCTGGCTCACGCCGCCGTGGATGGTGGTCACGCTGAGGTCGGCCGCGGCAGCGAGGGGCTCGAGGGTCTCGACGACCTGCCGGGCGAGCTCGCGGGTGGGAACGAGCACCAGGCCCGACGGCCGCTTCGCCCGGGCCGGGTTGCCGCCGGCGATGGCCGCCACGAGCGGGACCGCGAAGGCCACGGTCTTGCCGCTCCCGGTGCGGCCGCGGCCGAGCACGTCGCGCCCGGCGAGTGCGTCGGGGATGGTGGCGGCCTGGATGGGGAAGGGTCGGGTCACGCCGAGCGCGTCGAGCGCGTCGACGATCGCCGGATCGACACCGAGGTCACCGAAGTGCTCGGCCGCCTCGGGGCGTGCGGTGGTGGGCGCGGCGTGGCGCGCGCCGGGGGATGCGTGGGGGGTCATGGTCCGCTTTCGTGGGAGTGTCGCCGTTGATGCCTGGCAACTGCTCGCACGAGCGGGAACCGGAGCGCCCCGACGATGGCCGGGGGCTGCACACAACTGCGTGGCGCCCGAATGGCGCCTCGCCCACTGTGGCAGGTCCGCGCCGGGAAGTCACGCCATCGGCGCGCCGACCCTGTGGAGTCAACGGGTCCGGACGACCAGCTCCGACGCCGTGACGGCGCCTCGACGTCGGCGTCGACGCTCAGGCGGTGTCGCGGCCCTCGAGCAGCGGGGCGAGGCGCTGCACGGCGCGGGCCCCCACCGCGTAGACGTCCTCGTCGCCACCCGACAGGGCCCACTCGCGGATGACCACCCGGATCGACGTGACGAACCACGCGGCGTCGAGGTGCAGCTCGAGCGACCCGGCGTCGCGGCCGTAGCGCTCGGCGAGTCGGGCCGCGATGGGCACCTCCCACCCCGTGATCACGCGATCCAGGTGCAGCTGCAGCGCCGGCTCACCCGCGAGGAGCGTCGCTTCGGCCTTCAGCACCTCAGCCGGCCTGCGGGTCTCGCTCCACTGGACGATCGCACCGATCAGCAGGTCGGCCGCGCCCACCCCCTCGGGCTGCGCATCGAGCGCCTCGAGCAACTGACGCCCGCGCTCGTCGTAGTCGGCGAGGACCACCGCCTCCTTCGTCGCGAAGTGACGGAAGAAGGTGGAGCTGGCCACGTCGGCCCGGACGCAGATCTCCTCGACGGTCACCGACTCGAACCCGCGATCGGTGAACAACTCGAGCGCCGCGGCCCGCAGTGCTTCACGCGTGGCCAGCTTCTTGCGCTCACGGCGCGTGGGCGTGGCCGTGCTCCCGCCGGCGGAGTCGGTGCTGTCGGCGGTGTCGATCTCGGGCGGAGTGGGCACTGACGGCATCCTCGGGGCGGTGCGTCCGGGACGGAGGTTCCGGGGAACGCCCATTCCACCGCGGTCCGGGCGGTCGGGGAAATGCGGGAGTCACTCCCGCGTGCGAGTCCCTCCCGGAGGATCTAGGGTCGCGCGAGCCGGGCGATCCGGGGGGAGCGCCCGCCGACGAGGGGGAACCATGCAGCGACATCCGTACCGTTCCGTCGCCGCCGCAGCAGCGCTTGCGCTGCTCGCCGGCCTGACCGTCGCCTGCGCGGCCGCTGGCACACCGCCGGCCGGCCTGAGCTGCGCCTGGCAGTACCGCACCGACCGGGACACGCTGAACGTGGCGTACCCCGACACCGGCGCCACGTACTGGTCGATGAACTACAACCTCATCGCGGGCGACGAGATCATCCTCGACGGCACCTACCCCGACACCCGCTACATGTCGGTGATCACCTACAACCTCGGCGGCAACGTGGTGGACGCCATCACCGACCGCGACGTGGCACCGAACGCCGGCAGCAGCAACCCGTACAGCGACCAGGGCGCAACGGCGGGCGGCGCCTACTCGCTCACCATCCGCAACGGTGCCCCGGTGTCACCGGGCGACAACCTCCTCTCCACCGGCGTGGTGGGCACGGTGATCTACCGCACCTACGTGGCCGACACCGCGGGCGACCCGACCGGCGGTGCCGGCCTGCCCGACGTGAAGGTCCGGCGCGCGGACGGCTCGGTGGTGCCGGTGGCCGACTGCGCCGGTCAGGTGGCCGACACCGCGGTGGTCGACCTGATCAACACCTTCGGTCCCCCCACGAACGTGCCCGCGGAGAACCCGCCGGTGTTCAAGCGACCCGCGACCACCGCCGGCCTGTACGCCAACCCCGACAACACCTACATCGCCGCGGTGGCCGCGTGGGCGCCCGGCAAGGTGCTGGAGGTCAGCGGTCGCGCCCCGACCGTGCCGAACACGGAGGCCGGCGCCTCGCCCGCCTCGGCGGCGCAACTGCGCTACTGGTCGCTGTGCACGAACGAGTACCGCAAGCCGTACCCGGTGACCGACTGCCGGTACGACACCCAGGTGCCGCTCGACGCCAACGGCGACTACCGGGTGATCGTGTCCACCGCGGCGGACCGGCCGGCCTGGGCGACCGAGGCCAACGGCTACGCCTGGCTCGAGTGGGGCTCGACCAGCGTCGACATGCTGCTCATCATGCGGAACATGCTCCCGGACGCCGGCTTCACCGAGTCGGCCTTCACGGTCGCTCCGGGGGCTCCGGCCGCGACCACCATGGGCCTGTACGCGCCGGTGGTGACCGACCTCACCGGCGTCACGCCGATCTGATCCGTACCGGTCACGGGTCCGCTGCGGCGGGCCCCTGACCGGCCATGATCCACCGATGGCCACCATCCGCCGCGAGGTCCGCCTCCATGTGCCCGCCGACGAGGCGTGGGCCGTGCTGGGCGATCCCACGACCATCCACGAGTGGTTCCCCGGGATCGTCGCGTCGTCCGTCGAGGAGACCGACGAGGGACTCGTGCGCACCATCACGCTCGGCTCGGGCGTGCCGCTGCCCGAGCTGATCGTCACGAACGACCCGATCCTGCGCCGGTTCCAGTACCGGATCACCGGCGGCGTGGTGCGCCATCACCTGGGCACCATCGACGTGATCGACCTGCACGACGGCACCTGCCTCGTGGTGTACTCCACCGACGCGGAGCCCGACGTGATGGCGCTGGTGATCGGCGGCGCCACCGGCAACGCGCTGCACGAGCTGCAACGTCGGCTCGAGACCCCGGAGCGAGGAGCGGCCTGATGGGTCGGAAGATCCTGTTCGTCACCACCGACCAGCAGCGCTACGACACGCTGGGCTGCAACGGCGGGACCCTGTCGCGCACCCCGGTGGTGGACGGGCTCGCAGCGCGCGGCATCCGCTACGAGCGGGCCGTGCCCCAGTCGGTGGTGTGCATGCCGTCGCGCTCCACGATGCTCACCGGCCAGCACCAGGCCACCCACGGCGTGTGGATGAACGGCGTGCCGCTCCCGGTCGACGCCCCGTCGGTGGCCGCCGAGCTCCACGGCGCCGGGTACCGCACGGCGCTCATCGGCAAGGCGCACTTCGAACCGTTCATGGACCCGTTCGGCCGGTTCAACGAGAACCGCCTGGCCGCGCTCGGCACCGAGACCGTCGAGGCGCCGCAGTACGGCGGCGGGACGGGCCCCCACCGCGGGTTCGACCACCTCGAGTTCGCCACCCACGGCGCCACCGGCTGGCTGCACTACGCGCGCTGGCTCGGCATGGAGCATCCCGAGGCGGTCGGCGACTACTACGCGGTCCTCGACAAGGACCTCGAGGTGAACGCCGAGGGGTTCGGGGACACCGGCGCGCCGCAGGTGAAGCACAACGCGATCCCGAGGGACTGGTACCACACCGACTGGGTGGCGGACCGCACGATCGCCTGGCTCGACGGCCTCGACGCGGACGACGACTGGTTCTGCTGGATGAGCTTCCCCGATCCGCACCACCCGTGGGACCCACCACAGTCGGAGCTCCACCGCGTGGACTGGCGCGAGGTGGCCCTCCCCGCCGGCTACCCGGAGTCGGCCGCCGAGCGCGAGGCCCTGCTCGACGCAAAGCCCCGGCACTGGCGCCTCTGGTACGACGGGAAGCTCGTGTCGAACTACGAGGCCCCAACCCACTGGGTGCCGGCCACGCTCACCGCTGACCAGGTGCGCGAGGTCAATGCGCTCAACGCGATCGAGGTGGAGCTCATCGACGAGGCGATCGGCCGCGTGCTCGCCGCGGTGGCCGCCCGCGGGTGGTCCGACGACGTGGACGTGGTGTTCACCACCGACCATGGCGAGCTGCAGGGCGACTTCGGGCTCCTCTTCAAGGGGCCGTACCACACGGACGGCCTGATGCGGCTGCCGCTGATCTGGGCCCCGGCGCCGTCCGCCGGGGTCGCACCCGCCACGGTCACCGCCCCGGTCGGGCTGGTGGACCTGGCGCCGACGTTCGCGACGATCGCCGGCACCGGCGAGCGCGACTGGATGCAGGGAGCTGCGCTGCCCACCTCCGACGACGACGCCGCGGCGCGCGGCATCGACCGCCAGCTCACCTCGTGGGACTCGGAGCTGTTCGGCGTGGGCGTCTACCTGCGCACGATCACCCGCGACGACTGGGTGTGCACGGCGTACCTTCCGGGCGCGGTGCACGACGGCACCGAGGGCGAGCTGTACTCACTGGTCGACGACCCGCTGCAACGGGTGAACCGGTGGGACGACCCGTCGGTCCGGGCGCTGCGCGACGACCTGCTCGCCGACCTGTGGGACCAGCAGCCGCCGGAGCACGACCCGCGGCTGGAGCTCGAGGCGCCCGTCTGACACGGCACCCCCGGGTCTGCCCCGGCCCAGTCCGCGGAGGTTGACTCGCCTCTGGGGCGACCGAGGACCCCTATTCCTGGACGAGCTCGATGAGGGTGCCGAAGGCACCCTTCGGGTGCACGAACGCCACGGTCGTGCCCCGCGACCCCGGGCGGGGGGCCTGGTCGATCGGCGTGGCGCCCGCGGCGACCATCGCGTCGAGCGCCGCCTGGCAGTCGTCGACCCGGTAGCCCACGTGGTGCAGGCCCTCACCGCGCTTCTCGATGGCCTTCGCGATGGGCGAGTCGGGGCGGGTGGCCGCGGTGAGCTGGATGTAGCTGTCGGCCACCTTCACCAGCGCCTCCTCGACCCCGTCGGAGTCGACCACCTCGCGGTGGGCCACGGTGGCGCCGAACGCCTCCTGGTAGAAGGCCACGGCGGCGTCGAGGTCGCGCACCGCGATGGCCACGTGGTCGATCTCGGTCAGCAGACCGGAGGTGGCGTCGGGGTTCTCGCTCATGGGGGCTCCTGGTGGGTGATGGGCCGGTGCGGACGGGACGGGGTTCAGAGCTCGCCGCGGGCGTGGCGCTGGTACAGGGTGATCTTGTCCTCCCCGATCGCCTCGCGCTTGTCGGGGTCGGTGATGCCGAGGCCCGGCTCCGGGCTGAGGCACAGCACGCCGAGCTTCCCCTCGCCCTGGTTGCGGTGCGTCTTCAGCGCCGCCTCGCCGGTGCGGTCGAGGGTGAAGACCTCGCTCATGACCGGCTGGACCACACCGCGGTCGATGAGGCGGTTCATCTCCCACGCCTCCTGGTAGTTCGCGAAGTGGCTGGAGATGATGCTCTTGAGCTTCATCCACAGGTGCCGGTTGTCGTACTCGATCATGTAGCCGGAGGTGGCGGCACAGGTGACGATCTTGCCGCCCTTCTTGGCGATGAAGACCGAGGCGCCCATGGTGGAGCGGCCCGGGTGCTCGAAGACGATGTCGGGGTCCTCCCCCACCAGCTCGCGCACCTTCTTGCCCAGGCGCCGCCACTCGCGCTCGTCCTGGGTGTGCTCGTCGGACCAGAACTGGTAGCCCTCGGCCCGGCGGTCGATCACGGCCTCGCAGCCCATGGCCTTCAGGAGCTCCACACGGCTCTCGGAGGACACCACGCCGACCGGGACGCCGCCGCCGTTGAGGACGAGCTGCGTGGCGTAGGCACCGATGCCGCCGGTGGCGCCCCAGATGAACACCACGTCGCCCTGCTTCATGCGGGCCGCGTGCTCACCGACCAGCATGCGGTAGCTCGTCGAGGCGCAGAGGGCGTTGACCGCCGACTCCTCCCAGCTCAGGTGCGCCGGCTTCGGCATGAGCTGGTTGGCCTTCACGATCGCCAGCTCGGCCAGGCCGCCGTAGTTGGTCTCGAAGCCCCAGATGCGCTGGTTCGCCGCGAGCATCGAGTCGTTGTGCGCGGAGGGGTCCTGGTCGTCCACGTGGTTGCAATGGATCGTGACGCGGTCGCCCGGCTTCCAGTTCCGGACCGCGGAACCCACGCGCAGCACCACGCCCGACCCGTCGGATCCGACCACGTGGAAGTCCTGGGCGTGGCGGGCACCCCACACCGACTCGCGGCCGAGGCGGTCGAGGAAGCCGAAGGTGGGGAGCGGCTCGAAGATCGAGGTCCACACCGTGTTGAAGTTGATCGCGGAGGCCATGATCGCCACGTAGACCTCGTCAGGAGCAATCTCCGGGGTGGCGATCTCGCCGATGTGCAGCGACTTCCGCGGGTCCTTGTCCTCGGAGGCCACGCCCTCCCACATGTCCTGCTCGGACCGGAGGACGTAGGCCGCCCGGTACGACTCCGGGAGGGGGAGGTTGGCGATGTCCTCGCCCGACGCGCCGGACTGGATGGCCTGGAGGATCTCCTGCATGGGCGGCGAAGCTAGCGGCGCCCGCTTCCGCCGTTCCACTGTCAGGAACTGTGATTCCGGCGATCCTCAACCGCTGTGCGGGACGACGTGGTGTTCACCAGAACCAGACGGGCACGGGGCGTCGACGGGGCCACTCCGCCGGCACCACGAAGGGACGCGGCGCGAAGAACGCCCGACGGAAGTCGAGGCGGTACCCGCAGTTGATCAGCAGGTACGCACCGACGGCCCGGCTGAAGTCGTTCGCCACGATCCGGTAGGGCCGTCGTGCGGGGCAGGCGGGTGGGGCCGGAGCCGGCGGCACGGTCGTGGTGGGGGCCGGCGGCAGTGTCGTCGTGGTGGTCGTCGTGGTGGTCGTGGTGGTCGTGGTCGCCGGCGTGACCCAGGTGATCGTCACCGAGCCGTTGCCGGTCTGCACCCCGTCGCCGAACGAGGTGCCGGTCGCGGACGGATCGACGTAGCTCGATCCGCCACCACCGCCGCCGGCATTCAGGTTCGGACCGGCCTGGCCGCCACCGCCGCCCCCGTAGTAGCCACCGCCACCGCCACCGCCCGAGATGCAGCCGTCGTTGGCCCCGGCCCCGCCGACGCCGAGCGCGCCCGGGGAACCGGGGAGGCCGAGACTGCCGCCACCGCCACCACCCGCGACCGCGGTGCCGGCGCCGCCACCTGCGACGAAGGGGACCGTGCCGTCCTGGCCTGCGCCGGGGTTGGTGCCGCCACCCGCGCCGCCGGAACCGGGACTGAGGTCCCAACTCGCGGCGCCGCCACCACCGCCGGCGACGATCACGCGATCGCCAAGGGCGTCGCCACCGCGGCGCACGTCGGATGCTCCGCCGCCGGAACCGCCCGCCGCGATGCCACACGCGGCGGCGGTACCGCCACCACCGTTGGTGCCGCCGGCATCGTTCCAGGCACCGGCACCGCCGACGTGCACGTTCAGCGTTTCGCCCGGTGTGACGGTCAGGGTGCCGGTCGCCGACCCACCGAGCCCACCGGCGCTGAGGGCAAAGGCACCCGAGCCGTCGCCGCCCTGCGCGCCCTTGACCTGGATCGTCACCGACGTGACCCCCGCGGGCACGGTGAACGTGGCGGCACCGGGCGTGTTGAACGTCTGCGTGTTCGGTGGCGTGGCCTGGGCGGGTACGACCCCCACCGCCATACCTGCGGTGGCCGTGGCCACGACCACGAGCGAGCAGATGGCCCAACGACGGGTGCGGTTCATGACGCCTCCAGGCCCTGGCATCGACGGGCCGAGCCGAGTGCGGATCGGGCGGTGTCCCCGGGGCCGTCGTGCGGTCCCGGCGACGGGCTGAGCTGCCCGCAACGGGGCCCCCGGCGACCGGGGCCGCCGGGGGTCCCGTCGGGGACGGGCACGGGTGATGGATCGGCGGGCCGGTCGCCGGCTTGAGCATTCCTTGAGCGAAAGTCAGCGGACGCCGCGACCCCGCCGTCCGTATCGTGACCGCCGTGGACGGGCAGGTGGGCAGGGACGGGCCGGCAGCCGGGGGCGGGCCGGTCGAACTCCGGACCGAGCGGCTGCTCCTCCGCCCGTGGCGGGCATCCGACCGTGAGCCGCTCGCCGCGCTCAACGGGGATCCCGTGGTGATGGAGCACTTCACCGGCACCCTCGGCCGCCCGGAGTCCGATGCGATGGTCGATCGGATCGACGACCACTTCGCCCGCACCGGCTGGGGGCTGTGGGCCGTGGAGGTCCTCGGCGTCGCCCCGTTCGTGGGCTTCACCGGCCTGTGGCCGCCGGGCTACCGTCTGCCGTGGGACGACGGCGGCGGCGTGGTGGAGGTCGGCTGGCGGCTCGCGGCGGCGCACTGGGGACGGGGGTACGCGCCGGAGGCGGCGGTCGCCGCGGTCCGGTTCGGCTTCGAGGTGCTCGGGCTCCCGGAGATCGTGAGCTTCACGGTGCCGCAGAACGCGAACTCCCGGCGGGTGATGGAGAAGATCGGCCTGCACCGTGACCCGTCCCGCGACTTCGACCACCCGAACGTGCGGGCGGAGGAGCACCCGGCGAGCGTCCGCCACGTCCTGTACGCCGCGGGGCGCGACGAGTGGCTGGCGGCACATCCGGGACCTCGCGCTGGTGGGTCCGACTAGGGGTTCGGTAGCCTCGCCGGACGTTCCGGGGCCAGGGGGCCCCGCCTCGGGGAGGTACACCATGCCTGGTTCGGTGATTCTGCAGGGGGCCCGGACCCCCATCGGCAAGATGTCGGGCTCGCTCGCCGGCTTCAAGGGGTCCGACCTCGGTGGCTTCGCCATCTCGGCCGCCCTGGAGCGTGCGGGCGTGTCGGCCGAGCAGGTCGACTACGTCTTCATGGGTCAGGTGCTGCTCGCCGGCGCCGGCCAGATCCCGGCCCGTCAGGCCGCGGTCTCCGGTGGGATCCCCATGTCGGTGCCCGCCACCACCGTGAACAAGGTCTGTCTGTCGGGCATCAACTCGATCATGCTCGCCGACCTGCTGATCCAGGCCGGCCTGGCCGAGGTGGTCGTGGCCGGTGGGCAGGAGTCGATGACCAACGCCCCCTACCTGCTGCCCGACGCCCGCGCCGGCATGCGCATGGGCGACAAGTCCGTGGTCGACTCGATGATGTACGACGGCCTCTTCTGCGCCTTCGACCAGTGCGCGATGGGCGCCGGCACCGAGAAGTACGCGGCGTCGGCCGGCCTCGGCCGTGAGGAGCAGGACCAGCTGGCGGCCCAGTCGCACGAGCGTGCCGCCAAGGCCCAGAAGGACGGCCTGTTCGACGACGAGATCGTCAGCGTCTCGATCCCGCAGCGCAAGGGCGACCCGATCACGTTCTCCGAGGACGAGGGCGTCCGGGCCGAGACCACCCTCGACTCGCTCGGCAAGCTGCGCCCGGCGTTCGACAAGGCCGGCAACATCACCGCCGGCAACGCGTCGCAGATCTCCGACGGCGGCGCCGCCGTGATCGTCGCCTCCGAGGCAGCGGCCGAGCGCATCGGCGGCAACCCGCTCGGGCGGATCGTGTCCTACGGCCAGGTGGCCGGGCCCGACGCCTCGCTGCTGACGCAGCCGGCGAACGCCATCAAGAGCGCCCTCGACCGGGTCGGGCGGTCCGTGTCCGACGTCGACCTCTTCGAGCTGAACGAGGCCTTCGCGGCGGTCGGCGTGGCGTCGATGAAGGATCTGGGCATCACCGACGAGGTCACCAACGTGAACGGCGGAGCGATCGCCCTCGGCCACCCCATCGGCATGTCCGGCACCCGCATCGTGCTGCACATCCTCAACGAGCTGCGCCGCCGCGGCGGTGGCACCGGTGCCGCCGCCCTGTGCGGCGGTGGCGGCCAGGGCGACGCCCTGATCGTCGAGACCATCTGAGGGTCCTCCCGGACCTGACCTCTCGGTCGGTGCCGCCGCCG
>JBMOJH010000098.1:0-12926 GCA_049316905.1 Microthrixaceae bacterium | reverse complement strand
CCGTTCAGCTCGCCGCGGACCGCGCCACCGGGGCGGGCCGGGGGGCGGGGGCGGGGCGGGCCACCACGGTGGTGGCGGGCACCGCCGACACCGCCGACACCGCCGACACGGACGACGCGGCTGCCGACGCGGCTGACGACGCGGCTGACGGCGTGGGCGTGCCGGACGTGGGGGCCGGGACGTGGATGCGGCGGATGACGACCACCGGGGCGGGGGCCGTGGTGCTCGGCGTCGCGGGCGGTGCGGCGGGCGTGGCCGCGTCGGCGGCCACCTGGGTGCCCGAGGTGCCGGCCCCCATGACGGTGACCAGGGCGAACATCGCCGAGGCGGAACCGCCGGCCACGAGGGTGCGGGAGGTGCGGGCCGGGTGCCGCCGGCGCCGGCGGGGCGCGGGGCGGCGGTCAGTCGTCATCGGACGAACCCTTCCGCTCGGTCTCCGGGCTCTCCCGACGGTCCGCGGAGCTGCTGTCGTCGGATCGGTCCTCGACCTTCTCGCCGGAGGACCGCACCGCCGACCCGGTCGAGCGTGGATCGTCCGACCGCGGCGTGGTGCTCGGCTGCGGGGCACTGGTGCCCGCGCCCCCGACCGCCGGAGCCGTGGCGCCGGACCCATCGGTCACCGGTGGCAGGTCGGGCACGGTCACGTCGACCACGACCGTCGAGGGCGTCGACGCCGAGGTGGCCGGCTCGACCGCGGTCAGCTGGCCGGCCGGCGAGGGCGACACGTCGGCGGTGGCCCGGAGGTTGACCGCCACGGCGGTGGCGGCCGTGGCGACGGACAGGGCGATGGCTGCGGCGAGGGCGAGGATCTGCTTCCGTGGCATGGGTCCACCGTACGGAGGGGCCTCCCAGCAAGCGGGTGGGCGGTCGGTAAGGCTTCGGTGAAGTTCGCCGGACGGCGGACCGGCTGTGCGACCCTGTGGCCGTGCGCATCCTCGTCGTGGAGGACGACCCCTCGATCTCCGAGCCGCTGGTCGCGGGCCTGGCCCGCCACGGCTTCGAGCCGGAGGCGGTGGGCACGGGGGCCGAGGCCCTGGCCGCGGCCCGCCGCGCGGATCTCGTCCTGCTCGACCTGGGCCTGCCCGACCTCGACGGCACGGAGGTGTGCCGACGCCTCCGCGAGCTCACCACGGTGCCGGTCATCGTGGTGAGCGCCCGCGACGACGAGGTGGACCGAGTGGTCCTGCTCGAGACCGGGGCCGACGACTACGTGGTCAAACCGTTCGGGCTGCGCGAGCTCGTGGCCCGCATCCGGGCCGTGGCGCGGCGCAGCGCCGGTGGGGTGGCCGGCGGCCCGGACGAGCTGCTCGTCGGTCCGCTGCGGGTGGACCTCCGGGCGCACCGGGTGGAGGTGGACGGGAACGAGGTGGAGCTCACGCCGAAGGAGTTCGACCTGCTCGCGCACCTCGCCGGTGATCCCGGCGCGGCCCACACGCGGCGGGACATCCTCGAGGAGGTCTGGGACCCGAACTGGTACGGCTCACCGAAGACGCTCGACGTCCACGTGGCGTCGCTGCGCCGGAAGCTGGGCCACCCCGAGTGGATCGAGGCGGTCCGCGGGGTGGGGTTCCGGCTGACCGTCCCGTCGTGAGGACGCGGCTGCTCCTGTCGTTCCTGGTGCTGGCGGCGTTCGTGCTGGTGCTCGTGGAGCTGCCGTTGGGGCTGACCTACGCCGGGCGGCTGCAGGACCGTCTGCTGTCGGAGGTCGAACGCGACGCCCGGATCCTCTCGAGCCTCGTGGAGGAGCAGGTCGAGCAGGGCGACCTCGCGGGGGCCGCAGCCACGGTCGACCGGTACGAGGCCCGGACCGGCGCGCGCGTGGTGGTGACCGACCAGGCGGGGACGAGCCTGGTGGACACGGGCAACGCGCCGACGGGCCGGGACTTCTCCACCCGTCCGGAGTTCCGGGCCGCCCTGGGCGGCACGCAGGCATCGGGTATCCGCAGCTCGCGGACGCTGGGCCAGGAGCTCGCCTACGTGGCGGTGCCGGTGACGTCCAACGGTCAGGTGACCGGCGCGTTGCGGGTGAGCTTCCCCACGGACCGTCTGCGGGAGGAGGTGCGGGAGAACTGGCTCCGCCTCGGGCTCCTCAGCGTCCTGGTCCTGGCCGCGGCCGGCTCCCTGGGCTGGGTGGTCGCGGGGTGGGCGGTGGCCCCCGTGGCGCAGCTCGAGGACGGCGCCCGCCGACTCGCCGGCGGCGACCTCTCCGCCCGGGTGCGGATCGAACGTGGTCCTCCGGAACTGCGTCGCCTCGGCGAGGACTTCGACGACATGGCCGACCGGCTCGAATCCCTGATGGCGTCCCAACGCTCGTTCGTGGCCGACGCGTCGCACCAGCTGCGCACACCGCTCACCGCGCTGCGCCTCCGGCTCGACGGACTGGCCGACCAGCTCGACCCGCCGGGTGGCGGCGCGCCCGACCTCGATGAGGTGGGCGGCGAGCTCGACGCGGTGATGGGCGAGCTCGACCGACTCGGCCGCCTCGTGGAAGGGCTCCTCGCGCTCGCGCGGACCGACACCGCCGCGCCGGCGCGGACCGAGCTCGACGTCGGTGCCGCGCTGCGCGAGCTGGCGACCCGCTGGACCGACCTGGCCGCAGAGCGCGACGTCCGCCTCGAGGTGGATCCCGGGGAGGGCCTGCGGGCCACCGCGGTGGCGGGCACGCTCGACCAGGTGCTCGACGACCTGCTGGACAACGCCACCGAGGTAGCACCGCCGGGCACGTCGATCGAGCTGACCGCCACCCGGGAGCGCGATGCCGTGGTGGTGGGTGTCCGCGACCACGGTCCGGGACTCGACGACGAGGGACTCGCCCGCGCCACGGATCGGTTCTGGCGGGGACCCGGGTCGCATCCCGGCGGCACCGGCCTGGGCCTGGCCATCGCGGACGAGCTCGTCCGGGCCTCCGGCGGGTCGCTGCGCCTGCGCCGGCCCGCGGAGGGCACCGGCCTGCTCGTGGAGGTCCGGCTGGTGGCGGCCGGCGCCGCTACGCCGACTCGGCCGGCGGATCGGGGCGGTGGAACACCAGCAGGGTGAGCACGCCGGCGCCCACACCGAGCACGGTGGGGATCAGCACGCCACGCCAGTCACCGGTGAGGGTGTCCTCGATGCCGAGGACGTGGTCCAGCGACCACTGGCCGGGACCGATGCCGGAGATGCCCCAGGCGAGGAACCCGAGCACCATCACGTACTCCCAGCCGTTCTTGAACATGAAGAACGCGCCGCGGTGGTCGGTCCGGGCGGCCACCACCATGATCCCGATCAGGCCCGCGGCCGCGAACGGGGTGAGGAGGCCGGCCACCAGCATCAGGCCGGCGCCGGTCTCGGTGAGCGCCGCGGCCCAGGCGTGCAGTTTCCCGGGTCGCATGCCGAGGCTCTCGAACCAGCCCGCGGTGCCCGCGATCTTCCCGCCGCGGAACAGCTTGTTGTAGCCATGGAGGAACAGGGTGAACCCGGCGACCACGCGCAGCACGAGCAGCACCAGATCGAACTGGGTGGCGGACACGACGGTGGTGCTCAACATGGCGACGGGGACCTCCGGGACGGCCGACGACGGATGGTAGGCCAGCGACGCGGCCGCACCCGGACTCAGCCGAAGGCCCGCACCTGACGGCCGACGAGATCGACGAGGTCCCCGAGGGCGAGGTTGACGTCGATGAGGTGCAGGCCCCAGACCGGGGTGATCCGGCCACCCACGTCGGCCGGGCGGGCGTCGCCGGTCGCGTGCGTGTTCGTGATGTCGAGCCAGTCGTAGCGGTCGTCGGACGTGCAGCGGCCCTGCAGCAGACCCTGGTAGCGCACCCACGGCGTGGTGAGGCCCTGCTCGGGGCGGGCCGGGAAGTAGGAGTCGAGCGGCGCGGGGGCGTCGGTCAGGTCGGCCGGGTTCGCGCACACGATCCGGCCCTGGCCGTCGCGCGGCCGTCCGAAGAGCGACCCGTCCGGGGGTGGGGACCCCGCGGCGAACGACACGTAGCTGACCAGGCAGCCGGTGGTCGGCCGACCGTCGCGCTCGGTGCACACCGGCAGGTCGGGGATGGCACCCGGCGATCCCGGCACCTTCACGTTGTTGCCCGCGAGCACCGCCGCGACCAAGCGGCCGCGGACCGCGGGCTCGGTCACGATCGCCTCGGTCAGCAGCCGGACCAGGTGGCCGGAGCCCTGCGAGTGCCCGATGAGCACGACGGGCCGCCCGTCGTTGTCGTTGGCGAGGTACTGGCGCCAGGCGTCGAGCACGTCCGCGTACGCGACCTGCCCCGGCGTGGGAGCGGACGGCGTGCCGGCGGGCGGCGCGGTCGTGGTGGTGGCACCCAGGGCGGACAACCCGGCGAGGGGCACCTGGCGGTAGACCGGCGCGAAGAGCCGGCACACGGAACCGAACCGGGCGAACTGGTTGGCCACGACCGTGCGCTCCTCCGGCCCCGCCACCAGGTCCGCGTTGGGGGGCGGGTCGCCGGAGATCGTGGGGTACACGTAGAAGCAGTCGGCGGCCGGGTCGGACGCGGGCCGGTAGGGCTGCACCTCGGTGGTGCCATCCGCCCGTACGAGCGTCGCGTCGAGGTCGATGTCGCAGGCGTCGTCGGAACGGTCGGGGCGACACAGCCAGTTCACCGGGTCCGCGTAGACGGCGCTCCGGTAGGGGGCGACGGTCGTGGAGGACGCATCGGTCGTCCGCGCCGTGGTGGACGACCCCGTGCGGTCCCCACCCGCCTCACCGTCGCCGCCGGAGCAGGCGGCGCCCGTGAGGGCCACGACGAGCGCCAGGAGGGTCGCGACGAGGGATGCCCGCCGGCCGCGGGGCGGCGTCGTGTACCGCGTCACCGGGCGCCGCGCAGGAGGGCACCGGGACGCTCGCCCTGGTCCTCGCCGTTCACGAACGTGACCTCACCCGACTTCAGCGTGGCCAGGTAGCCGGTCGCTCCCTGGACGAAGCGCCGGGCGTCGCCGGGGAGGTCGTGCACCATTCGCGGTCGCTCGAGCGCGAGCGCGTCGAGGTCCACCACGTTCACATCCGCGACACGGCCCGGCTCCAGCGTGCCCCGGTCGCCCAGGCCGTAGAGCTCCGCGGTCTCGGCGGTGAGCATGCGCACGGCCTGCTCGAGCGGGATGCCCGGGTCGCGGTCGCGGGCCCAGTGGGTGAGCACGTAGGTGGGCGTGGACGCGTCGCAGGTGGTGCCGCAGTGGGCACCCCCGTCGCCGAGACCCCATCGCGTGGTCGGGTGGGTGAGCATCTCGCGCACGGCGTCGAGGTCGAAGTCGGTGTAGTTGAGGAGCGGCCGCATCACGAGGGCCCGGCCGTCGTCCGCGAGCAGGTCGTCGAGGTACTCCTCCATCACCGGCACGCCGCGGGCCCGGGCCCGGGCGGCCACGGTGTCGTCGAGCGACGGCTCGTAGTCGGGCACCGACCCCATGGGCACCACGCGCTCGGGATCCACGAACTGCAGCATCATCGGGTCGATGTGCTCGGACTCCTCGAGCAGCCGCGCCCGAAGTGCCGGGTCGGCCAGCGCGGCCATCTTCTCCTCCAACGGCAGGAAGCCGAGGGGGGCCCAGGACGGGCAGTAGGCGAACGGGTGGAAGGTCTCGAGGCCGAGCAGGAGGTTCACCGGACGTGCCGCCACCTGCGGGATGACCCGGGCGCCCTCGTCGTGGGCCTCCGCGCACAGTTCCAGCATCCGGCGGTAGGCCAGCGGGTCGTGATCGTTCTGGGTGAGGGCGAACACCACCGGGCGGCCGATCCGCGCCGCGAGGCGTCGCATCCACGCCATCTCGCGCTCGGGGGCCGCGAGGTCCTCGCCGAGCGCGCCGGCCGGCGCGAGCTCGAACACGCCGGAGCCCACGCGGGCCAGGGCGTCGCCGATCCCGAAGAGCTCGTCCTCGGCCGCGTAGGTGCCGGGCACCGGTTCGCCGTCGATGGCCATGTGGGCGATCGTGCGCGAGGTGGAGAACCCGAGCGCCCCGGCCCGCAGGGCGTCGGCCACGATCTCCGCCATCGCCGCCACGTCCTCGGAGGTGGCCGGCTCGTTGCGGGCGCCGCGCTCGCCCATCACGTAGGCACGCACCGCGCCGTGCGGCACCTGCGTGCCCACGTCGAGCGCCTTCGGCACCGCGTCCACCGCGTCGAGGTACTCGGGGAACGTCTCCCACCCCCAGCGGATGCCCTCGCTCAGCGCTGCGCCGGGGATGTCCTCCACGCCCTCCATCAACCCGATGAGCCAGTCGTGGCGGTCCGGCGCGGCCGGGGCGAAGCCAACCCCGCAGTTGCCCATCACCACGGTGGTCACCCCGTGCCACCCCGTCGGCGTGAGCAACGGGTCCCAGGTGACCTGCCCGTCGAAGTGGGTGTGCACGTCCACGAAGCCGGGGGTCACGAGCGCGCCGTCGGCGTCGAGCTCGCGGCGGGCCGGGCCGTCGATCCGGCCGCCCACCTCGGTGACCACGCCGTCGGTCACCGCCACGTCGCCGGTGCGCGCCGGCGCACCGGTGCCGTCGACGATGCGGCCGGCTCGGATCACCAGGTCGTGCATCACGTTCCCCCTCGGTCGGCCGACCCCCCGGGCCGGACTCCCCCACAGTCTTGCCATACCCCGCCACGTGCCGGGCCGCGGAAACAGCGGGCCGCGGAAGCAACAGCACCGCGGCCGGGTTGCCCGGTCCATGGACCGACGGAGCCCCGGCGCGGCGCGGGGCCGACGGGGCCGGACCGCAGCGAGCGGCGACGCGAGGACGCGGACCTGTGCCCGGTGCGGCCGGCGGATGGACCCGAGGCCCGATCGCGCCGGGCCGACCGAGGTGCGCTGGTGCTCCGCGGCGTGTCGTCGCCGACGGCTCGGCGAGGTGGACCGCCGACTCGAGGACGCCCTGATGGAACTGCTCGGCGGCCGGGCCGCGGGCTCCACGGTCTGTCCGTCGGAGGCCGCCCGGCGGGTGGACCCGGACGGGTGGCGCGATCTGATGGAACCGGCCCGGATGGCCGCCCGGCGGATGGTCGCGGACGGTCGGGCGGAGATCACACAGGGCGGCCGGGTGGTGGATCCGTCCACGGCCCGCGGTCCGATCCGGGTGCGCCGGCGTGGCTGACCGGACGCTCCCCACGCCGCGGCCCGGCGACGCGACCGACTGGGTCGCGCAGCACCTCGCCCACCTCGCCGACGGGGTCCGGGCGGCACCGTCGTTCCGCGGTGGCCGGTCCGCGGCCGTGGCCGCGCTCGAACGCTTCGACGTGACGGGTTACGCGGCGCGGCGCAACGAGGTGTGGCCCACCGGGCGACGGGGAGCATCGCGGCTGGGTCCGTGGATCCGCCACGGACTCCTGACCCTGCAGGAGGTGTGGGACCACGTCGGGGACGGCCCCGGACGCGACATGGCGAAGTTCCGCGACGAGCTGCTCTGGCAGGAGTACGCGCGCCACCTCACCGCCCGCCTGGGCCACCGCACGTCGAGACCGCTGCGCGCCGCACCCGCCGTGGACGACACTGCGCCCGACCCGTGGGAGGAGGCCCGCCCGGAGGGCGGCACCGTGCCGTGCCTGGCCGGGGCGCTCCGCGAGCTGCGGGAGGACGGATGGGTGGTCAATCAGGCCCGCATGTGGCTCGCCTCGCAGTGGACCGTACGGGGGCACCGGCGCTGGACCGAGGGAGAGGACGAGATGTTCCGCCACCTGCTCGACGGCTCCCGCGCCGCGAACCGGCTGGGCTGGCAGTGGACCACCGGCGCGGGCAACGGGCGGCCCTACGGCTTCTCCCGCCGGCAGGTGGAACGCCGGGCACCCGGGTTGTGCCGGGCCTGCGAACTGCGGGACCGCTGCCCGGTGGAGGCGTGGCCGGAGGTGGACCTGGTCCCGGTGGAGCCCCCGGCCCTGCTGCGCCGCGACCCCGACCCGGATCGCACCGCGGGCCCGGCGGAGGCCGCCCGCACCGGCGACGCCCCCTCCCGGGTGTGGATCACCGCGGAGTCGTTGGGTGACGTGGATCCGGCGCTGGCCGCGCACCTCGACCTTCCCGCGGTGTTCGTGTTCGACGAGCCGCTGCTCGCCCGCCTGCACCTGGCGGGGCACCGGCTGGTGTTCCTGGCCGAGTGCCTCGCCGACCTGGCGCAACGACGCGAGGTGGAGGTACTCCTCGGCGACCCGGTGACGGCATTGCGCGACGGCGGCCCCCTCGCCACCACGTTCACCCCGGTGCCGGGCGGACGGGCCCGCCGCGGCGCCCTCGGCGCCACCGTCGCGGTGGTGCACCCGTGGCCGTGGCTGGTGGCGCCCCACGACGGACCGATCGGCTCCTTCAGCGCATGGCGGAAGGGTGGGTGAGCGGCAGGCCTTTCTCCAGTGGGGGAGCGTCCGCGCCGATCCCCGGGGTGACATGGCGGGACAGGACCACCACGTGCCACGGCCCTTCCGGCCGCTGCGTGCGCTGAGCGACGCGGTCGACCGGTTGGCGGACCATGCGGACACCTGGACCACCCCGCGCCTGCTCGACGAGGGACTCGACCTCGCCCGCGACACCGGCTGGGCCGACACCGCGGCCCTCGTGCGGGTGCGCCGCGGCGTGGTGGTCCCGGTACGGCGTCGGCCCACCGGAACGCCGTCACCGGTCACGCCCGTTCCGGCGGACTGGTTCCCCTGGGGCCTCGCCCCCCTGCAGCCGGACCGCTACCTGATGGTCCCCGACGCGCGGGCGCTGCAGGTCCGACCCGGGGGCGCGACGCTCGGCGACCTCGGCCTGCACTCGGCGCTGGTGCTGCCGTTGCGTGACCGCGCCGGCGGGGGCGGATCGCTCCTGTTGCACTGGCGATCGCCGCACCTCGTGTGGGACGACGACCGCGGCCGGCTGCTGCGGACACTCGGACGGTTCCTGCTCGACCGCACCGCCACCGCCGAACCGCTCACCGTCCTTCCGGCGGACTGAGGCGCTGCCGGTCCGCGTCGGGTCAGGACGCGTCGGTCGGGTCAGGACGGTCGCTGCCCCGGTCGCCGCCCCGGTCGCTGCCCCGGTCGCCGCCCCGGTCGCTGCCCTGAACGCCGCCCTGTTCCTCCGCCAGCTCCTCGGTCCGCTCCTCGGCCTGCTCGTCCGCACGCTGGCGCAGGACAGCCTTCATGGCGGTCCGCATCGCGCCGTCACCCTCGGTGCGGCGGATGCTCTCGAGCTCGGTGAGGTGCGAGTCGATCACCTCGTGACGGTCGAGGATCGTCGACACGAACGCCTGGATCACCCCCGCGAACGGCAGCGCCATGATCGCCCCCATCGGGCCCAGCAGCGTTCCGCCCGCGATGGCCGCGCCGAACGCCACCGCCGGGTGCAGGTCCATGGTCTGGGCGGTGATCTTCGGCGACAGCAGGTAGTTCTCCACCTGCTGGTACACGATGATGAAGATCAGCACCCAGAGCGCGGTGATCGGACGGTTGAGCAGCGCGATCAGGAGCGGCAGGGCACCGGCGAGATAGGTGCCGATGGCCGGGATGAACTGGCTGATGAGCCCCACCCACAGCGCGAGGGCCAGCGGCGACGGCAGACCGATGAGCGAGAAGAACGCCCACGCCACCGTCGAGGACAGCGCGGCGAGCAGCAGACGCGAGTAGATCCACCCGCCGGTCTTCTGGATGGCGAGCTCCCACAGCAGCAGCACCGTCCGCTGGTTGCGTTGGGGCAGCACGGAGCACACGTTGCGTCGGAGCTGCGGACCCTGCGATGTCATGTAGTAACTGAACAGGCCCACGGTGAACGCCTGGAACAGCAGCCCCACCAGTGTGCCGGTGACCGACAGGACGCGGCCGCCGACATTGCGCGCGAGGTCCGTCAGATCGTTCTGGTAGCTCTCGATCTGGTCGGTGATGTTCTCGGTGGTGATGTCGGTCCCGAAGGTGTCGTTCACCCAGGAGCTGGCGTCCTCCAGGTAGGTGGGCGCCTTCTCCACCAGGTCGGTCACCTGGTTCACCACCAGCCCGCCCATCACGAACAGGAACAGCCCGGCCACCACGAAGAGGGTGAAGAAGCAGAACAACGTGGCGAGGCTGCGGCGCCAGCCGCGGTCCTGCAGGAAGTTCACTGCGGGCTCCACCGCGAAACTCAGGAAGAGCGACACCGCGAGCAGCACGAGCAGCCCGGAGAGCTGCAGGAAGATCGTGCGACCGAACTGATAGCCCGCGATGACGACCACGATCGCCACCACGGCCCGCCAGAACCAGCGCGGGAGCTGACGGCCGCTGCCCATCTGCAGCGACAGCCCGGACCCACCCGCTCCACCGGCCGGGGCGTCGGCAAGGTGGGGCGCGTCGGCCGTGCCCACTGCGCCGGCCGCGCCGCCGGTGTCGCTCGGCGGGGCGGTGGGCGTGTCGGTCACCCGGAAACTCTCGCACCGCGGCCGCCCGTCGCGGGGGACCTGCCGGGGCGCGCGGCGCCGCACCGGAGCGGGTGGGAGCCGCGGTTCGTCCCGGCACACTGGGTCCGGCGACCGGTCCCACCACGGAGGTGTCCGACGTGTCCCCGATCCACTCCGCAGCCCGCCCCGAATGCCGCGTCGGCGACCGCGTCGGCGACCGCGTCGGCGACCGTTTCCGCCATCGCGTCGGGCACGGCCATCGCATCGGCCATCGGCGGTGGGTCGCACTCGGGGTGACCGTCGGACTGCTCGCGATCGCCGGCGCGGCCTGCACCCGGGACCCTGCGGGACTCGGAGATCCCACCGCGCGGAACGCCGGGTCGGAGGGCGCCGAGAAGGTGTTGATGTCGTTGACCGGCACGGCCGCCACCGCGACGCCTGCCGCGGGTTCCACGACGCCCGGGGTCGAGCAGGCCGTCATCCTGCAGGGCACCGGTGACGTGCTCGTCTTCACGGACCGGCCGCAGCGTCACGCCGATACGGTCGGGATCCGCCGCTTCGTGGCCGCGTGGCCGAAGGTGTTCGCCGGCGACCCGCCCAACGCGGTGATCGCCGGGACCCTGCCCGACGGCAGCCGCACCCAGCTCGCGGTGGAGGTCCGGGGCGCGAACGTGGCGGGCGAGGTGCCCACCTTCCGCGTGCACGGCATCGGCGCCGACCGCGACCGGCAGGTGCCCGGCGAACTCCGGGACGTGTCGCTGTTCATCGACGACACCACCGTGCCGGTCTGCGGGCCGAGCGGGGACGGCCCCCAGGCCCAGGAGCTGTGCACCACCGAGATCGTCTACGCCAACACGTGGGTCCCGTTCGACTCGTCCTTCTGAGCCGTCGACGGTCGGCCCGATCGCCGGGTCGACGGGTCAGCCGGGACCGAACATCATCAGCCACTGCTCCGGGGAGCGGGGCTTGAACACCACGTTGCGGGCCCGGGTGTCGCCGAGGAGGTCGGAGGACTCCACGGAGTACTGGTGGCCGGGGAAGAGGATCGCGTCGTCGGGCACCGCGGCGAGCGTCTCGTGGAGGCTGCGGTAGAGCAGCTCCGGGTCGCCGCCGGGGAGGTCGGTGCGCCCGCACCCGTCGAGGAAGAGCGTGTCACCGGAGATCAGGCAGTTGTTCACGTAGAAGCACTGGCTGCCCGGCGTGTGCCCGGGGGTGTGGAGCAGCTGGACCGGGATCTCCCCGACGGTCACCGTGTCGCCGGGCCGGTGCAGGGCGAGGTCGTCGCTCTCGAGCTCGGTCACCTTCAGCACCCACTCGGCCTCGTCGGCCTGTACGTGCACCGGCACGTCCACGAGCGCCAGCAGTTCGGCCGCACCCTCGATCTGCATGCCCATCATCGAGCCGCCGCAGTGGTCCGGGTGGTAGTGGGTCACGAGTGCGCCGGTGATGCGCATGTCGTCGGCCGCGGCCGCGGCCACGAGCTCGCCCGCCGAGTAGGCCGGGTCCACCACGAGGCACTCGCCGGTGATGCGGTCGCCCACCAGGTACGAGAAGTTGACCATCTGGCGCGCCACCGGATCCGCCGCGGCGAAGTCCCGACCGGCGAGCAGCTGCCGGAAGTAGAAGCGCTCGTCCCAGGCGCCGGGGCCGTGGGCACCGGCGTCTCGGGTCGGCGGATGGGGGTGCGGGTCCTGCGGCACGGTCACGGCCGACCACCGTACCGGGGGTCGTCGTCGAGCCAGCCGCGGAGGGTCGCCCGGAAGGCGGCGTCGAAGCGGTCGTAGTCGGAGCGGAGCGGCCCGCCGGCCCATCGCCGGCCGAGCAGCTCGGGGGGCAGCAGCGGGTCGGCCACGAGGTGGCGCAGCACCTGCGCCGAGAGCACGAAGCCATCGGCGAGCGCCGTCACGTCCCCGTCGTCGAGCCGGCCGACCATCCCCGCCATCGCCCGCCGCAGCTGCATCGCCGCGTCGGACCAACCGGCCAGGTCCCACAGGGTGGCGGCGAGCTCGTCGTCGTGGCCGGGCTCGACGCCGAACCACCGGCACTGGGCGTCGACCACCCGCCGCTCCTCGGGGTCGCGGGCCGGATCCAGGTTGTCGGGCCGCAGCCACACGCCGTCGCGCAGCTCGGCCAGTCGCAGCCGCGCCATGGCCCGGCGCAGGGCCGCCCGGTCCGTCGCGCCACGGGCGCCCTCGACCACCACGGCCTGGACCCACCGGCCCGACCAGTCCCCGGGCCGACCGCCGGGTTCGGTCGTGCCGGCCGAGCGGCTGTCGAGCTGGCGACGCTGCCGACGCAGCAGATCGCCGGCGAGCTCGTACCGACCCCGGTCGTCGCGGCGGAGCTCTCCGGCGGCCACCATGCGCGACAGCGCGGTGCGGACCGTGCCGTCCGCGAGGCCGAAGAGCACGCCCACCCGCACGAGGCGGTCCGCGGGCATGCGGGGCGGGACGGTGCCGAGCAGGGTCGAGGCGAGCACCGACCGTGCGCTGAGCGGCCGGCCCGGTGTGGTGCGACCGGTGCCCCGGGAGGACCCGGCCGGCCTGTCCGACCCACTGCGCCCGCCCGACCCACTGCGCCCGCCCGACCCACTGCGCCCGCCCGACCCACTG
>JBMOJH010000097.1:0-13037 GCA_049316905.1 Microthrixaceae bacterium | reverse complement strand
CCCCGGTCACCCGCGGGCCCGGCTCCGGAGCGAGCCCGACGAGCACCACTCCGTCATCAACTCCCGGCGGGCCGACGGATCCGGCGGCGGGCACGGGTTCCACCGCGCCGCCCCCGACCACGGCGGCCCCGAGCGGGGCCGGAGCCGCCGAACCGGCCGAGGTCGAGCGCCGCCGGGAGCAGCTGAACCGGCGCCTGGGCGAACTGGGCGACGACGGCTCGGCGGTGACCGCCTGGGCGGCGGACACCTGCGGTGTGAACCTGGGGGCGTGACCCGCGTTCACGGCCGGGCGCATCCGTCCCGCCAACCCGGCACGAATCACTGCGGAAACGTCAGAACCGGCGCCCTGCTGCCGATGGGTTCGTCAGATCCAACTGGCCCCCACCCACGAGTGATAGCAATGTGATCGTCACCAGATCGAAATGAAGCAGTTGCCGGGGCCGGCACCCCGGAGCCCGTCCTCCCAACCCCCTTCCCCGAGGTACACCATGCGAACCGTTCGACGTCTGGCCCTACCGATGGCGCTCCTCCTCGCTCTCGGATTCGTGGCGTCCGCGTGCACGAGGAACGCCGCTGCGGCCGAGTCGGCCAAGTACGTCAACGAGGTCCGGAGCACGCGTGGCATCGGTCCGCTCCGCTGGGACCCCACGTTGATCAACAAGGCACAGGCATGGGCCGAGGTCATGGCCGCCCGGGGTGCGGCGAGCCATTCGGTGCTCGCGGACGGGGCCGGCGACAACTGGCGGATCCTCGGCGAGAACGTCGGCATGGCCGGTTCGGTCGCGGAGATGCACAACCTGTTCATGAACAGCGCCCCCCACCGGAGCAACATCCTGAACGGTGCCTACAACCGCATCGGCACCGGCGTGGCGGAGTCGGGCGGCCGCTACTTCGTGGTGCAGGTCTTCGCCGGCTGAGCCGGCACCGCACCTTCCCCGGACGCGAACGACGGGCCGGCCCTCCGGGGCCGGCCCGTCGTCGTTCCCATCCGGCGATCTCCGCAGGGCGCTGCCCTGACGGGGCGCCCCGGGAGGGCGGCGGTCAGCGCATCTCGCCGCGGCGCACGATCACGTGGTCGATGATGCCGTACTCCTTGGCCTGCTCGGCGGTGAACCACCGGTCACGGTCGGAGTCGATGTTGATCTGCTCCTTGGTCTGACCGGTGTGCTCGGCGATCCGGCCGGCCAGCAGGTCCTTGATGTACTTCAGCTGCTCCGCCTGGATCGCGATGTCGGCCGCCTGGCCGGCCATCCCCGCGGAGGGCTGGTGCATCATGATCCGGGCGTGCGGGAGGGCGTAGCGCTTGTCCGGAGCGCCGGCGCACAGCAGGAACTGGCCCATCGAGGCGCCGAGGCCCATGCAGATCGTGCCCACGTCGGGGGTGATGAACTGCATCGTGTCGTAGATCGCCATGCCGGCCGTGACCGAGCCGCCCGGCGAGTTGATGTAGAGCCAGACGTCCTTCTCGGGGTCCTCCCCCTCCAGGTACAGCATCTGGGCGGTGATGAAGTTGGCGACCTGGTCGTTGACCTCCGAACCCAGGAACACGATGCGGTTCTTGAGCAGGCGGTTGTAGATGTCGGCCGAGGGCTCCATCCCGGTGCTCTGCATCACCACGGGAGGGACGGCGAGGCCGGGCGGGAGGTCGGTGGTCTCGAGGGACTGCATGGTGGCCGAGGCTAACGCGGTCGGTCGGGGGCGCCGCGCCGGGGCTACCGTGGGCGCCGGTCACGCGGACGTGGCGGAACTGGCAGACGCGTCGGGTTTAGGTCCCGGTACCCGTTGGGTGTGGGGGTTCGAGTCCCCCCGTCCGCACCAGACGCCCCGCGCCGCCGCCAGCAGGCCCCCTGCCAGAAGCAGCACCGGCCCTGCCGGAAGCAGGATCGCCGCCGGTAGCGTGCACCTCCGTGGGTCCGACCGCCGTGCTGCTCCTCACCTGCCCTGACCGCACCGGGGTCGTGGCCGCCGTGGCCGACTTCGTGTGGCGCCACGGGGGCAACATCGTCGACGCCGAACAGCACACCGATCCCGAGGACGGCGTGTTCTTCCAGCGGGTCGAGTTCGAGCTCGAGGGCTTCGCGTTCGGCCGCGACGACCTCCTCCGGGCCTTCTGGCCGGTTGCCGAGCGCTTCGACATGCAGGTCGACGTGCGGTTCTCCGACGACCGACCCCGGCTGGCGATCCTGGCCTCGAGGGCCCCGCACTGCCTGGTGGACCTTCTGGGCCGGTGGTCCGCCGGTGAGCTGCCGGCCGAGGTGGTGCTCGTGGCGTCGAACCACCCCGACCACGCCGAACTGGCCCGGTTCCACGGCATCCCCCACCACCACCTGCCCGTGGGCGACGACCCCGGCGCGCAGGAGGCGGCGCTGCTCGACCTGTTGGTCGCCGAACGGGTGGAGCGGGTCGTGCTCGCCCGGTACATGCGGATCCTCTCGCCCGCGGTGGTGGACACGTTCCCGAACCGCATCATCAACATCCACCACTCGTTCCTGCCCGCGTTCGTGGGCGCCCAGCCGTACCGCCAGGCCCACCAGCGGGGCGTGAAGGTGATCGGCGCCACGGCCCACTACGTGACCGAGGACCTCGACGAGGGCCCGATCATCGACCAGGACGTGGCGAGGGTCAGCCACAAGGACAGCGTGGAGGACCTGGCCCGCAAGGGTCGGGACCTCGAGGTGACGGTGCTGGCCCGGGCGGTGCGCGCCGACCTGGAGCACCGGGTGCTCCCCTGGGGCAACCGCACGATCGTGTTCGGCTGAGCGCGCAGCGGCTCTCCACCGGGAAACAGGGGTCCGCAACGCCCGGATCGGGCGTGCAGGATCCGAAGATCCTGCGAGGCTGGCCTGACCGGGCCGCCTGAAGGGGCCCACCCGTGACGCGGCAGACTCCCGCCGTGCCCGAGGGTCACACGATCCACCGCCTCGCCCGCGACCTCCGTTCCACCCTGAAGGGTGATCGGGTGGTCGCGTCCTCGCCGCAGGGCCGCTTCGCCGACGGTGCCGCAGCGCTCGACGGCGCCACGCTGCGCCGGGCCGACGCGTGGGGCAAGTACCTGTTCTGCGACTTCGGCACGGGCGAGGTGCTGCACGTCCACCTCGGACTGATCGGGAAGTTCCGGCGCCGGCCCTCGCCGCCGCCGGACCCGACGGGCGCGGTGCGGCTCCGCCTCGAGGGCGGCCGGGCCACCTGGGACCTGAGCGGGCCGACCCGCTGCGAGCTCCTCACGCCCGAGGAGCAGGACCGGATCGTCGCCGGGCTGGGCCCCGACCCGCTGCGCTCGGATCCCGACCCCGAACTGGCCCGCGAGCGGCTCGCCCGCACCTCCCGGCCCATCGGCGCCACGCTGCTCGACCAGCGGATCATCGCCGGCATCGGCAACGTGTACCGCGCCGAGCTGCTGTTCCTCTGCAACATCCACCCCGCCACCGAGTCGAGGGCGCTGACCGACCTGCAGTTCGACGAACTCTGGGCCCGCACCGTGGAGCTGCTGAGCGTGGGCGTGCGGCTGGGCCGGATCGTCACCACCGAGCCCGACGACATCGGGCGGCCCCGGTCCCGGATGCGCAGCGACGACCGCCTGTACGTGTACCACCGGGACCGTTGTCGCCGGTGCGGCACCGAGCTGGCCACCCTGGTGCTCGGCGGCCGACCGATCTGGTTCTGCCCGACCTGCCAACCGTCGCCGCACGGCCATGCAGCCCGGCACGACGCGGCACCCCGCCAGGACGCCGAGGGCCGAGCCGGGCGCGCCCGGGGTCGGAGCGGGCCGCCCGCCTACTGAGCGCCTACCGTCGGCACCGATGAAGGTGCACGACCTGCCCACCCCGGCCCTCGTGGTCGACCTCGCGGCGCTCGACCGCAACATCGACACCATGACGGCCGCCCGCCCCGGGCCGGCACTGCGCCCGCACGTGAAGGCGTTCAAGTCGACGGGCCTCGCACGCCATGTGGCCGAGCGGGGCGGTCACCGCACGTTCTGCTGCGCCACGCTGCGAGAGATGGAGGGCATGGCCGCGGCCGGCCTCGGCGAGGACCTGCTCCTGGCGAACGAGACCCTCGACGCGGCGCGGCTCCGGGCGTTGGTCGCCCGGGGTGACGCCCGGATCACCGTGGCGGTCGACTCACCCGAGACCGTCGAGGTGGCTGCGGCGGCCGGGGCCGAGGTGCTCGTGGACGTCGACGTCGGGCTCCCGCGGTGCGGCTGTCCACCAGAAGAGGCGGGGCGGGTGGCCGACCTGGCCCGGTCCCGCGGCCTCGAGGTGCGCGGCGTGATGGGCTACGAGGGCCACATCGTGGGCAACCCGGACCGGGCCGAACGCACCGAGGCGCTGGCCCGGGCGATGCAGCGCCTGCGGCGCGCCCACGAGGACGTGGGCGGCGGTCTCGTGTCGTCCGGCGGCACCGGCACCTACGACCTGCACGACTGGGCCGACGAGGTGCAGGCCGGGTCGTACCTGCTGATGGACACGCACTACGCCCGGCTCGGGCTGCCGTTCGAGCAGGCGCTGCGGGTCGCAGTGACGGTCACGTCGACGTCGCCGACGCGGGGCTGGGGTGTGGTGGACGCCGGGCTCAAGGCATTCGGCATGGACCACGGCAACCCGACCCTCGAGGGCTTCGAGGTGTTCTTCTGCTCCGACGAGCACACGACGTTCCTGGCACCGGACGGTCCGGGCGACGACGGTGGGCTGCCGGCAGTCGGCGAGCGGCGGATGATGGTGCCGGCGCACGTGGACCCCACGGTCGCCTACCACGAGCGGATCCACGTGGTCGACGGCGAGGACGTCGTCGAGACGTGGGCGGTCGACCTGCGGAACTGGTGACCCACGACCCCGGCCCACCCTTGCCCGGACCGCAATTGGTGCCGGATCCGCCCCGAACCGTTGGCTCCCGCACCAATTGACGCCAGGACCGACTCAGGCCGCCAGCGCTCGGCGAACCTGCTGGGCCACCCATGCCGGCTGGTTGCAGATCTGGCGCCACGTGAACCGCAGCACTCGCCAGCCGGCCAGCACCAACAGGTTCTGGCGTTCCCGGTCGTCCTCGAAGGCCAGTCGACCGCCGTGATGGGCGAACCCGTCGCTCTCGATCACGAGCCGGTGCTCGGGGTAGCAGAGGTCGACCCGGACGCTGCGACCCTCGACCTCGAGCGCGTGCTGACGGACGGGCAGGGGCACGCCGTGGTCCCGGAGGATCTGGAGCAGGAGTGTCTCCAGGTCGCTCTCGGCCGGCGCCAGAGCGGGATCCATGACCGTGAGCACCTGGCGAACCGCCGCGATGCCGTCACGGCCCGGGCGGGCCAATTGCAGGAACCGCAGGATCAGCCGGTCGATGTGCGTGAGCCGCAGATGCAGCGCCCGGTCGATCACCCGCTCCAGCCCTGCGACACCGAGCCGCGCACCGAGGTCGATGCACGTCCGGGTCGCCGTGGTGCAGCGGATCCCCCGGCGGGTGACGGTGTCCGATCCGAGCAGATCGGCGGTCCGGTGGACCCGCACCCGGGCCCGGGATGACGTCCGCGACCGACCGACGGTGACCTCCGGGCGCGGCGGGGCGGGATCCACCAGACCGAGCAGCCAGGCCGCGCTCAGGTGCGACCCGACACCAGCGGTCCAGACGGACGCGGCAGCGAGCTCGGCCAGTTCGCCACCCGGTGCACCTGCGATCCGGTAGACGCCGGGATGAACCTGCTCCCACCGGCCGAGTCGCACGCGGGTGAGGATCTGTCGGTCCGAGAGACCAGCGGAGCGGGCGTCGTCGCGGGAGACGATGCCGTGACGATCAGCGGCGACACGGGCCACTCGGGCGTCCGGATCCACGGCGACACGCTGATCGCCCCGCCGGCTGTTGTCACCGGGGAGCGCGACCCTGCGGCGACATCCCGCCGACCCGCAGCACTGCCCCAACGGCCGAATTGGCGCCGAATCCGACCTGAACCGCGGGTTCTTGCACCAATTGCGGTGGGGGCGGAGGCGGCGGTCAGGGGGTCAGGCGGGTGACCAGCGCGGCCAGCGCCCGGCCCCGGTGCGAGATGGCGTGCTTCTCCTCCGCCGACATCTCCGCGAAGGTCCGTCCGTCGCCCTCGTCCGGCACGAACACCGGGTCGTAGCCGAACCCGCCCGAGCCCCGCACCTCGCCGACGATCCTGCCCTCGACCACACCATCGGCCACCAGCTCGGCACCCTCGGGCGACCGGAGCACGATCGTGCAGCGGAACCGGGCGGTGCGCGCCGCGGGGTCGGTCGCCCCCACCCGCTCGAGCTCGGCCAGGAGTCGCGCGACGTTGGCGGCGTCGTCCGACGGCTCGCCCGCGTAGCGGGCCGAGTGGACCCCCGGCTCGCTGTCGAGCGCGTCGACCTCGAGGCCCGAGTCGTCGGCCAGCGCCCACTCCCCCGTCGCCGCGGCCAGCGCCACGGCCTTGAGCCGGGCGTTGCCCACGAAGTCGGGGGCGTCCTCCACCACGTCGGGCACGTCGTCGGGCCGGGCCAGGAGCTCCACCTCGAGACCGGAGGCCGACAGGATCGCCCGGAGCTCGTCGGCCTTCTTCGGGTTGGCCGACGCCAGCACGATCTGCCGCGGCCCGTCCGCCGACCAGGGACCGACCCCGTCGTGCGGAGCGCTCACCGCCCGAGGCGGCGCGGCGCGGGCGGCACCTCCAGGTACTCGCGCTGCAGGTCGCACAGCCGGCCGATGCCCTGCTCGGCGAGGCCCAGCAGCTCGTCGAGCTCGCTCCGCGAGAACGGCGCTCCCTCTGCAGTGCCCTGCACCTCCACGAACGCGCCGCTGCCGGTCATCACCACGTTCATGTCGGTCTCGGCCCTCGAGTCCTCGACGTACGGCAGGTCGAGACACGGCACCCCGTCGACGATGCCCACCGAGATCGCGGCGAGCAGGTCGGTCAACGGGTTGGCGGCCAGGAGCTTCGCCTGCACCATCCGGGTGAGGCAGTCGTGCAGGGCGAGGTACGCACCGGTGATCGACGCGGTGCGGGTGCCACCGTCGGCCTGCAGCACGTCGCAGTCCACGAGGATCTGCTGCTCACCGAGGGCCACCATGTCGCACACGGACCGCAGCGACCGGCCGATCAGCCGCTGGATCTCCTGCGTACGACCCTTCGGGCCCTTCGTCTCCCGCCGGATCCGCTCGGGCGACGATCCGGGCAGCATCGAGTACTCGGCGGTGACCCAACCCTTGCCGCTCCCGCGCATCCATCGGGGCACGTCGTCGTCGAGCATGGCGGTGCACAGCACGACCGTGCTGCCGAACGTGACGCGCACCGACCCGGGCGCGAACTCGGTGTGGTCACGCTCGAAGGTCACGTCGCGGAGTTCGTTCGGCTGGCGTCCGTCGGGTCTCACGGGGGTCTCCTGGATCTCGGAAGGTGGCGGTCCGCTCAGGCGGGAGCGGACCCGACGCCGACCTCGAACGTTCGGTGGGGGGCGGTCGCGTCGACCGGCGCACCATAGGCGGCGGTCGCCTCCGCCACCGCCTCCGCCCACGAACGCCCGGGCAGCACGTGGGTGAGCGCCAGCCGGGCCGCCCCGGCCTCCGCGGCGGACTCCCCCGCCTGCGCCGCGGTCATGTGCACGCTCCCGATCCCGGTGAGTCCGTCGGTGGCGAGGAACGTGGCCTCGGCGACGACCAGGTCGAGGCCGTCGCCGAGCTCGGCGATGCGCCAGTCGGCACCGGTGTCCGCGGTGTAGCCCACCGCGGTGCCGCAGTGCTCGACCCGCACCGCCAGGCTTTCCACACTGTGCGCGGTCCGGGAGCACGACACGGCCAGCGCCCCCACGTCGAAATCCGAGCCGTCACGGACCTCGGTGACGTCGAACGTGTCGTCGAGGCGGCCGTCGGTGAGGCCGTCGGCCAGCCGAGCGGTGCCGGCGGTGGTGAACAGCGGCACCCCGGTGCGCCGGGTGCCCCACCCGTACCGCCACGCGTGGCGGAGCAGCGGCACCTCGAGCCAGTGGTCCGGGTGCTCGTGGCTGACCACCACCGCGTCCACCACGTCGAGCGAGACGTGCTCCTGGAGGTTGGCCAGGGTCCCGGGCCCGCAGTCGAGGACCACCGTGGTGCCGCCGCCGCGCACCAGGAACCCCGAACAGGCGTTGTGCGCCGCCGAGTACGTCCCGGAACAGCCGAGCACCGTGACCGTGAGCCCGCCGGCCGTCACCCGGTCACCGCGCACGAGGTCACCGCCACGCGGTCGGTCCCACCCGGTCAGTCCCAACCGAGGCGCTCGGCCCGGTCGAGCTCCGGGCCCAGCAGGCGACGGCCCAGCTCCTCGAACCAGTGCACGTCGCCGGTGGTCACGAAGGTGGCCTCGCCGCGACGACCCGCCGGCGCCTGCAGCCCTGCGTCGGTGAGCACCCGGCGGACCTCGAACGCGGTCTCGTCCGCCGAGGACACGAGCACCACGTCGCGGCCCATCACGTCGCTGATCGTGCGGGCCAGGTAGGGGTAGTGCGTGCAGCCGAGCAGCAGCGTGTCGACCTTGGCGTCACGGGCCGGGGCGAGGAGCCGCTCGGTGAGCACGTGCACCTGCTCGGTGGCGAACTCACCGCGCTCGACGAACTCGACGAGCCCGGGGCACGCCAGGGCCACGAGCTCGAGGTCGTCGGACTCGGCGGCCACGGCGCGCTGGTAGGCGCCCGAGTTGATCGTGCCGACCGTGCCGATCACGCCGACCCGGCCCGTGACCGTGGCCGACGCGAGCGCGCGGGCACCGGGCTCGATCACCCCGATCACCGGCACCTCGAATCGGTCACGCAGCGACTCGAGCGCCGCGGCCGCGGCGGTGTTGCACGCCACCACGAGCAACTTCACGTTGCGACCGTGCACCAACTCCTCGGCGATCTGGTGGGCGAAGCGGGCCACCTCGTCGAGTTCGCGGGGGCCGTACGGGTAGCGGCCGGTGTCGCCGAGGTAGACGAGGTCCTCCGCCGGCAGCAGGTCGATCACGGCGCGGGCCACGGTGAGTCCGCCGAAACCGGAGTCGAACATCCCGATGGGCCGTTCCGCCACGCCCCAACGCTACCGACCGGATGGCCGCCGACCCCGAACCCCGGGAACTGCGGACCCGAACCACCTAGAAGTAGATGACCTTCTCGGCGTTCGCGACGGCGTCGTCGATGTCGAGCGTCCATGCGCCGGTGGAGAGGTACTTCCAGCCGTAGTCGCAGACGATGAACACCACCACGCCGGAGTCGATGCGGTCGGCGACCTTGCAGGCCCCGGCGAGGGCGGCACCGGCGGAGATACCGGAGAAGATGCCCACCTCGGTGAGCCGGCGCGTGTACTCGAGCGAGTCCTTCGGCCGCACGATCGACTTGCCGTCGAGCAGGTCGAAGCCGCCCCACTTGTCGAACACCGGCGGGATGTAGCCGTCGTCGAGGTTGCGGAGGCCCTCCACGGTCTCCCCCGACGGCGGCTCCACCGCGAAGATCTTCACGTCGGGGTTCTGCTCCTTCAGGTACGTGCCCACGCCGAGCAGCGTGCCGGAGGTGCCGAGGCCGGCGACGAAGTGGGTGATCTCGGGCACGTCGCGCCAGATCTCGGGCCCGGTGGTGCGGTAGTGGGCCCGGGGGTTCGCCTCGTTGCCGTACTGGTAGAGGAACACCCACTCGGGGTGCTCGGCCGCCAGGACCTGCGCCCGGCGCACCGCTCCGTTGGACCCCTCGGCACCGGGTGACGGGATGATCTCCGCGCCGTAGACCTCGAGCAGCTGGCGGCGCTCGATCGACACGTTCTCGGGCAGGACGATCTTCAGGTGGTAGCCGCGGACCCGGGCGATCATGGCGAGCGCGATGCCGGTGTTGCCGGACGACGGCTCGATGATCGTGGCGCCGGGGGCGAGCGTGCCGTCGGCCTCGGCCTCGTCGACCATGGCCAGCGCGATGCGGTCCTTCACCGAGCCGCCCGGGTTCTGGCCCTCCATCTTCCCCAGGATGCGCACCGCGGGGTTGGGGCTGAGCTGGGACACGTCGACGATCGGCGTGTTGCCGATGAGTTCGAGGACGGAGGCGTGGACGGTCATGCGGTTCCTGTGAACGTTCTCCCGGCGGGACTGATTCCCGACCTCAATGGTAGGGAATGCGGGTCCGGGGCGCCCACCCGCGAGGAGTGACACCCGCCCGGCGGGGTCGGGCTCAGTCCGGTTCGGTGATCCCCGGGACGGCCACGGGCTCCTCGGTGATCGCGCCGTCGGCGATCCGGAACGACCGCAGCGACGGCTCGTCGTCGCGCAGCGACACGATCACGTAGTGCCAGTCGGGGTCGGGCGCCTGGGCCACGTCGGTGGGCGACGGCCAGGCATCGGTGTGGGTGTGCGAGTGCATCACCCCGATCACCTGCCACCCGTTGGCCTCCGCGTCACGATCGGCTCGCAGGTGGTCCTTCGGGGCGACCGTGTACACCTTCGCCGAGGCCGCCACGTTCTCGCAGGGGTAGAAGTGCCGGACCGTCCCGTCGGGGTCGCCGGCGAGGAGCCCGCACGCCTCGAGCGGGAAGCCGCGGAGGGCGTGGGCGACCATCGCGGCGTGCAGGGCGCGGTCCATCACGAGCACGGGCGGCAACCTAGCCCCGGTACCCTCTGCGTTCCCATGACGCCGCGCCCCCGGGCGCCGCGCCCCGCTCACGAGACGATGCAGCCCCCGTACCGATGAAGCCGACCGGCGAACAGATCGTGGCCACCAACCGGCAGGCCCGCCGCAACTTCGAGCTGGAGGACAGCTTCGAGTGCGGCATCGTGCTGCGCGGGAGCGAGGTGAAGAGCCTGCGCGAGTCGAAGGTGCAGCTCTCCGATGCGTACGCGGTGATCGACGGCGGCGAGGTGTGGCTGCACGGCCTGCATGTGGCGCCCTACTCCCACGCCCAGGCCCACACCGGCCATGAGCCGCTCCGGGCCCGGAAGTTGCTGCTGCACCGCCACCAGATCGACCGCCTCCGGCACCGCATGCAGACCGAGCGCCTGTCGCTGGTGCCGCTCCGCATGTACTTCAAGGACGGTCGCCTGAAGGTGGAGCTCGCGGTGGGCCGGGGTCGCAAACAGGCCGACAAGCGTCAGGACATCGCCCGGCGCGACGCCGATCGGGAGGCCGCCCGCGAGATCTCCCGGAGCCGGCGGCGATCCGACTGAACGACCACGGGGCGGTACCCCCGTCCGAACGGCCTCAGATCCCGTTGTTCCCAGCCGATCGGTTCACGATGGCCACCACCCGCTCCTCGACGCGCCCCCTCACGCGCTCCGCCGGCGCAGTGGCGCTCGCCGCCACGGTGCTGGTCGCGGCCGGCCTCGCCCTCGGTGTGGCGATCGGGCCGGGCGCCGGCGCGGATCCCACCGCTGCCGCTGCGTCAGCGGCGACCACCACGAGCACAACGACCACGAGCACCACGACCACCACCCCTGCCGCTGCCCGGACCACCAGCAGCACCGACTCCGCCGGGCAGCGCCCCGCCAGCCGCGGCCCCATCGGTCCGGGCCCCCGGTCCGGCCAGCCGGTCCGACTCGACGTGCTGGCCGCACTCCTGGAGGGCTCCCCCGTGTTTCCCGGCGACTTCGCGGACCCCTTCGCCCTCGCCGAGCCGGACGCGGTCTACCTCTATGCCACGAACACCGGACTCGCGAACATCCCCGTGGTCGAGGTGCCGCGCTCGACGGCCGACAGCGAGGGCCGGTACCTCGGTGACGCACTGCCGAACCTGCCGGACTGGACCACCAAGGGCTCCCAGTGGGCCCCGGCCGTGTACGCCCGCCCGAACGGCACCTACGTCATGTACTACGTGACGCCCGCCCCCGCGGCGGACGACGGCAGCGAGGCACTGCAGTGCATCTCGGTGGCCACCGCCGACAACCCGGCGGGACCCTTCACCGACGACTCCGACGAGCCCTTCGTGTGCCCGACGGGCCAGGGCGGGGCGATCGACCCCAGCGTGTTCGTCGATGGCTCGGGTGACCCGTGGCTGCTCTGGAAGAGCGACGGCGACTGCTGCGGCCTGCCCACGAACCTGTACTCCCAGCCGCTGTCGCCCGACGGGATGGCGCTCATGGGCCCGCCCAACCTGCTCCTCACCGCGGACCAGAAGTGGGAGGCGAACCTGGTCGAGGCGCCGTCGATGGTGCGCAACGGCGACAAGGTCGACCTCTTCTACTCGGCGAACGACTGGAACACGCCGAACTACGCCGTGGGTGTGGCCATCTGCGAGTCGGTGACCGGACCGTGCCGCAAGCCGCAGGACAAGCCGTGGATGCGCACCGCCCAGCGGTACTCCGGCCCCGGCGGCCAGGAGTTCTTCGACGACCAGGGCCAGGTCTGGATGGTCCACCACGGCTTCCTGCCCGGGCAGGCCGGCAAGCCTGACGCCGCGCGACGCCTCTACCTCGACCTGCTCGACTTCACCGGCCCGGACCAGGCCCCCACCCGGGCCGGTTCCGCCGCGGCCGCCGGATCGCTCGCCGAGTGGGCGCTCGGCATCACCCTGGTGGTCACCACCGTGCTGGTGCTCGTCGGGTCCTGGCTTCATCACCGCCGGACCCGCCGACGGGCCGGGCCGGGGGAATCCCGCGGGACCGGTGTCGGAGCGGCCGGGTAGGGTTGGCGCACAACACAACGGGGCTGACTGGTTTCGACGTTGGGACCTGGAAGTCGGATGTGCGACCGGAGTTGTCTCAGACTCCTTAAACGGGGACACCAAAGAACCGCCAACGAGCAGTTCGCTCTCGCCGCCTGATCCAACTCAGGAGGTAGAGAGTCATCGTGACCAGCAATGGCGCACGGGGCCGGACCCCCACAGCCCGGCAACAGAAGTGGGGGTGGACCGCAGGGAGAGACCGCTGACGGCGTGAAAGACCGCTGACGTCGGGGAAAGACCCGGCAGCTGACCTCGGTCAGCCGACCCGCCGGTGCCACGGCTGTCGAGTGGCGAAGTCGGGAATGGTCGTAGCGGGTCCGGTGACCACCTGGCGGACGGGGGTTCGATTCCCCCCAGCTCCACGAGGGGGTGAGGGCAGAATTCGGCCCTACCCAGGGGCAGAATTC
>JBMOJH010000096.1:0-13187 GCA_049316905.1 Microthrixaceae bacterium | reverse complement strand
GCCGACGCCACCAGCCCCGCCTTCTACAAGGACTGACGAGCGTGTCCGGGACTGTGTCGGTGCCGGTGCCCGACGACCGCTGGACCCCCCTGGGCCGCGCTGCCCGGCGCCTGCTCGGCCTGCCCGAGCCGGCGCTCGCCCGACTGATCGGTGCCCCGCCGGTGGAGATCGACGGACGGGTCCTCAACCGGTCGCTGCAGGCGCTCGTGGTGCTGGGCGAGCGACTCAAGCTCACCGAGTCGAGCTTCGACGTGGCGGAGCGCCGGGCGAGGATGCGCAGCGCGGCGGCCACCGGGATGCCCACCCGGCGCGGCGTGTACGTGGCGGACCGGCGGATCCCGGGACCCGGCGGCCCGCTCGCGGTCCGGACCTACCGGCGACTCGGCCGGCTCGGCGAGGCGCCCGCCATCGTCTACTTCCACGGCGGCGGCTGGGTGGTCGGCGACCTCGACACCCACGACGGCACGTGCCGGCTGCTGGCCGACGTGACCGGCTGCGTCGTGGTCGCCGTGGACTACCGGCTCGCGCCCGAGCACCCGTTCCCGGCGCCGGTCGACGACGCGCTCGCCGCCTACCGGTGGGTCCACGAGCACGCCGGCGAGCTCGGTGTGCTCCCCGGCCGGGTGGGCGTGATGGGCGACTCGGCCGGCGGCAACCTGGCCGCAGTGGTGGCCGCGGTCGCTCGCCACGGCGACGTTCCCCCGCCCGTGGCGCAGTGCCTCGTGTACCCGGCCACCGACGCCCACTTCGACACCCGGTCCCACGAGCTCTTCGGCGACGGGTTCTTCCTCTCCCGGGCCGACATGGAGTGGTTCCGCGCCCACTACCTACCCGACCCGGCCGACCGGGACTCGCCGCTGGCATCGCCCCTGCTCGCCGAGGACCTCACCGGTACCGCCCCGGCGGTGGTGGTGACCGCGGGGTTCGACCCGCTCCGCGACGAGGGTCGGGCCTACGCGGACCGTCTCGAGGACGCGGGCGTGCCCGTGACCTACCGCTGCTACGACGACATGGTCCACGGGTTCTTCGGGATGGGCGTGCTGCCCGACGGCATGGCGGTGGCCACCGAGGTCTGCGCGGCCATGGGCCGCCTCATGGCCGACTGAGACCGCGTCGTCACCGCCGAACCTCGGCACCGTGGCTCACGGGCCGGGGCCGACCTGCCGATGGGACGGGGTGGAACGACACACGGCGCTGTGGCTCAGCCACCACTGGCCCGAGGACTACGACCGCTGCGCGCGCATCGGCCACACCCACGTGTGCCGCCGCTGCCTGTGGTTCTGGCCGACAACGTTCGCGGTGCTCCTCGCCGCGCTCGCCGGGCTGCGCTGGCCGACCGCGCTCGACCCGTGGCTGCTGGTCCTCCTGCCGGTGCCGGTGGTCGTCGAGTGGTGGGCCGAGCACCTCGGCCTCGCCCGGTACTCCGCCCCCCGCCAGGTGGTCCTGAGCCTGCTCGCCGCGCCCGCGGTGGGCGTCGGCCTCGCCCGCTACCTGGAACGTCCCGGCGATCCCCTGTTCTGGGGCGTGGTCGCGGCCTACGCCGTGCTGTGCGCCGTGCCGGTGGTGCTCGGCCACCGCCGGGCCCGCGCGCGTCGGACCTGACCGGGCGGACCGGTCCCGACCGGGCCGGCCCGCACGTGGGTACGGTGAGCCGATGGCGGCCCGCAGCGAGTCCAGCCGGTCGGCGCACGGCGAACCGGTGGAGCTCGACGTCGCCGGCCGTGTCGTCCGGGTGAGCAGCCCCGACAAGGTGTTCTTCCCGCGGCACGGCGACACCAAGTTGGACCTCGTGCGGTACTACCTGGCGGTCGGCGACGCGGTGATGGGAGCGATGGGCGGGCGGCCGGTTCTGCTCCAGCGGTTCCCCGACGGGGTCGGCGGCAACGACTTCTTCCAGAAGCGGATCCCCCGCACCGCGCCCGAGTGGCTCCGCACCACCGTGGTGTCGACCCCCAACGGCACCACGTCCGACGCGCTGGTGGTCGACGACCTCGCGCACGTCGTGTGGGCCGTGGGCCAGGGATGTCTCGGCTTCCACGTGTGGCCGTACCGGGCCGATGCACCGGCCGCCACCGAGCAGGTGGTCGACAACGGCCCGATCGTGGCGCCCGAGGCGGTCGACGAGCTCCGGGTGGACCTCGACCCGCAGCCCGGGGTCACCTTCGACGACGTACGCGCCGCGGCGTTCGCCACCCGGGCGCTCCTCGACGAGCTCGGCATGACGGCGATGGTCAAGACCTCCGGCAGCCGCGGCCTCCACGTGTACGTCCCGCTGGCGCCTCGGTGGGACGCGGTCACCGTGCGCGCCGCGGCGGTGGCGCTCGCCCGCGAGCTGGCCCGTCGGCACCCGACCCTCTGCACCGACGCCTGGTGGAAGGAGGAGCGCGGGCCGCGGGTGTTCGTGGACTTCAACCAGAACGCACCCCACAAGACGGTGTTCGGGGCGTGGTCGGCGCGGCCCAGGGTGGGCGCGCAGGTGAGCTGTCCGATCACGTGGGACGACCTCGAGGCCGTGGTGCCCGACGACCTGACCATCCGGAGCGTGCCCGGACGCGTGGCCGCCACTGGCGACCCCTGGGCCACCCCACGGGAACCGTCGGATCTCGGGCCGCTCCTCGAGCTCTGGGCCGCGGACCGTGCGGCGGGGCGGCCCGACGCGCCGTGGCCGCCCGTCTACCCGAAGATGCCCGACGAGCCGCCACGCGTGGCGCCCAGCCGGGCCGCCCGGGGCTGACCTTCACCGCGCCGGTTCCGCGCCGGTTCCGCGCACCGGATCCCTAGCCTGAGGAATGCGCCGAGCTCCCCTCCTGTCGCTCCTCGCCACCGCCGCCCTGCTCGCGGGCGCGGTCACCGTGGCCGTCACCACCACCGCCGCACCGCCCGCCGGGGCCGCGACCAATCCGCCGTCGCTCACCTCGCCGGCGACGGGCAGCCTCAACCCGACCACCGTGACGGTGACCGGTGTGCTGCCCGACACGCCGCTGGCCGGTTCGGTGCAGATCATCTGATCCGGCGCCGGGAGCTGCACCTGGACGCTCACCGACTCGCAGTCGATCAACTTCACGTGGACCTTCGGCACCTCGGCCGTCACGGTTGCGTCGATCGTCAGCGAGTCCCCCGCCAACTGCAGCGCGGGCCTCGCCACCGGCACGTACACGGTGACGCTCCGCTACCAGAACGCCGGCGGGGACCCCGCGGCCACCGCCACCTCCACCAATGTGGCGATCGGACCGTCGGCCACGACGACCACCACGACGACCACCACCACCACGACCACCACGAGCACCACCACCCCGGCAGCGCCCACCACCACGACCACCACCCCGGCCACCACGACCACGGCCGTCCCGGCCTCGGCCGCGGCAGGCACGACCACCCAGGGCGTGGTCACCGTGACCCCGAGCGGGATCCCGGCCTCGGGGATCTCCTTCACCGGCTGACCCGCCGCGGCGGGCCGGGGTCAGTCCTCGGGCGTGACCCGCTGCTCGGCCGCGAGGCCGTGGTACGGCCGCCCGGCCGCCTCCCATTCGGCGGCCATCTCGAGGAACGCCTCGCCGAACGGACTGACGCCCTGCAACGGCATCGCCGCCCGACGCACCGTCCAGTCGTGCGGTGCGAGGCGCACCGCCTCGGCGAAGTTCCGGGCGGCGCCGTCCTCGTCGCCGGTACGGCGCAGATGCGCGGCGATGCGGAAGTGCAGCCGTGCCGTCAACTCGTCCTCGCTGAGGTCGCCGACGACCTCCGCGGCGTCGTCGACCTCCACGTCCACCTCGCCGGTGCGGGCCCAGTGCCGCACGGCATCGAGCTGCGGGCCGGAGGCCACGCCGGTGAACTCGGCGAAGGTGTCGGTGCCGAAGGCGACCCAGTTGGGCTTGGCGATCCGGCCGCGGTCGATCAGGACCACGGTGGGCACGTTGGAGATCGCGTAGCGCTCCGCGAGGGTGTGCTCCCGGTCCACCAGCACGGGGAAGGTGATGCCGTCGACGAACGGCCGCACGTCGTCGGGCGACTCGTCGACCGCGACGGCCACCACGGTGTGCGGGACGCCGTCAGCCGACGCGTCGGCCGCGGCCTCGAGGAGCTCGTCGTGCAGGGCCTGCCACCCGGGCAGGTCGTAGGCGCAGCCTCACCAACTGGCGAAGGCCACGAGCGTGACCCGCCGGTCGAAGAAGGACTCGAGGCGGTGCGTCGCGCCGCCGAGGTCGGGCAGCTCCACGTCGGGCGCCCGGCGACCGGCGAGCGCCTGGCGCCGGTCGGCGCGGGGCGAACCGAGCGCGACCGTGGCGGACGGTTCGTCGTACAGCACCGGCCGGTCGAGCGCCGCGGCCACGCCGACGAGGTCGACCCGACCGTCGGGCGCCACCACCACGTCGCGGTCCCACAGCGGGACGCACGCCTCGGCCCGGCACAGGCCCTCGGGCTTGAGCGTCCAGCCGACCGCCCCGGGCAGGTCCGCCGGGTCCACCAGGAGGCGGCCGCCGATCGGGTCGGCCGACACCGTCGCCGCGCCGAGGTCGGGTTCGAGCACCGTCAGCCGCACCCGCCCATCCTGACACAGGCCCGCGGGCCCCGGCCGACCTCAGATCGGGAGGGAACCGGTGGCCGCGTTGGTGGAGCCGGTGTCCTTCCAGGCGGCGATGGCCCGCTGCGCGATCCGCATCTGGTGCACCTCGTCGGCGCCGTCGGCGAAGCGGGCCCAGCGGGCGTGCTGGTACATGTGGGCGAGCGGCGTGTCGGTGGAGTAGCCGAGCGCACCGTGCACCTGGATCGACCGGTCGATCACCCGGTTCAGCATGTTCGCCACGAAGTGCTTGGCCATCGACACCTCGGCCTTGAAGTCCTGGCCGGTGTCGATCCGGTACGCCGCGTGCAGGACCATGAGCTTGGCCTGGTACAGCTCCATCGTGGAGTCCGCGATCATCCACTGGATGCCCTGCTTCTCCGCGAGGAGCGAGCCGTGGGCGTACCGGTTGAGCGACCGCTCCACCATCATGTCGAGGGCCGTCTCGGCCTGGGCGATCCAGCGCATGCAGTGGGCGAGGCGGGCCGGGCCGAGCCGGTACTGGCCGAGCAGATGACCCTGGCCGCGGCCGCCGAGCATCTGCGACTCGTGGACCCGCAGGTCCTCGATCACGATCTCGGAATGCCCGGTGGAGCCGTGCATGGTCTCGATCTGGCGCACCTCGGTCCACCCCGGCGACGGGATGTCGACGATGAAGGCGGTGTTGGCCGCCTGCGGGATGTCGGGGTCCTCCTCGGTGCGGGCGATGAGGATGGCGAAGTTGGCCCGGTGGGCGTTGGAGATGAACCACTTGTGGCCGTTGATGACCCACTCCTCGCCGTCCTGGTAGGCGTTGGTGCGGATCAGCGTGGGGTCGGAGCCGGCCACCTCGGGCTCGGTCATCGCGAAGCAGCTCCAGGCCCGGCCGTCGCACAGGGGCTTGAGGTACTTCTGCTTCTGCTCGTCGGTGGCCCAGTGCAGGAGCGTGTGCATGTTGCCCTCGTCGGGGGCCTGGCAGTTGAGCACCCACGGGCCGTAGTAACTCCGGGCCGCCTCGGCCTGCACCATCGCGAGCTCCACGTGGCCGAGGCCCATGCCACCCCACTCCGCGGGCATGTGGGGCAGCCACAGCCCGGCGTCGAAGGCCTCCTTGCGCATGCCGAGCAGCACGCCGATGTAGGCGTCGCGGTCGGTCTCCTCGAGGCGCTCGTCGTGGATGCGGGCCTCGCCGGGCTTCACGACGTCGTCGATGAAGGCGCGGACCCGCAGGCGGATCTCCTCGAGTTCGGGCGAGAGGCTGAAGTCGATGCTCACGGCGGGGACGGTAGCTTCCGCCCGGCCGTGGCGTACCTCTGGACCCTGCTCGGACTCGTGGCCCTCGTGGCGGGGGCGGAACTGCTCGTGCGCGGCGCGGTGGGCCTGGCGCTGCGGACCGGGCTGAGCACCACCGTGATCGGCCTCACGGTGGTGAGCCTCGGCACCGGCGCGCCCGAGTTCGCCGTGGCGCTGCGCTCGGGCTCCGGCGGCGACGCCGCGCTCGCGCTCGGCAACGCCGTCGGCTCCAACATCGCCAACGTGCTGCTGGTGCTGGGACTCGCTGCGGTCGTGGCCGCCGCCGGCCTCGTCGTGACCGAGCGGGTGGTGCGCACCGACGTGCCGCTCATGGCCGGGGTGTCGGTGCTCGTGCTGGTGCTCGCGCTCGACCGGACGATCGGGCGGCTGGAGGGCCTGGCGCTGCTCGCCGGACTCGTGGCCTACGTGACCTGGACGGTACGCACCGCGTCACGGGAGCGTGACCCCGCCGTGACCGCCGAGTTCGACGAGGCCGTCGACGCCGGCCGGAGCCGACCCGTCGGCGCATCGGTCGGCCTGGGGCTCGCCGGACTGGCCGCGCTCGTGGTGGGAGCGGCGTGGTTGGTCGACGGCGCCACCGAGATCGCCCGGTCGTGGGGGGTGCCGGAGCTGGTGATCGGCCTCACGGTGGTGGCCATCGGCACCACCGCACCCGAGATCGCGACCTCCACGCTGGCCGCCCGGCGCGGCGAGTCCGACCTGGCGGTGGGCAACGTGGTCGGCTCCAACCTGTTCAACCTCCTCGGCGTGATCGGCGTGGCCGCGGTGGTCACACCGGCGGGCATCCCGGTGCCCGATCAGGCCGTGCGGCTCGACCTCCCGGTGATGGTCGGCGCCGCGCTGCTCTGCCTGCCCGTGTTCGTGCGCGGCTGGCGCGTGACGCGCGGCGAGGGCGCTGTCTTCCTCGGTCTCTACGCGACGTACCTCGGGGTGCTCGCGTTCACGACCTGAGTCACCAAGGCGCAGCCGTCAGTTCTGAGGATCCTGACGTGCACCTGGCGCGGTCCAACCGCCTCAGATCCGTGAGCGGCAGGATCAGGCCCGTGCAGGTTCGGCCAGCTCGGCCATGGTGAGCTGGCAGCGCTCGCAGATGCCGTGGGCCACCGCGGGCGGGCGGGGTACCTCGAGCAAGCGACGGCTCGACAGCAGCTCCTCGACCATCACCCATCGCTCGCCGTCGCGGGCCTCCGCGCACCAGCAGCACAGCTCCACCGCCGCGTGGTCGTGCGCCGCCCGCTCCGGTGCGAGGCCCAGCTCCGCGGGGCGTCGCAGTGCCGGCAGATCGGGCCGCGCCATCTCCATGGTGAGCACGGAGCGGAACCGCACCACGCCGTCGGGGCCGGGCGAGACCGTCATGTCGTACCAACGCCGGGCGTCGGGTCCGTCGCAGCGGAAGGGGACCACGAGCTCCACCTGTTCGGCGCGCACCCGGTCGACCACCGGGCGCCACAGGTCGGCGAGGTCGTCGCCCATCACGTCCCACAGGGTGCGGCCCTCGGCCCCCTTCACGAGCTCGGGCGCCTCGTTGTGCTCGGCGAACGCTGCCCAGCCCTCACCCACGCCGACCATCCGGTCCCAGGCGTCGATGCGGTACTCCACCACCGAGCCGGCACCGATCGCCGGGGCCTCGGCCTCCTCGGCCGCGATCGCCGCGGCGATCCGGTCCCACAGGTCCGCGGGTGGGTCCACCAGCTCGCGGTCATCGGGGGAGATCCTGCCGATGGTCTCGGTCAGGCGGAGCGCAGTGCCGTCGTGCACCTCATCATTCTCGCACGAGCCGGGAACCAACGGCACCCGCCGGGCGCTCCAGCCCGGCTCGGCCCGGCCGGCGCCGCTGACCTCAGCCCGCTGCGGGGTGGGTCAGCGCAGCGGCATTCGCGTACATCACCTTCTCCACGTCGTCCTGCGTGAAGCCCGCAGCGTCGAGGTCCTCGACGTAACTCAACGGATCGGCGAGTCCCTCCGCGTGCGGCCAGTCGGATCCGAAGATGATGCGGTCGATACCGATGAGGTCGCGCAGCACCGTGAGGTCGTCCTCGTAGAAGGGCGACACCCACACGTGCCGACGGAACGTCTCCCGCGGGTCCTCGGGCCATGCCGGGCCGCGCATCTTGAACGACTTGGTGAGCTTGGCGAACAGCGGGGCGACCCACTCGGCGCCGTTCTCGATGGTGGCCACCCGCAGGTTCGGATGGCGGAGGAAGACCTCGTCCGCGAGGAGCGAGGCGATCGTGTCGGAGATCGGCGACTGGGTGAGCAGCGTGAACAGCGGCGGGATCTGGAACGCCCGGAACTCGGGGTCCGCCCCCCACTGCTCGAGGAGGAAGCCGTAGCCGGCGTCGCCCGCGTGGAACGCCACCGTCACACCGGCCTCCGCGACCCGCGCCCAGAACGGGTCGTGGTCGGGATGCCCGAAGGAGCGGTTGCCGTTGCGACCGAGCACCGGACCCGGCCGCATGTTGATGATCCGGGCACCCTTGGCGAGCACGTGCTCGAGCTCCTCCACCGCCCACTCCGGGTCCGCGAGCGTGAGGTAGGGCGCCGAGTAGATCCGCCCCTGGTAGTCGTAGGTCCAGTCGTCGAGCAGCCAGCGGTTGAACGCCCGGAACGCGGCCAGCACCGCCGGCGGGTCGCCGGCCAGCGAGCTCTCCATGCCCACGCCGAGGGTCGGGAACATGAACGCGGCGTCGAGGCCCTGGGAGTCCATCACCCGCACCCGCTCGGCCGGGTCGCGGTACGCCGGGCTGATCGGGTCCAGCTCGCCGAACGCCGCGTGCAGGTCCGACACCGACACCTTGCCGCGGAAGTAGTCGATCAGCGCGCCGGGCCTGGCCACGGGATCGAAGGTGGGGTTCGGGATGAACCGGTTGACCCGACCACCGACCAGCAGGCGCTGGCGACCGTCGATGTCGGCCCACGTCATGCACCGGCTCCGCATCGAGCGGTCCATGTGGCGGGTGAAGGCGTCGGTCGCCTCGTAGTAGTGGTTGTCGGCGTCGAACGCCCTGGCCGGCCGCTGCAGCATCGTGCCCCCTGAGATGACGATCGGGGGCAGGCTACGGCGGTCAGTCGCCGGTCGCCGCCGCGATGCCGGCCACCGAGGCGGGCACCTCGCCGGAGGGGACCCGGACCGCCGGACCCGGGGCGAGGAGCCCGGCCACCGCCAGGTCCTGCGGTCGGCCCAGGTGGAAGCCCTGGCCCATGTCGACGCCGAGCACCTGCAGGTAGGCCGCCACCGCGTCGTTCGGCACGTGTTCGGCCACGGTGCGCTTGCCGAGCCGCCGGGCCAGGCCCACGATGCTGCGCAGCACCGCCTGGTCGGTGTCGTCGTCGAGGCACCCGCGCACGAACTCGCCGTCGATCTTGATGTCGTCGAACGGCAGGTACTTCAGGTAGTAGAAGCTGCCGAAACCGGCGCCGAAGTCGTCGAGCGCGAGCCGGGCGCCGAGGCCCCGGAGCCGGAAGGCGAAGGTGCGGGCGTCCGCCATGTTCGTCACGGCCGCGGTCTCCGTCACCTCCACCACCAGGCGGGTCGGATCGATCCGCCCGGCGGCAACCCGCTCCTCCACCAGGTCGAGCATCGAGCGGTCCGACATGCCCGGTCCGCTGACGTTGACCGCCAGCACCGGGGTCGGCGCGTCGGGCGGCAGGCGCACCTCGAGCAGGTCGAGCGCCCGCGACATCACCCAACGGTCGATCCGCGGGATGAGCCCGAAGCGCTCCGCCGCGGGCAGGAAGTCGAGCGGCGGGATGAGCGTGCCGTCGTGGTCGACCATCCGCAGCAGCAGCTCCCACTGCACCACCTCACCCGTGCGGAAGGAGCGGACGGGCTGCGCCTCGAGCACGAAGCCGTCGTGGTCGAGCGCCTCCTCCACCCTGCCGATCCAGTCGACGTGGGACCGCAACGTCCGACCCGTCCGGCCCGGAAGGTGCTCGGCCCACCGGTCCCCACCGAGCTCCATGGCGTCGTACATCGCGAGGTCGGCGTCCATCAGCCAGTCCTCCACCGAGCGCTCGGCGCCGTCGAAGGAAGCGAGGCCCACACTGGCGGTGAGGGGGACGCGGTGGCCGTCGACGTCGAGCAGGTGGTGGCGGACGGCCTCCACGAGGTGGCCGGCGAGGGCGCGGAGCTCGTCCGGCCCCCCGTTCGTGGCGAGCACCGCGAAGCAGTCACCGCCCATGCGGCCGACCACGTCGTCGGGTCCGATCCGCTGGGCCAGCGCGCCGGCGACCGACGCGATCACCTGATCCCCGACGGCGTCACCGTGGAGGTCGTTGATCCGCTTGAAGTGGTCGAGGTCGATCACCAGCACTCCACCGCGGTCGCCCTCGGCGGCCGGGTCGTCGCCGAGGCGCTGGTCGTGGCGGCCGAGGGCCCGCAGGAAGGTGCCGCGGTTGGCCACGCCGGTCAGCGGGTCCGTCTCGCTCAGCTCGGCGAGGCGCCGCTCGTAGTCCCGTCGCTCGCTCACGTCGAGCAGTTGCAGCACCGTGCAGGGCCGGCCGTCCTCGTCGGGGACGCTCACGCCCGGCTCGAGCACCACGACCCACACCTCGGTGCCGTCCACGCGGACGAGTCGACGCGACGGCGCGGAGCTCCCGGCGGGTCGTGGCACGGTCGAGCCCGGGCCGGCGAACCCCGGCAACACCGCCGCGAGGGGGCGACCCACGAGCTCACACGCCCCGTCCTTCGCGAGCTGGCGCATCGCCGCGTTGGTGTGGGCCACGGCGCCGTGGTCGTCCACGAGCACCATGGCGACGGGCGCGCGCTCGAACAGGCCGTCCATCAGGTCGCGGGCCATTGCCGCCGGGTCACTTCCGGGTTCGATCCCAGGTTCCATGGGGAGTCGCCCTCCTTCCGGTGGTGCACCCGCAGGTGCCCCGACACCCCGGTCGGCAGTTGCGCGGCGAAGTGAAGGGAACGGTTTCCGGGGGTCGATCACCCGCCGGGTGCTATCCACTGGGGGCATGACCGACGGGATCACGATCACCACCACCCACGGCGAGCTGCGCGGCACGCGGACCCACGGCGTCACCCGCTTCGCCGGGATCCCGTTCGCGGCACCACCGGTGGGACCGCTGCGGTTCCGCCCGCCGCAGCCCGCCGAGCCGTGGGACGGGGTGCGGGACGCCTCGGAGTTCGGCACCGTGTGCCCGCAGAACGCCTCGCTGATGGACGCCCTGTTCGGCGGCGAGGCCGAGCGCTGGGACGAGGACTGCCTGCACCTCAACGTGTGGACGCCCGACACCGCGGCCGAGGGACGTCCCGTGATGGTGTGGATCCACGGGGGCGGTTTCGAGATGGGCTCCGGCTCGTCGCCGCTCTACCACGGTGAGGCGTTCGCCCGCTCCGGCGTGGTGCTCGTCACGCTGAACTACCGCCTCGGCGCCCTCGGCTTCCTCGAGCTCGGGCACCTCGACCCCGAACTCGCCGGGTCAGGCAACAACGGCCTGCTCGACCAGGTGGCCGCGCTCGAGTGGGTGCGCGACAACATCGCGGCGTTCGGCGGCGACCCGGCCAACGTCACGGTCTTCGGCGAGTCCGCCGGCGCGATGAGCGTGGGCCTGCTGCTCGCCATGCCGCGGGCCCGGGGGCTGTTCCGTCGGGCGATCGCGGAGTCCGGGGCGGCCTCCGCGGCGAAGACCCCCGCCGAGGCGGCCGACGACGCCGACGCGTTCGCCGCGACCTGCGGCGGGCTCGACCTCGACGAGTTGCGCTCGGCGGACGTGGCCACCCTCCTCGCCGGTCACGCCGCGCTGTCCGCATCGCACATGGCCGACCCCGAGGCGATCATCCGTCGTCACGGCAACCCGCTCGCCTTCCTGCCGTTCCGGCCCGTGGCCGACGGGCGCGAGGTTCCGGAGGACCCGCTCGGCGCCATCGCCGCGGGCTCGGCCGCCGGCGTGGAGCTGGTGGTGGGCACGAACCTCGAGGAGTGGAAGCTCTTCGCGATGATGGCCGCGCCCGCCACGGACGACGACGCCCTCCGGCGCCGGGTGGAGCTGCTCTCCGACGACGCGGACGCGGTGATCGCCGCCTACCGGGCGGAGTGGCCGGAGCACTCCCCCGCCGAGCTCGAGTGCGCCGTGCTCACCGACGTGGTGTTCCGGGTGCCGGCGTGCCGTCTCGCGGATGCCCAGGCCCCGCACGGCGCCGTGCACCAGTACCGCTTCGACTGGCGCAGCCCCGCGCTCGGCGGCCTGCTCGGCGCGGCGCACGCCATCGAGATCCCCTTCGTGTTCGACCTCGTGGAGGACCACCGCCTGCATGTGCTCGTGGGGGCGGAAGCGCCCGTGAAGCTGGCCCGTGCGGTGCACGAGTCGTGGACGGCGTTCGCCGCCTCCGGCGTGCCGGCTGCCGGCGGCCTGCCCGAGTGGCCCCAGGTGGACGAGCCGGGCCGGCCGGTGATGCTCCTCGGTGAGGAGCCCACCCTCGCACTGGACCCGGAGGCGGGGACGCGGCGGGCCTGGTCCGCGTGAGCCGACCCGACCAGCTCACCGAACTCGGCTTCTACACGCTGGCCGGCCACACCGAGCAGCCCCGCGACCTCATCACCGAGGTGGCCCGGGCCGAGGAGCTCGGCCTCGGCGCCGCGTTCATCTCGGAGCGGTTCAACGTGAAGGACGCGGCCACCCTGTCGGGCGCGGTCGGCGCCGTGAGCACCACGCTGGGGGTGGCCACCGCGGCGACGAACCACACCACCCGGCACCTGATGGTCACCGCCACGATGGCCACGACCATGCACCGGCTCACCGGCGGGCGCTTCGCACTCGGGCTCGGCCGAGGGATCGACCTGCTGAACGGGCTCTACGGCCTGCCCCCGGTGACGATGGCGCAGCTCGGTGACGTGGCCGGACTGCTGCGCGAGATCTGGCACGGCGGGCTGGTCATGGCCCACGACGGCCCCGCCGGGCAGTACCCGTTCCTGCACCAGTCGTCGTCGTTCGACGAGAACATCCCGATCCTCATGACCGCGATGGGCGAGCGCAGCCTCGAGTTCGCGGGCCGCGTGATGGACGCCGTGGTGCTGCACACGTACTTCACCGACGAGACGCTCGCCCGGTCGGTGGCCGCGGTGCGCCGGGGGGCGGAGCGGGCGGGGCGGGACCCGGCCGCGGTGCGCGTGTGGTCGGTGTTGGCGACCGTCGGCGACCACCTCCCGGAGGAGGTGCAGCTCCGCAAGACCGTCGGGCGCCTTGCGACCTACCTGCAGGGCTACGGCGACCTGATGGTGCGCGTGAACGACTGGGATCCCGAGGTGCTGGCCCGCTTCCGAGCGGATGAGGTGGTCGCCTCCTTCCCCGGCGCGCTCGACGCCACCGGAACGCCCGAGGT
>JBMOJH010000095.1:0-13331 GCA_049316905.1 Microthrixaceae bacterium | reverse complement strand
CCCGCGGTGACGAGCACCGTCGAGTCGTCCTCGGTGAGGCCGTGGCGGTCGCCGGCGGTGGGGGTCGTCGGGGGGTCGTCGCCCGCGGATGCGAGCACCTCCCATCCGTCGGGGGTCGACCGCAGCACGGCGAGGGCGTCGAGCCCGAGCGCGGCACGTGCCTGCTGGAGGAGCGGGGTGACCGGCTCCTCCTCGGTGGCGAGGGTCGTGGCGGCGCGGGTGAGGGTGTCGGCGTCGGCCCGTGCCCGGACGGCCTCGGCCGAGCGCCGGGCCACGCGGTCGACCAGCGTGGACACCGTGGCCGCGACCAGCAGGAAGACCACCAGACCCACGGCGTCCTCCGGATCGCCCGGGTCGAGGGTCCCGTAGGGGGGGACGAACCACCAGTTGACGGCCACCGCCGCGGCCGCGGCGGCGAGGAGCCCGGCAAGGAGACCTCCGGTGGCACTCACGGCGACCACCAGCGACAGCGCGGCGAGGAGCACGGCGGTGACGCCCACGTCGTCGCGGAAGGGGAGGAGCGCCAGAACGAGGAGCGGGAGCCCACCGAGCAGCACCACCCAGGCCCACGTGCGGCGCTGGACGGACAGGGCCGGGGCGGTCCGGCGCCCGGGTGGGGCGGCCGGCGCAACGCCATCGGCGGCGATCACGTGGACGTCGAGATCGCGGGCCTGGCGGAGCAACTGGTTCAGGACGGAGCCGCCGGTCAGCTCCTGCCACCGGCTCCGCCGACTCGCGCCCACCACGAGCTGGGTCGCCCGCTCGGCGCGGGCGACGGCGACGAGGGTGGTCGCGACGTCGTCGCCGACCACCTCCCGGTAGCCGCCGCCGAGTTCCTCGAGCACCCGGCGCTGGTGCTCCAGGTCGGCCGGCGGCGCGGCGGTCACATCCCGGGCACCCACCACCCGGACCCCGAGGAGTTGGCCGCCGACCCGACCCGCCAGTCGTGCGGCCCGTCGCACCGCGGCGTCGCTGCCCGGCGCGCCCGTCACGGCCACGACGACGCGTTCGCGTGTCTCCCACGCGGGTCCCGAGCCGGCCGGACCGTCGACCCTCAGCTGGTCCTCGACGCGGTCCGCAACCCACAGGAGGGCCAACTCGCGCAACGCGGCCAGTCGGTCAGGGCGGAAGTATTCCGCCCGGGCGGCGTCGATCTCCTCGGCCGGGTAGATGTTGCCGTGGGCGAGGCGGCGCCGGAGCGCCTCGGGTGTCATGTCGACCAGCTCGACCTGCGCGTTCGTGCGGACCCAACCATCGGGGACGGTGTGGACGGGGCGCCGGCCGGTGATCCGCTCCACCACGTCCTGCAACGAGTCGAGTTCCGTGACGTCGAGGGTGGCCACCACGTCGACACCGGCCCGCAGCAACTCCTCCACGTCCTGCCACCGTTGGCGCCCGGCGGCGTCGTCCCCGAGCGGACGGGCGAGATCGTCGACGAGGGCCACCTTCGGTTCCCGGGCCAACACCGCGGCGACGTCCACGCCGCCCGCGGTGGGCGTCATCACGTCGAGCCCCTCCAGCAGTTCGGTCGTGGCACGCCGCCCGTGCGGGTCGACCGCCGCCGCCACCACCGGGGTGCCCCGGCCGGCACGGCGTCGACCCTCGTCCAGCATCGCGAAGGTCTTCCCCACGCCGGGCGCGGCGCCGAGGTAGATGCGAAGGGTGCCGCGTCGTCCGCCCGGGCTCACCGTTCCAGCATGCCCCGGCCGGCCCGGCCGGGTGGGTGCCGGGCCGGCCACCCCACCCGTTAAGAACGCGTCAACGATTCGGTCCCCGGTGGGCGGCCCGGCCAGACTCAGGAGCCGTTGAGGCGACACGGACGGAGCTCGGCGACCACATGGCATCCACCCTCAAGCGCATGCTCATCGGACGGCCCCTGGCCACCGACGAGGCGGACCACCAGCGCATCTCGAAGACGATCGGCCTCGCGGTCTTCTCCTCGGACGCGATCTCCTCCACGGCCTACGCCACGGGCGAGATCCTCATCGTGCTGGTCGGCTCGGCCGGCATGGTGATGGCCAACGGGTCCTTCACCACCGACATGCTGAAGCCCATCGCCATCCTGGTGGTGATCCTGCTCGCGGTGGTGGCCAACTCCTACCGGGAGACCATCCACGCCTACCCCGACGGCGGCGGCGCCTACGTGGTGGCCCGCGAGAACCTGGGGACCACGCCGTCGCTGGTCGCCGGCGCCTCGTTGCTCGTCGACTACGTGCTCACGGTGTCGGTGTCGGTGGCGGCCGGTGTGCTGGCGATCACCTCCGCGTTCCCGGCGCTGGGCCAGTACCGGGTGTGGTTGTGCCTCTTCTTCGTGGCGATCCTCACGCTGGGGAACCTGCGCGGCGTGAAGGAGTCCGGCATCGTGTTCGCCGTCCCCACGTACATCTACATCGTGGCGCTCACGGTCTTCATCGCCTGGTCCACCTGGATGCACTTCCGGGGCACGCTCCCGGTCATCTGGCAGGGAACCCCCGAGCAGCAGAAGGAGGTGGCGGAGCTCCAGCGCCTGCACGGGCCCGCGGTGGGGGCCGTCTCGGCCTTCATCTTCGCCCGGGCCTTCGCCTCCGGCGCCGTGGCCCTCTCGGGCGTGGAGGCGATCTCGAACGGCATCCCGGCGTTCCGGAAGCCCACCTCCAAGAACGCGGCGGTGACCCTCGGGTGGATGGCCGGCATTCTCGGCTCCACCTTCTTCATGATCTGCTTCATCGCGGCGTGGATGCGGCCGGTGCCGTCGGAGTCCGAGTCGCTGCTCTCGGTCATGGGCCGGGCGGTCTACGGCGACGGCAACCCGATGTACTACATCCTGCAGTTCGCCACGATGGCCATCCTGATCCTGGCGGCCAACACGGCGTACGCCGACTTCCCGCGGCTCGCGGCGATCATCGGCAAGGACGGCTTCCTGCCCCGCCAGTTCGCCAACCGCGGCGACCGGCTGGTGTTCTCGAACGGCATCCTGATCCTCGCCGGGGCCGCCGCGGTGCTGCTCATCGCGTTCCGCGGGAACGTCACGCTGCTGATCCCGCTCTACGCGGTGGGCGTGTTCACGAGCTTCACGATCTCCCAGACCGGCATGGTGAAGCACCACCTGAAGGTGCGGCAGCCGAGGTGGCGGCTCTCGGTGGTGAACTCCGGCGTGGGTGCCGTGTTCACCTTCATCGTGGCTGCCGAGGTGATCATCTCGAAGTTCGTGATCGGCGCCTGGATCATCGTGGTGCTGATCCCCCTGATCGTGGTGGCGTTCCGCCAGGTGCGGAAGCACTACGACCACGTGGCCCGCAAGCTCCGGGTGCCCGCCGAGTTCCGGGCCGACGTGGAGCCGCCGCGCCACGGCGTGGTCGTCCTGGTGGGTGGGGTGAACCAATCGTCGCTCGCGGCGATCCGCTACGCCCGCTCCGTGGGGGCGGAGGACGCGGTGGCGGTCACGGTGGCCATCGACGAGGAGGCCGCGGCCCGCGTGCGCGACCAGTGGCAGGGGATGCAGATCCCGGTGCCCCTCGAGATCATCGAGTCGCCCTACCGCGACCTCACCAAGACCGTCGAGGACTACCTCGACGAGCTCGACGCCCGCTGGGGCCACGACTACATCACCGTGGTGATCCCCGAGTTCGTGCTGCCGCACTGGTACCAGGGCGTGTTCCACAACCAGTCCGCGCTGGCGCTCAAGCTGGCCCTGAAGTTCCGGCCCGACACCGTGGTGGTGAACGTGCCGTTCTACCTGGGCACCCCCGAGCAGGAGCTCCGCGAGGAGGAGCACCTCGGCCTGGCGGGCCGCGGCGACGACCAGAGCCCCACGATCGACCGCGTCGAGCCGGTCGCCGGCACCTGACCACGCCGGCCGACCCCGCCCCGGAACCGGTTTCGGGGCCCCGGTCCGGCACTCCTACGATGCGGCCATGAGCTCCGGTCCCGCCGTCACGCCCGTCGCCGTCCGCGAGGAGGACCTGGCGAAGGTGAAGTTCGGTGAGGACGGCCTCGTGTGTGCGGTGGTGCAGGACGTCGACACCCGCGCGGTGCTGATGGTGGCGTGGATGAACGCCGAGACCCTCCGGATGAGCCTCGAGCAGGGGCGAACGGTGTTCTGGTCGCGGTCGCGCCAGGAGGTGTGGCGCAAGGGCGACACCTCGGGCGACCGTCAGTTCATCCGGTCCGCGCACTACGACTGCGACGGCGACACCCTCCTGTTCCTGGTGGAGCAGGAGGGCCAGGGCGCGTGCCACACCGGCGCCTACACCTGCTTCTTCCGGGCGTTCGGGACCGACGACGAGACCGCCGACCGCCCCGGGCCCACCTGAGCGCCGGGTGCAGCAGATGGCCGTCCCGTCCCGGGAGGACTTCCACCGCCTCGCGGCCGAGCACGCCGTGGTGCCCGTGTGCGAGCGCCTGCTCGCGGACCTGACCACCCCGCTCGCCGCGTTCGCCCGGCTCTGCGGTGACGACGTCGACGGTTCGCCAGGGTTCCTGCTCGAGTCCGTCGACCACGGCGGCCGCTGGAGCCGCTGGAGCTTCATCGGGCGCGATCCCCGGGCCCGCCTGGTCGCCCGGGGCGGCCGGGTCGAGGTGTCCGGTGACCTGCCGACGGACGTGCCGACCGACGCCGGCATCCTGGCCGCGCTCGAGGTGCTGCTCGCCCGGTACCGGGCGCCGACGGAGGAGGTGTTCGGCCACCCGCTGCCGCCGCTGCACTCCGGGGTGGTGGGCTTCCTCGGCTACGACGTGGTGCGGGAGGTGGAGCACCTGCCCGACGTGCCGGCCGACGACCGGGGCTGGCCCGACGCGGTGGTGTCGGTCATCGGCGAGCTCGCCGCCTACGACCACTGGTCCCAGCAGGTCACCCTCGTGGCCAACGCCTTCGTGGACCCGGGTGCCGACCGCGCGGCGGTGGACGCCGCCTACGACGACGCCCTGGCCCGGCTGGCCCGCATGGCCGCGGACGGTGCCACCCCGTTGGCCGAGCCGCTGGTGACCCCGCCGGAGAAGGCCGAGGAGTCGGTGCCGGTGGTGTCCTCGATGGCAGCCGGCGAGTTCGAGGCCGCCGTGGACGCCGCGAAGGAGCACATCCTCGCCGGCGACATCTTCCAGGTGGTGCTGGCCCAGCGGTTCTCGTTCGACACGTCCGCCGAGCCGCTCGACATCTACCGCACGCTGCGCCAGGTGAACCCGAGTCCGTACATGTACTTCGTGCGCGAGCCGGAGCTCACCCTCGTGGGATGTTCGCCGGAGCCGATGGTGCAGCTCCTCGGTGACCGCGTGATCTCCCGGCCGATCGCCGGCACCCGGTTCCGGGGGCGCACCGACGAGCACGATCGCCGGCTGGGTGCGGAGCTGCTCGAGCACCCGAAGGAGCGCGCCGAGCACATCATGCTGGTCGACCTCGCCCGCAACGACGTGGGGCGGGTGGTGGAGTTCGGGACCTGCACGGTGGACGAGCTGATGACGCTCGAGCGCTACAGCCACGTGATGCACCTCACCTCGCAGGTCTCGGGCACGCTGGCGGCGGGGCGCACCCCGATCGACGTGCTGCGGGCGACGCTGCCGGCGGGCACGGTGTCGGGCGCACCGAAGGTGCGGGCCATGGAGATCATCGACGAACTCGAACCCACCAAGCGCGGGCCGTACGCGGGAGTGGTCGGCTACCTCGACTTCTCCGGCAACATCGACACGGCCATCGCCATCCGCACGATGATCGTGGAGCCGCCGGGCCCGGACGGGCGCCGGGCGGCATCGGTGCAGGCCGGTGCAGGCGTCGTGGCCGACTCGGTGCCAGCGGACGAGGAGCTCGAAACCCGGAACAAGGCGCGGGCGCTGCTGTCCGCGGTGCCCGCGGCGGAGCGGCTGACTGCCCAGCGCCGCGGGACGTGAGCGGCCCGGACCGCCCGCGCGGGGAAGACTGGGTCGTTGGGTGGAGACTGGGCCGATGGGTGACGTGACGGCCGACTACCTGGCCCTGCGACGCGAGGTGGGGGCGCGCGTGGCGCCCCGTGACGTGCTGCGGGTGCGTGGCACCGATGCCGTGACCTTCCTGCAGGGCCAGCTCTCCGCTGACGTGGCCGCGCTGGCCGAGGGCGACCACTGCTGGTCGTTGCTGCTCGAGCCGCAGGGCAAGGTGGACGCGTGGCTCCGCGTGTGGCGCACCGGCGCGGAGGAGATGGTCCTCGACGTCGACGGTGGATGGGGCGAGCGCACCTCGCAGCGCCTGCACCGCTTCAAGCTGCGCGTCGACGCCACGATCGAACCGCTCGACTGGCGCTGCGTGGCCCTGCGCGGCCCCGCGGCGGCCGATGTGGCGGCGGACGACGGGGCGGCCGAGCTCGCGGGCGGGGTCGACTGGCGGGGCCTGCCGGGTCGTGACCTGCTCGGCCCGTCGGTGGCGGTGCCCGCCGGGGTGGCGGAGGTCGGCCCGGATGCCTGGACGTCGGTGCGGGTGGAGCAGGGCTGGCCCGAGATGGGCCGGGAGCTCGACGACACGGTGATCCCCGCCGAGGCCGGCCAGTGGCTCGTGGACCGCTCCGTGAGCTTCACGAAGGGCTGCTACACGGGCCAGGAACTGGTCGCCCGGGTCGACAGCCGCGGGGGGAACACCCCGCGGCACCTCCGCGGTGTGGTGCTCGGGACCAACGTGCTCCCGCCGGAGGGCGCCGAGGTGGTGGCCGACGACACGGTGCGGGGGACCCTCACGTCGGTCGGCGAGTCGCTCGACCTGCGGGCCCCGGTCGCGCTGGCGTTGGTCCACCGCTCGGTGGAGCCCGGCGCGGCGGTGTCGGTGCGCTGGCCCGGCGGTGAGGCGCCGGCGACCGTGCGCGAGCTCCCGCTGCTCTGACCCCTCACCCCCCCCAACCCCCGCTTTGTGATGCTGCCGACGACATATGTGTCGTCAGGAGCATCACAAAGCCGGGGGAGGCGGGGTGGTGGGGACGCGGAACCAGAAGGTGGTGCCGCCGGTGGCGGGGGAGAGCACGCCCACCTCACCGCCCATCGCGCCCACCAGGTCGCGCACGATGGCGAGTCCGAGCCCGCTGCCCGACTCGGATCGTTCGGGTTGCTCCTTCGCCCGGTACAGGCGCTCGAACACGTGGGGCAGGTCCTCGGCCGAGATCGCCGGCCCGTCGTTGGTGACCTGCACGAGGAGGGTGCCCGACTCCGGGTCCGCCGTGACGACCACCCGGCCGCGGGCGAAGCGCCGGGCGTTGGCCAGCAGGTTGCCCACCACCTGCGCCAGGCGGTCCACGTCCACCATTCCCGCTGCCGGACCGTTCCCGCGCACCTCGAGCGCGAGGCCGGCCCCCTCCAGCTCGGCGCGGAAGCCCTCCGCCGCGGCGGTGACCACCTCGGTGAGGTCCGCGGCGACGGGATGCAGCGAGAAGGTCCGGGCCTCGAGGCGGGCGAGATCGAGGAGGTCATCGACGAGCCGCTGCAGGCGGGCCGACTCCGCCTGGATCACCTTCGCCCCGGCGGCGGGCTCCGCCGCGCCGTCCTCGATCGCCTCCGCGTAGCCCCGGATGTTGGTCAACGGGGTCCGCAGGTCGTGCGACACCGAGAGCAGGAACTGCCGCTCGAGGCCCCGGGAACGTTCGAGGGAGTCGGCCATGGCGTTGAGCGACCGGGCGAGCACGGCCGGCTCGTCGCGGTCGCCGGGTGGTGGGTCGGGCAGGCGGGCGGCGAGGTCGCCCGCCGCGATGCGCTCGGCCACGCCGGTGGCGTCGTGCAGCGGCCGGGCGAGGCGGCCGCCCAGGCGGAGGGCGACGGCCGCAGCGATCGCCACCACCACGGCGGAGCTCAGCACGAACCAGCCGGCGGCACCGCCGAGCAGTGCGGGCGGGGTGGCCGTGACCGCGACGGCCACGGTGGAGCGTCGCACCGGCCGCCCCGACACCGCCCACAGCAGGCGGCGCCCGTCGGACCCGCTGACCGTGCCGCCACCGGCGAGGACGTCCCGTTCCGCGGCGCTGAGCTGCACCCCGGCGGGGAAGGCGCCGAGGTCGCGGCCGTTGGGCGTGGTGAGGACCACGCCCACGTCCTCGCCGTCGAGCGCCGCGGCGAGGCGCTGGAGGGTCTGGCGGGGGAGCACCGTCTGTCCGTCGGTGCGCTGGGCGGCGGGGGCGGCGGCCACCGCCACCACGTCCGCCAACGCGGCGGACTGGGTGCGGAGCTCCGTCGCGGTGGTGCGGCGCGCCGCTGCCCGGCTCAGGGCGAGGGTGCCCACTCCCGCGAGGACCAGGGCCACCACCACCGCGCCGACCACGGCCAGGGCGATGCGGCGGCGCACGTCAGTCCAGCCGGTAGCCCACGCCGCGCACGGTGGCGAGGGGCAGGTCCGGGAGCTTGCGGCGGACCTGGGCGACGTGGACGTCGACGGTCCGTTCGTCGCCCACCCAGTCGGCGCCCCACGCGCCGTCGAGGATCTGGCGACGGCTCAGCGCGAGGCCGCGGTTGCGGCACAGGTGGGCGAGCAGGTCGAACTCCTGGGTGGTGAGGGGCACCACGGCGCCGCCGTCGGTGACCTCGCGGCGGCCCTCGTCGACGACCACGTCGCCGAACACCGTGCGGATGGTGCCCGCCCCGGCGCCGCTGGTCGCCGCGTCGGCGAGGCCGGCGCGCCGCAGGTGGACCTTCACCCGGGCGACCACCTCGCGCGGCGAGAACGGCTTGGTGACGTAGTCGTCCGCGCCGAGCTCGAGGCCGAGCACGCGGTCGAGCTCCTCGTCCCGGGCGGTGAGGAACAGGACGGCCACGTGGGGGTCCGACGCCCGGATCCTCCGGCACACCTCGAGGCCGTCGATGCCGGGGAGGCCCACATCAAGCAGCACGACCTGCGGCCGGTGCTGCTGCCACAGCTCGAGGCCCCGCTCGCCGCTGGCGGCAAGGTGCACGCGGTGGCCCTCCCGGCGCAGGTAGAGGTCGAGCAGGTCCGCGATCGAGGGGTCGTCCTCCACCACGAGCACGTCCGCGGTCCCGGTCGGGGCACCCTGCACCACCCGACCGTTCTACCGGGCCGGGGGGCCGGTTCCGTACCATGCCGTCATGGCCGTGCCGCGGGAGACCTTCTACGAGGTCCTCGGGGTGGAGCCCGACAGCGACCCCGCCGAGGTCCGCCGCGCCTACCTCCGCCTGGCCCGGGACCACCATCCCGACCGTGCGCCCGACCGTGCCGACGACGCGGCCCGCGGGCGGTCCGAGGAGCGGATGCGCGCGATCAACGAGGCGTGGTCGGTGCTCGGCGACCCGGACCGTCGACGGTCCTACGACCTGCGCCTCCGCTCCGGCGGGGGTGACGCCGTGGCCACCGCCGGGCAGGAGGTCGGCGACGTGACCACGCCGTCGAGGGACTTCACGCCGTTCCACGCGGAGGACGAGGACGACGACGACACGTGGCGCTACGAGCCGGACGAGTACGACCCCCGCACCGGCATCGGGCGGTGGCTGTCGACCGGGGGGCCGCTGTTGGTGCTCTCGGGGCTCGGCGTGCTGGCGCTCGCCCTCATCCTCGGCGGTCGGGTGCTCGTGATCGGCGGGCTGCTGGTGCTCGTGGGCGCGGTGGTCGCCTTCGTGGGCGCGCCGATCCTGGCCATGACCAAGGGTCAGGACAACGAACGACGGGTGGCGGCCGAGCGCCGGCGCCGGGCGCGTGAGGACGGCGCCGGTCCGGGCGGCGGCCGGTAGGGTCGGCGGCGTCATGGCCACCTACCTCGACGCCATCCTCGCCGCGCACCGCGCGGCGGCCGCGGAGGACCGTCGCAGCACCGGCGAGCTCGCGGAGCGGGCGCGGGCGATGCCCGCCGCCCGTGGGTTCCGGGCCGCGCTCGCGGCGGGCGACCGGCTGGCGGTGATCTCCGAGGTGAAGCGCCGCTCCCCGTCGAAGGGCCCGCTCGCTCCGGACCTGGACCCCGCCGCCCTGGCCCGGGCCTATGCCTCGGGTGGGGCGGCCTGCCTGTCGGTGCTCACCGACGAGGACCACTTCGGCGGGTCGGCCGCGGACCTCGCCGCGGCGCGGACCGCAGTGGACCTGCCCGTGCTGCGCAAGGACTTCACCGTGTCGGCCAACGACGTGTGCGACGCCCGGCTGATGGGGGCGGACTGCGTGCTGCTGATCGCGGCGGCCCTCGACGACGCGGAGCTGACCGACTTCGCCGCGCTGGCGGCCGACGTGGGCCTCGACGTGCTCGTGGAGGTGCACGACGAGGAGGAGCTCGAGCGGGCCCTCGCGTGCACCGACGGGTCACTCGTGGGGGTGAACCAGCGCGACCTGGTGACCTTCGAGGTGGACCAGGAGCGGGCGGTGCGAATGGCCGGGGTGATGCCGGAGGGCACGGTGCGCGTGGCGGAGTCGGGCGTGCGGGGCCGCGATGACGCGCTGGCCCTCGCCGCAGCCGGGTACCACGCGGTGCTCGTCGGCGAGCACCTCGTCACCTCCGGCGACCCGGCCGCCGCCCTCGCCGAGCTCCGCGTCCCGCTCCGCGGGACATAGGGGTCCTCGGTCGCCCCAGAAGCGAGTTGATGTCCGCGAAATGCCCGGGCGGCCGCGAGGGGGCCCGGTAGCCTCGCCCCGTGTTCGTCAAGATCTGCGGCATCACCAACGAGGAGGACGCCCTCATGGCGGCCGCCCTCGGGGCCGATGCGGTGGGCTTCGTCTTCGCCGCCAGCCCCCGGCAGGTCACCGTCGGCACCGTGCGCGACATCGTGCGCCGTCTGCCGCCGGAGATCGTCACCGTCGGGGTGTTCCGCGACCAGTCGCCCCAGCAGGTGATCGACACCGTGCTCGAGGCGGGCCTGCGGGCCGCGCAGCTCCACGGCCACGAGACGCCGGCCGACGCCGCGGAGATCCGCCCCTACTGCCAGGCGCTGATCGTCGCCCTCGCCGCGGGGGACCCGGCGCTCGAGCACGTGGCGGACTACGGCGCCGACGCGCTCCTGCTCGACAGCCCGAACCCGGGCAGCGGCAAGGTCTTCGACTGGTCTCGGGTGGAGGGCGCCCCGGCCCACGGCCGGTTGATCCTCGCCGGCGGCCTCACCTCGGAGAACGTCGGCGCCGCCATCCGCACCGTCCATCCGTGGGGCGTGGACACCTCGAGCGGTGTGGAGGTGGCCGGTGATCCCAGCCGGAAGGACCCGCGTCGGGTGCAGGCCTTCGTCCGGGCGGCACGGGCCGCGGCCCCGCAGCCGTACCACGCCGACGGCCACGGCCCCTTCGACTGGGCCGACGCCGGGCTCTGAGCCCCGGGCACCACGCGTCCCGGTACGCAATTGGTGTCGAACGGCGCGGTTCGTGTCGGAATCCGCACCGATTCCGTCGTCATGACCCGTTCGTCCATCGGGCGGGCGCGGAACCGAGGTGGGGTCCTCGCCGGGCGGGCGGTACCTTGCGGCTCGTGAGCGCCACCCGGCCCATGATGGGCGAACCCGACGAGACCGGCCGCTTCGGGGAGTTCGGCGGACGCTTCGTCCCCGAGACCCTGATCCCGGCACTGCAGGAGCTGGACCGGTCGTTCCGCTCCGCGTGGGCCGATCCGGCCTTCCGCGCCGAGCTCGACGCGCTCCTCGCCGACTACGCGGGCCGACCGAGTCCGCTGACCGAGTGCCACCGGCTGTCCGCCGAGCTGGGCTGTCGGGTGCTGCTGAAGCGTGAGGACCTGAACCACACGGGCTCCCACAAGATCAACAACGTGCTCGGCCAGGCCCTGCTGGCGCGGCGCATGGGCAAGACCCGTCTCGTGGCCGAGACCGGCGCCGGTCAGCACGGCGTGGCCACCGCCACCGCCGCGGCGCTCCTCGGCATGGAGTGCCTCGTCTACATGGGCGAGGTCGACATGGTCCGCCAGGAGCTCAACGTGTTCCGCATGCGCCTGCTCGGCGCCGAGGTCACCCCGGCGATGAGCGGGAGCCGAACCCTCAAGGACGCGGTGAACGAGGCCATGCGCGCGTGGGTGGCCACCGTGGAGGACACCCACTACTGCCTGGGCTCGGTGATGGGGCCGCACCCGTACCCGTGGATGGTGCGGGAGTTCCACCGGGTGATCGGCTCCGAGGCCGCCGCGCAGTGCCGGGACCTGCTCGACGGCGGCCGGCCCGACGTGGTGGCCGCCTGCGTGGGCGGCGGGTCGAACGCCGCGGGCATCTTCAGCGGCTTCGCCGAGGAGCCGGGCGTGGAGCTCGTGGGCGTGGAGCCCGCCGGCGGTGCCGCGGTCGGCCACGGCGTCCCGGGGATCGTCCACGGCATGAAGAGCTACCTCATGCAGGACGAGTTCGGTCAGGTGTCGGAGGCCCACTCGATCTCGGCCGGGCTCGACTACCCGGGCGTCGGGCCCGAGCACTCGCACCTCGCCTCGCTGGGCCGGGCGCGCTACGAGCAGGTCACCGACGACGAGGTGGTCGAGGCCTTCGTGCTGCTCAGCCGCACCGAGGGGATCATCCCGGCGCTCGAGCCGGCGCACGCGCTGGCCTGGGTGGTGCGGGCCCGCGGCGAGCTGGCGGGCCGCACGGTCCTGATCAACATGTCGGGCCGGGGCGACAAGGACGTGGGCCAGATGATGGACGTCCTGCGGGACCGGCTGTGACCGCGTCGCTGCAGGCCGCGCTCGAGGCCCGACGGGCCGCGGGCGGCAAGTGTCTCGTGCCGTACCTCACGGGTGGGCTCGGGGAGTGGCCCACCCTGCTGCAGGCCGCGGCCCACGCCGGCGCCGACGGCATCGAGGTGGGCATCCCGTTCTCGGACCCGGTCATGGACGGCCCGGTGATCCAGGAGGCGTCGGACCGGGCGCTGGCCGCGGGTGCCACCCCGCCGGGGATCCTCGAGGTCCTGGCCCGGACCGACGTGGGCGTGCCGCTCGCGGTGATGACCTACGTGAACCTCGTCTACCGCTTCGGGTGGGACCGGTTCGCGAACACCCTGATCGCCTCCGGTGTCTCGGCGGCGATCCTGCCGGACGTGCCGCTCGAGGAGTCGGGCGACTGGGCGGCCGCGGCGGACGCGGCCGGCGTGGAGACCGTGATGCTGGCCGCGCCCACCGCACCCGACGAGCGGCTGCCGCGCATCTGCGACCGGGCCCGGGGCTTCGTGTACGCCGTGGGGCTGCTCGGGGTGACCGGCGAGCGCGACGAACTCGCGGCGTCGGCCACGGTGATCGCCCGGCGGCTGAAGGCGGTCACCGACCTCCCCGTGCTGGTCGGCGTGGGCATCTCCACGCCCGAACAGGCCGTGCAGGTGTGCGAGGTGGCCGACGGGGTGGTGGTGGGGTCCGCCGTGGTGCGCCGCGTGCTCGAGGAGGGCTCGCCGGAGGCGGTCGCGGACCTCGTCGGTGGGTTCCGGGAGGCGCTGGACCGGGGCTGAGCCCGGCGGG
>JBMOJH010000094.1:0-13376 GCA_049316905.1 Microthrixaceae bacterium | reverse complement strand
CCCGGCGAGGAGTGCGGTGGCCACGACCACCAGCACACCGATCCTGCGGAACCCCCCGGTGCCCATGCGGGGACGGTAGTACCACCGCCGGAGGTCACGACGGTGGTACGAGGTGCTGCGCCGGTTGGTACGTCGGTACCGACTTGCTCATGGGAGTCGATCCCGCGCCGTTGGAGAGGCAACGGGCACCCCTACCGGGGTGGGTCAGGGAGCAGCGCCAGGGCCGGCGCCTCCCGGCCCACCCCCGGTGGACCCGGTCAGGGGCGCTCGGCGAGATCCCGGTCGATCGAGACCAGTCCCAGTTGCACGGCCTTGACCACGATGTCCAGGCGGCTGCCCGCCTCGAGCTTCCGGCCCATCCGGTAGAGGTGGTTCCGCACGGTGTTCGAGCTCAGGTACAGCTCGGCCGCGATCTCCTTGTTGGTGCGCCCGTCCGCGAGCAGCGCCAGCACCTGCAGCTCGCGCTCGGTGAGCGGCGACGGCGCGGGCGCCGCCGGGGTCTCGGCGGTGATCCGCCCGAGGTCGTCGCGGTCGAAGGCCACCTGGCCGCGTGCCACGGTGGCGACCGCCGCCAGGATCTGGGTGTGCGGTCGGTCCTTGCTGAGGTACCCGTCGCAGCCGAGGGCGAACGCGGTGCGCATTGCGAGGTCGTCGGGCTCGCCGCTGGTGACGATGAGCCGGGTGTCGGGGTGCTGCCGGCGGACCCGCCGGACCGCGGCCGGCCCCGCGCCGTCCGGCAGCTCCCAGTCGAGGAGGACCAGGTCGGGCGGTGAGGCGGCGAGGGCCTCGAACAACGCCGATGATTCCGAGGTGAACCGCACCCGCCCGATCTGCGGCTCGTCGGCGAGCAGCCGCGACAGACCCGCACCCAGCACTGGGTGCGCGTCGACCACCATCACATCCATCACTCCACCACCTCCATGCGTGGTGGACTGTGGCACCCTCCCGGCCACGGAACGCGGCAATGCGACGGTCGGTGACCAGTTGTCGGCCGGATGTCACGCGATGTGGTGGAAATGTCGCGCGTCGTACAACGTTCGGGTGTAGGCAGGTGCATCGTGCACCGACCGAGGTGCCCGCCGGAGGAGGTTCCCGTGCCCGACCTGCAGCGTCCGCCCTTCCTCGACCGAGCCGCCGAGGAGGTGGAACGCCTCACCCAGGAGGTCCGCGAGGGGGCCCGCTCGGCCGAGGACGTCATGGCCGAGTACTGGGACAACCTCCAGCGGCTCGTCGACGACCTGCTGGGCTGGGTGTCGGACGAGGTCGACCGGGTGGGGCGTCAGGCCGAGGACCAGCGCCGGAGGGTCGAGGCACGCGTGCAGGAGCTCGCGGACGTGGCCACCAGCCCGGTGAAGGGCGCGGTGCGTCGGGCCGGCGGCGCCGTGGGACGAGCGTCGGATGCCGTGTCGGGCGCTGCGGCCACGGTCACCAGGGCCGCGGCGACGGCGACCCCGACGAAGCCGACCAAGAAGAAGGTCCCCACGAAGGCCACCAAGAAGACGGTCCCCACGAAGCCCACCGTCGCCACGAAGTCGTCGAAGGCCCCTGCGAAGAAGTCGACCGCGAAGAAGAAGGCGCCGGCCAAGAAGTCGACCGCGAAGAAGAAGGCGCCGGCCAAGAAGTCCACCCCGAAGAAGGTCGCTCCCGCGAAGAAGAAGTCGACCGCGAAGAAGTCGGCCGCGAACACGTCGGGCGCCGCCCCCACCACCCCGACCTCGTGATCCGTCGGCGGGCCGTCCCGGCCGACGGGGCCGAGCCGGCCTTCGAACTGGTGGAGCTCGGGTCCGACGAGGTGTCGGTCGAGCTGTCGGGTCTGGGTGCGGCGATCCGATCGGTCGTGGTCCCCGACGCCGCCGGTCGGCCGTCCTCGGTGCACCTGCACCTCACGGATCCGGCCGAGCACCGGGACCGGCACCGCAACCCCCACCTCGGCGCCACCGTCGGCCGGTACGCGAACCGCATCGCGGGCGCGTCGTTCCCGCTCGACGGTCGGCGGGTCGACCTGGTGGCCAACAACGGGGCGAACACGTTGCACGGCGGTCCGGACGGGTTCGACCGCCGCGTGTGGGCGGTGCGCGACGCCGACGACGGGGTCGACGGTGCTGCGGTCACCTTCGACCTGGTCAGCCCCGACGGGGACCAGGGCTTCCCCGGGCAGGTGCGGGCCTCGGCCACCTACGAGCTCTCGGGCGACGAGCTCACGATCACCTGCACCGCCACCACCGACGCGCCGACCGTGGTGAACCTGACCAACCACGGCTACTGGAACCTCGACGGCGCCGGGCCCGGCGGCTGGGGCGCCGTCCGGGACCACGAACTGGTGCTCGCCTGCTCGACGGTGCTCCCGGTGGACGCGGACGGGATCCCGACCGGCGTACCGGAACCGGTGACCGGCACGCCGTTCGACCTCCGCACGTCGACCGTGCTCGGCCCGGCGATGGACGCGGCGGGCGGCGGGTTCGACCACTGCTTCGGCGTCGACGGCACGGTCGGCGACGTCCGGCCCGTGGCGGTGCTCCGCTCGCCCTCGACCGGCCGCTGGATGTCGGTGCACTCGGACCAGGTGGGTGTGCAGCTCTACACGGGCAACGGACTCGGCGACCCGTTCGCGCCGCACACCGCGGTGAGCCTGGAGACGCAGGCGTTCCCCGACACGCCGAACCGTCCGGAGCTCGGGTCGGTGCGGCTCGACCCGCATGCGCGCTACGAGACGGTCACCGTGCTGCGCTTCGGCGTGGGTGAGCCACCCCCCGCCTGACCGCCGATCCGCCAAGTGCGCCCCACCCGGTTCTGTGTGGCCAGACCGTGGTGATCGCTGCACCCTGGCCACACAGAACGGGAGGTGGGCGCCGGGAGGGTCAGGAGGCGTCGCGGGCGGAACGCGTCACGCAGGGCGACTCCGTCCCGGCCGACAGGTTCGCCGCGGTGTTCACCAGCCCCACGTGGGAGAACGCCTGCGGGAAGTTGCCGAGCATGCGCCCGGCCGCGGGGTCGTACTCCTCGCTGAGCAGGCCCACGTCGTTGCGCAGGCCGCGCAACCTCTCGAACAGCTCGGTCGCCTCCTCGGTGCGGCCCATCAGCGCGAGGTTGTCGGCGAGCCAGAAGGTCGTCATCAGGAACGCCCCCTCCTGGCCGGGCAGCCCGTCCACGTCGTCCTCGCCGTCGGGGTCGATCTCGTAGCGGCGGACGAACCCGTCGGTGACGAGCGTGCGCTGGACGGCCTCGACCGTGCCCACGATGCGGGGGTCCTCCGCGGGGAGGAACCCGACGATCGCGAGCATGAGCAGGGACGCGTCGAGGTTCTTCGACCCGTAGTACTGCGTGAACGAGTTGAGCTCGGTGTCGAAGCCCTGCTCGCACACCTGGGCGTGCACCTCGTCGCGGAGCGTGCGCCACCGCGCCACGCGCTCGCCGTCGTGCTGCCCGCGGGCCTCGGCGAGGCGCACGGCGCGGTCGAACGCGACCCACGCCATGACCTTGGAGTGCGTGAAGTGCCGGCGTGGGCCGCGCACCTCCCAGATGCCGTCGTCGGGCTGGTCCCACACCCGCTCGAGGTGCTCCATCAGGGCGATGATCACCTCGCCGCCGTAGCCCGTCTGGCCGGGGAGGGCGTTGCGTGACGCGGTGAGTGCCGCGTCCATGACCTCGCCGAACACGTCGAGCTGGAACTGGGTGGAGGCCTCGTTGCCGATGCGGACCGGGGCGGAGTTCTCGTAGCCGGGCAGCCAGTCGAGCTCGAGCTCGGTGAGGCGTCGCTCGCCGCCCACGCCGTACATGATCTGGAACTCGCCGGGGCTGCCGGCCACGGCGCGGCGGAGCCACTGCGACCAGTCGGTCGCCTCCTCCACGTAGCCGGAGATCAGCAGCGCCTGCAGGGTGAGGGTGGCGTCGCGCAGCCACGAGTACCGGTAGTCCCAGTTGCGCACACCGCCGATGGACTCGGGCAGCGACGTGGTGGCGGCCGCGCACACGGCGCCGGTGGGTCCGTACGTGAGTGCCTTCAGGGTGATGAGGGAGCGGACCACGTCGTCGCGCCATTCACCCGCGTAGGTGCAGCGGGCCACCCACTCGTGCCACCAGCGGCGGGTGCCGTGCAGCGCGGCGAGCGAGTCGATCGGCAGCGGTGCCTCCTGCGCCGAGGGGAACCAGGTGAGCGAGAACGTCAGCCGGCTGCCCTCGTGCACCTCGAACGAGGCCACGGTGGTGTGGTCGAGGCCCTCGAGGCGGACGGGGGAGTGGAACCGGAGCCCGTCGGGGCCGGCGACCATCACGAGCCCGTCCCCGGTGGCGCGCACCCACGGCGTGACGGCGCCGTAGTCGAAGCGCACCACCAGCTCCATGTCGAGGCGCACGCTGCCGGAGCGGCCCTCCACGATGCGGTGGATGGTGGGGTCGGTGGCGCCGGGGGGCATGAAGTCGAGCACGGCGACCTCACCGTGCTCGGTGCGGAACACGGTCTCGAGCACGAGCGTGTCGTCCTCGTAGCGACGGGTCACCGAGTGGTCGGTGTCGGGCGCGATCAGCCAGCGGCCGTGCTCGGAGGTGCCGAGGAGCGCGGCCAGCGCGGCGCCCGAGTCGATCCGGGGTGCGCACCACCAGTCGATGGAACCGCTGCGGTCGACCAGCGCCACGGTGTTGGTGTCGCCGATGACGGCGTAGTCCTCGATGCGTCCGGCCACGGTGGCTCAGTCCTCGTCGTTCGGGTCGATGATCACCCGCGACGGCCGGTCGTGGGACATGAACGACCACGACCAGTTGACCATCGCGGCCATGCGGGAGTCGCCGCCGGTGAGCAGCGCCAGGTGCACCGCGCCCCACAGCGCGAACGCGGCGCGGCCCGTGAGGTGGAGGTCGGGCGGCATGTGCGCCACCGCCGCGCGCCGGCCGATGGTGGCCATCGTGCCCTTGTCCACGTAGTGGAACGGCTCCGGGTCCTTGTGCTTGCGGGTGAGGCGGTCGATCGTGCGGCCCGCATGCTCGCCGGCCTGGAGCGCGACCGACCCGAGCTGGGGCAGCGCCATGGAGCTGTCCGGGCCGTCCGCGATCCAGGCGAGGTCGCCCGCCACGAAGACCTCGGGGTGCGAGGGGAGGCGCAGGTGGTCGTCCACCGGCACCCGGCCGTGCTGGAGCTCGGTGCTGAGCATCGGGGCGAGGGGCGACGCCTGCAGGCCCGCGCCCCACACCGTGGTGCCGGCGGGGATGACCTCGCCGGTGCCGAGGGTGACGTGGTCCGGAGCGATCCCGGCCACCGCCTCGCCCAGGCGCACCGTCACCCCGCGCTCCTCGAGCGCCTTCTTGGTGTAGGCGCTGAGCCCCTCGTCGAACATGGCCAGCAGCCGCGAGCCGTGGTCGACCAGGGTGATGCGAAGGCCCGAGAGGTCGAGGTCGGGGTAGTCGCCGGGGAACAGCGTGAGCAGCAGCTCGGCCATCGCCCCTGCGGTCTCCACGCCGGTGGGGCCGCCGCCCACGATGACCACGTCGAGCGAGCCGGGCTCCACCCGGTCGGGGTGGCGGGCGGCCTCCTCCATGAGCTGCAGCACGTGGGTCTTGAGCCGCACCGCGTCGGTGAGCGTGTAGAGGGGGAACGAGTGCTCGGCCGCGCCCTCCACCCCGAAGAAGTTGACCCGGGCGCCGAGGCCCACCACGAGGTGGTCGTAGGGCTCGGGGTCGCGGTCGGCAAAGGCGACGGTGCGGGCGTCGAGGTCGATCGTCTCGACCGTGGCCTGCACGAAGTCCAGGTTGTCCTGGTGGTGGACCAGCTCGCGGACGGGGTGGCCCACCGTGGGCGGATCGAGCACGTCGGTCGCCACCTGGTAGAGGAGCGGCTGGAACGTGTGGTAGTCGTGCCGGTCCACCAGCAGTACGTCGACCGGGGCCTTGCGCAGCTTCCGGGCGGCGCCGAGGCCGGCGAACCCGGCGCCGAGGACGAGCACGCGCTGTCGGTCGGACATGCGGCTCACGCTACCGGCGGCCCGCCCCGGCGAGGTGGGGGCCCGGCGGTTAGCGTCCGGGCATGGACACGTTGCGCCTGCTGGCACTGGCCACCGAGGAGTTCCGCCGACGGCTCCTCGACGTGGGGGAGGACCAGTGGGACCTCCCCTCCGACTGCGAGCCGTGGACGGTGACGCAGTTGGTGGCCCACGTGGTGGCCGGCAACGCCCTCGCAGCGGCGCTGGCCGCCGGTGCGTCGACCGACGACGCGAAGGTCGTCTACGCCGAGGCTGAGGCGTCCCTCGACGGTTCGGCGCCCGGTGGTGGAACGGCGACCGGCGCGACGGTCCTCGCGGCGTTCGACCGCAGCGCTGCGGACCAGATCGAGGGGTTCGATCGGCCCGGTGTCCTCGAGCGGGTGCTGCACCACCCGGCCTTCGACATGCCGGGCGAGATGGTGCTCGGGTTCCGTATCGGCGACCTCACCGTGCACGGCTGGGACCTCGCCCGCTCCACCGGCGGTGACCTGGACATCCGCCCCGAGCTGGTCGAGGCGGTCTGGGGCCAGGTGGCACCGATGGGCGACATGATCGCCGCGTCGGGCATGTTCGGCGACGGTCCCTCCGGCACGGTGCCGGAGGACGCAGCGCTGCAGACCCGCCTCCTCGACCTGATGGGACGGCGACCGTGAATCCTCTGCACACCTGGACCCAGGCCGACATCCCCGACCAGTCGGGCCGCACCGCGGTGGTGACCGGCGCGAACGGCGGGCTCGGACTCGAGACCGCTCGGGCGCTGGCCGCCAACGGCGCCCACGTGGTGATGGCCGCCCGCGACCAGGCCAAGGCCGCAGCGGCCGAGGCCGACATCCGCGCCGGCCAGCCGGACGCGTCGCTCGAGATCGTGCCGCTCGACCTCGGTGACCTCACCTCGGTGCGGGAGGCGGCCGCCGCGGTGACCGCGGCGCACGACCGTATCGATCTGCTCGTGAACAACGCGGGCCTGATGGCGATGCCGGAGCGGCGCACCGCGGACGGCTTCGAGATGCAGTTCGGCGTGAACCACCTCGGCCACTGGGCCTTCACCGCGCTGCTGCTCGAGCCGCTCCTGCGCGCGGGTCGGTCCCGCGTGGTGACGGTGACGAGCATCGCCCACCACCAGGGCCGCCAGCTCGACCCCGACAACCCCCACCTGCACGGGAACTACTCGCCCTGGAAGGCCTACGGGCAGGCGAAGCTCGCCAACTTCCACTTCGGCCTCGGCCTCGACCGCCACTTCCGCGCCGCGGGGCTGGCCGCGGCGAGCCTGATCGCGCATCCCGGCCTGTCGAACACCGACCTCCAGGCCCGCACCGTGCGCGAGGGCGGCGGCGGAGCGAGCGCCCCGTTCTGGGAGACGATGGCGGCACGCACCGGCATGCCGGCCGCGGTGGGGGTGCGCCCGCAGCTCCGGGCGGCCACCGACCCGGCGGCCAACGGGGGCGACTTCTACGGGCCCCGGTTCTTCTCGTGGGGCCCCGCGGTGAAGCTGCCGGTGCTGCGCCGGTGGGACCTCGACTCGGGCATCGAGCGCCTCTGGGCGGTGTCGGAGCGCGAGACCGGGATCGTCATGGACATCCCACGAGCCGCAGTGGAGGCCGGCGTCGCCTGAGCGACAGGTGACCACATCAGCCGGGTAATGTGGTCACATGGTCGTCGGCGTGCGTGACCTCAAGGCGCATCTCTCGGAGTACCTCGGCCGCGTCCGCGACGGCGAGACGTTGGTGGTCACCGACCGCGGCCGGCCCGTCGCCCGACTGGTCCCCTACGGCGCCGACTCGGTCCTCGAGCGCGGGTTCGATGAGGGCTGGGTCGAACCGCCCCGTCGCCACGGTGGGCTCGAGCCGGTGACGCAACGGGCCTCGGCGTCACGGTCCGTGCTGGAGGTGCTCGCCGAGGACCGCGGGTGACGCTGTACGTCGACTCGAGCGCGCTCATGAAGCGCTACGTCGACGAGCACGACTCGGGGCTGTCCGCGGAACTCCTCTCGTCGGACCCCGTCCTCGTCACCTCCCGGATCACCGAGGTGGAGGTGCGCCGCAACCTCGCACGCGTCTGCACCGGCGAGGAGCTCGACCGGGCGCGCCACCAGCTGTCGGTCGACCTCGACGCCATGGCACTGGTGGGGCTCGATGCCGCCACGGCCGGTGAGGCGGCCAGGGTGGCCGAGGCGACCGGCTGCCGTTCGCTCGACGCCCTCCACGTCGGCACGGCCCTCAGGGTCGGGCCGTCCACGGTGTTCTGCACCTTCGACGTCCGCCAGGCCCGGGCGGCGCGGGAGTTCGGCCTCGTGGTCGTGGGGGCCTGAGGTCACCGACTGTTCATGCCGCCGTCAGCGGGGCGGGCGTTAGGTTGCCCGGCGTGCGGATCCTGGTGACCAATGACGACGGCATCGAGTCCGAGGGCATTCACGTCCTCGCCCGGGCGGTCGCAGCGGCTGGCCACGAGGTGGTGGTGGTCGCTCCCTCCACCAACTGGAGCGGCGCCGGTGCGGCCCTCGGCGACCTGCGGCCCGACCAGCCGCTGTCGGTGCGTCGGGTCGAGATCCCCGGCGCGGCCGACCTCGAGGCGTGGGCGCTCGACGGGCCGCCCGCCCTGTGCGTGGTGGCCGGTCGACTGGGCGCGTTCGGGGCCGAGCCCGAACTCGTCGTGTCGGGGATCAACGCCGGGCTCAACACCGGCCGGGCGATCCTGCACTCCGGCACCGTGGGCGCGGTGCTCGCCGGGCAGAACTTCGGGATCAGCGGGCTCGCGGTGAGCGCCGAGACCGCCGAGCCGTGGCACTGGGACACCGCGGCGGAACTCGCGGTGGAGGTGCTGCCGCTGGTGATCGACGGCCCCGCCCGCACCGCGCTCAACCTCAACGTGCCGGCGCTGCCGCGCGCGGGGATCCGCGGGGTCCGCTGGGCGCGCATCGCCCCGCTCGGCGCGGTCCGGGCGCGATTGCGCGGCAGTGACGACGAGCAGGTGCAGTTCAGCCTGGAGCCGACGGGCTATGAGCCGCCGGAGGACACCGATCAGGGCGCGTGCGACGCCGGCTACGCGGCGCTCACCACCCTGGTGGGGATCGTCGAGGCGTGGCCCGACCCGGTGGAGTCCGAGGAGTTCGAGCTCGCCGTCGCCGACTCGAGCGGTGTCACGGTGCGGCTCGAGCCGGGCGCCGAGCTCCACGAGGTGCACACGATCCCCGACGCCACCGACCACCGGCTGCTCCGCCGACCCGAGCTCGGCGTGATCCCGGACTGATCCTCCTGCCGGACCGGACGCCGGACCGCCGGCGACGGGCCAGATCCGGTCAGGGAACCAGGAACTCGCAGCGCGGCCCCGTGGCCCGCGCGAGTCGGCGGTCGAGGGTGACCACCCGTGCATCCGCCGCCTCGGCAACTGCGACGTAGAAGGCGTCGAAGGCGGTGAGGGTATGGCGCAGCTCCCAGACCCGAGGCCCGACCGCCGAATAGGCGACCAGTTCCACCGGCAGGTCGAGCAGCTCGACATGGGCCAGCACCCCGGTGTCGGTCGAGATGAGGTGTGCGGCGACGCAACGACGCAGCACGTTCGCCACCTCGACGGGCATCAGGTGTGGTGCGACCAGACGGTCCCGTCGGAGTGCATCGCGCGCCCAGTGGCCCGTCGGTCCGTCATCGGTGAGCATCGCGACGATGGCGGACGAGTCCGGCACCAGCGCACCGGCGGCGGGTGTCACCGACGGTCGGCGTCGCGGGCCTCGAGGATCTGCTCCGCGCTGAGGTGTGAGCCCGTGCGCTCGACCCGCTCCGCAGCACGCCGGATCACCTCCTCCAACGTGGGCCGCGACGCCACCTCGACGAGGTGGAGGCGGAGGTATTCCTGCAGCGAGCGGCCGGAGCGGGCCGCTCGCGCGGCGAGTTCGTCGCGGACCTCGTCGGGCACGTCCCGGATGGTGATCGCGGCCATGCATGCAGAATAGCAGCACTGCAGCCGGATCAGCTGCGGCCGGCCCCGGGCGGGAGCGGCTTCGAGAGCACCACGAAGCGCAGGTCGTCGCGGCGGGGGAGTCCGAACCGCTCGTCGCCGTACGGGAACGGGTGGTGCTCGCCGGTGGGTTCGTAGCCGCGGCGGCGGTACCAGGCGATCAGTTCGTGGCGCTGCTCGATGACCCACATCTCCAGCGCCGTCGCACCGGCCGACCCCGCGTGCCGTTCGGCCGCGTCGAGAAGGGCGGAGCCCAGGCCGCCGGCCTGGCGGGCCGGCGAGACGGCGAACATCCCGAAGTGCGCCGCGCCGTCCTCGCCCGCGTGCACGCGCACCTCGCAGCAGCCGAGCAGGTGCGCCGGGTCCGCCCCGTCGAACGCGAGGAGCACCGTGGTGTCGGGCGCGTCGAGGGCGTGGCGGACCATGGTGGCGTCGGCCCGCTGGCCCTCGATGAGGTCGGCCTCGGTGGTCCAGCCGGCCCGGCTGCGGTCGCCCCGGTAGGCCGACTGCACCACGTCGACGATGTGGTCGACGTCGTCCGCCGTGGCGGGTTCGATGCGCGGCCGCTCGGTCACGGCCGCACGGTAACCAGCACTGGCGGGTCGGGCCGACGGGGAACCCGCTTTGCCTCGGCGGGGCGCCGGGCCTATGGTGCTCGTCACGCCGCGGGGTGGAGCAGTTCGGTAGCTCGTCGGGCTCATAACCCGAAGGTCGCAGGTTCAAATCCTGCCCCCGCCACCAACGAGACAGCTTTAGAACCCCGGTCAACCAAGTGTTGGTCGGGGTTCTTGAGTTCCCGGTCCAGTTCGGTCACGAGGTCGTCGGCGAGCAGGGTGGTCTGGGCCAACTCGGGCGTTGCCTCGTCCTCGGCATCGATGGCGACGGACTCGAAGAACGCCTGGTTCATGAACCGCCGAGTGGCGGCATTACCTACCACCCCCGTTGCTGATGGGGACTGTGTGGCCGTACAGTGGCCGGACAGATGGAGGTGAAGCGATGTCGACCCGACTGCGCAGCGAGCGTCTCGAGGTTCGCACGACGAAAGATGAACGGGCGCTCATCGATCGCGCTGCAGCCGAGCAGGGGAGCGATCTCACCGAGTTCGTGATCTCGAACCTCACGGTCGCGGCGAGGCGCGTGCTCGCGGATCGGACGGAGTTCGAACTCGACGCGGACTCGGCGGCTGTCTGGGACGCGGTCAATCGTCGCCGCGCCCGTGACCTTCCGGGCCTGCGGCGGCTCATGGAGCGTCCCTCCCCGTTCGCCGACGAGTGAGCGGCGCCTACCGCTCGCCCGAGCTGCTCCGGGCCGGTCACGTGCTCGACGAATTCGAGTGCCGGTCACCTGAGCAGACCGACTGGCTGCGCCGCCACGCTCGCCAGTCCATGGGTGTCGGCACGACACGGTCGCTGGTGGTGACACCGTCGGACTCCGACACGGTCGTCGCCTACTACGCCTGGTGCATGGCCAGCATCTCGCTCGCCGATGCGCCGCCCCGGGTGCGCAAGGGCGCTGGCCGGTATCCACAGCCGGTTGCTCTGCTCGCTCGCCTCGGGGTCGATGTCGGCCACGAGGGTCGTGGGCTCGGCGCTGGGATGCTCCGAGATGTCATCCTCCGGACGGTCGCCCTGGGTGAGGAGATCGGGTGTCGAGGGCTCCTGGTGCACGCCGAGACGATTGAGGCGAGGGACTTCTACCTGCACCTCGTGCCGGAGTTCGAGACGTCGCCCACCGATCAGATGCACCTGTACCTGCTGATGAAGGACATTCGTCGGACGCTGCAGTGAGGCCGCACGCGTCGTTGGCGCCCCGGCCGGATTACCGAGGCCCGGACTCCTGGCAGTGCCAGTCATCGGCACCTTGCGGGCTGCCCGTTGCGTTCGGTGTTCGTGCCTGTCCGGTTTCGTCGTAGGCACGGCATCCTGACGTGGTGTCGCGACTCATCGACCGAGCCCACATGCAACCCGCACTCGCCGCACTGGTCGGTTCGTGCGATGTCGACGGCGGCCCCAGCGACGAGCAGTGGGCCCTCGTGGGGGCGCTCGTCACCGGGTACTTCCACGCGCCGATCGACGTGCGCACGATCGAGCCGATCTCACCCGACGTGGCGGCCGCACAGCTCGACGGCGTCCAGCGGCACCGGGTCTTCCAGTTGATGGTGTTCGCCGAGATGTGCCGTCACCCGTTGAGTGACGCGCAGGTGGCCCGCACCGAGTCGTACGCGCAGGCCTTCGGTATCAGCGACGAGTCGCTCGTGATGACCCGCGACCTCGTGGCCGGCGGCAATGCGGCGGCCGAGGCCGACTTCATGCGGACCTTCGACCAGCACCGCAGCGAGCTCGAGGAGCCGGCGCTCGCCCATCACGCCGACGGTGGACCCGGCGCCGTCCCGGAAGAGGTGTTCGAACAGGTGCGAGGGCTGCGCAACTGTCCGGCCGGGTCGCTGGGGCGTACGTACGTCGAGTTCTACGACGACAACGGGTTCGAGCTGCCGAACCCTGCCGATCCGTACGCCGGTGTGTTCATGGCGCACGACATGACGCACGTGATCGCCGGGTACGGCCCGTCGGGCCTGGAGGAGATCGCGCTCGGGGCCATGCAGATCGGGATGGCCGACACCGAGACGCACTGGATCCAGTTCCTCGGCAACCTCGGGGTGCACGAGGCCCGGTTCGTCCACCACACCGAGGGGCCCCCTGTGCTCGCGGCACCCGGCGCCATGGACGTCGTGGCGCACGCATTCGAACGCGGGCTCGCAACGGCGAACGACTTCACCGTCGCCGACCACCTGTCGATGGCCGACCTGCCCGTCGAGCAGGTGCGTGACCACTTCGGCGTGGCGCCTCGTCAGCGTTGAGGTGATCGCACGCCCCCGCTGTCGTCGCTGCGCTGCGCCGGGCACGGGCGAACCCCGGGCGGCGTCCCTAGGGTCAGGCCCATGCCGGAGACTCCCTCCCTTCGCCTGGACCTGAACATCGGCACGACCTGGTCGCTGCCGGCGTGGAGCGAGGGCCCGCACGGTGACGAGCAGGTCGCGCTCGAGGCGGCTCGTGATGCCGGCTACGCCGGCGCGCAGGGGGTCAACCCGCGGCGGTGTCGGGAACTGGGCCTGGTGCCCACCACCTACGCCATCCAGCCCACACCCGGTGGCCTCGAGGAGCAGGCCCGACGCTGGGTCGATCTCGGGTTCGAGTGCTGCACCGTGATGCTGGGAACCGGGCTCGAGGACGACGACACCGCGGCTCGGCTCGTCGAGGAAGTGGTCCTGGCGAGTTCCGCGACGGGCATGCCGCTGTACGTCGAGACCCACCGGGCCACCCTCACGCAGGACCTGTGGCGGACCGTGCGGCTCGTCGACCGGTTCCCCGAGCTCCGGTTCAACGGCGACTTCTCCCACTGGTACACCGGCCTCGACCTGGCCGCGACGGACTTCGCGGCGACCCTCGAGTTCATGGC
>JBMOJH010000093.1:0-13513 GCA_049316905.1 Microthrixaceae bacterium | reverse complement strand
AGTGCCGGATCAGGACATTGCCGGCTGTGGTCTGTCCGTCGGGACGGATCGGGTCCCGAGTCTCAGCTCGCCTCGAGGTGGTGTCGGAGGGCTTCTCGGATGATCTCGGAGACGGGGACGCCTTCAGCTTCGGCGCGGCGGGTGAGCCGCTCCTTGAGTTCCGGGTCCAGTCGGACGGACTCGACGGTTGACGGGGCGGAGCCGAGACGGGGTCGTCCGCGCTTGCCGCGGCGGGCGATGACGTCCTCGACGTCGTAGCCCGCCTCGGCCTGGTCGGCGAACTCCTCGATGAGGTCGTCGGTGATCGGGGTGCCTGAGGTGCTGTGTCGGTAGGTGCGCTTGGTCATGGCTCGAGCAGCTTCCGGTAGGTCGCCCGGAGGGGCATGGCGTGGATGATCACTTCGTTGCGTTCGGCGGTGACGAGGACGATGACCTCGATGAGGTTGGAGGCGAGGTCAGGGTCGATGACCAGCCAGCGGTCCGGGTCCTCGCCGACGTCGTCGACGACCAGTGAGTGTTCGATGGCGTGGAGGATTTCGTCGTCGTCGATGCCGTGTCGGGGTGCGGACGGGTGGGTCTCCACACCCGATTCCTGTACTACGAAATCCGGCACGCCAACCCACGGTGTGAAGTGCCGGATCAGGACAGTGCCGGCTCGACTGCCGGCGGCCGGACGGTCTCGCGCTGCTGGATGACGGGTGATCAGAGGGCGAGGTGGAGACGAAGGGCGTCGTCAAGCGCGGCGAGGTCCGCGCCGGTCACCACGCCCAACCGTTCACCGACTCGCTCCACCGCCACCGACCTGACCTGCTCGGCTTGCGCCTTCGAGTCTCGGACCAGACCGGTTGCCTCGGCCGTCAGCAACACTTGGAACGGGTAGATCCGTTCGACGTTGGAGGTCACGGGGACGACGGTCACCACGCCGCGACCGAGACGGTTGGCCGTGGAGTTGGCGCCGTCGTTGCTGACGATCACGCCCGGTCGCCGCTCGTCGGACTCGGCCCCACGGGTCGGAGCCAGATCGACCCAACGGATCTCGCCTCGTCGCATCAGCCGACACCGTCAGCGGTCGCGGCATCCCAGAGCTCGGCCTCCCCGCTCGTGGCCCACTCGGCCCACGCGTCCTCGTAGTCCGCTCCGAGCTCAGAGGCTCGCAACAGCCTCACCGCCTTCTGCAGAGCAGCGGAGCGCGAATCGAGCCCCTGGGTCTCGGCGTACGCATCCAGGTACTCGACGTCCTCGTCGGGAAGGCTCACGCTCAACTTCATACCCGAATGCTACCGTGGGTAGGAATAGGTGGCTACCACAGCTCCTGCCGTTCGGCAGGTCGGCCGTCGCTCGGACAGCGCTTCCTGCCGGGTCGCCGGCGTGTACCGGCGCCGACGACCGCCGGATCAGGACAGGTCGTTGGTGAACACGATCTTGGTGGCGGGCTCGAGCATCGCCTCGGCGGCGTTGCTGAACGGGACGGTCCGCGTGATGACCGCGCCGGGGTCGAGCCGGCCCGCGGTCACGAGATCGAGGACCGGCCCCGCGGTGGCCAGGGCGTGCACCCTGCCGATCTCGTAGCGGACACCCTTGAGGTACATCTGCTGCAGCGGCAGCTCGGAGCGCGCCGACGCCCCACCGGACACGCTGGTGCACGTCCCGCACGGCGCGGTGGCCCGCAGCGCGAGGTCACGACCGTGGTCCAACACGTTGGCGTCCACCGTGATCGGGAACCGACCTCCGAGCTCCGGGTCGTCCCAGCGGCCGGTGGCGTCGACCGGTCGGGCCCCGAGGCGCTCGGCGAGGGCCAGGCGCTCGGGGTCGTCATCGACGTACGCGACCTCCGCGGCGCCGAGCGCGACCGCGGCCATCACCGCGTGGAGGCCCACCGACGCCGCGAGCCCGCCGACGACCAGCACGGGAGCACCGGGGTGCGCAGCCAGCGGTTCGGCGACGCAGCGGAACCCGTCCGCCACGTTGTCGGGGATCCCGGCGGCCACCACCGGGTCGAGCCCCGCGGGGAGCGGCAGGCACATCACGTCGGACCACGGCACCCGCACCAACTCCGCGAGCGCGCCCCCGAGGTCCACGCCGCCATGGGGGCCGAGGCCGAACGCGGTGCCCGGGGCCACCAGCTCGCACGCGTTCGTGTGACCCCGGCGGCAGGCTGCGCAGTCGCCGCAGCTCAGCTGGAACGGCACGATCACCCGGTCCCCGACGGCCGGCACGCCGGGCGCGTCGCCCACGGCGACCACCTCGCCGACCATCTCGTGGCCCATCACGAAGGGCGCGGGCATCGGGTAGAGCCCGAGCGCGATGGCGGGGTCGAGGTCGCAGCGGGCCACGGCGATCGGCCGCACGAGTGCGTCGCGGGGATCGACGATCTCGGGGGCGGGCACCTCCTCCCAGCCCAGCTCCATCGGTCCGCGGAACACGAGCGCCCGCACGTTCAGCTCCGCCGCTCGGCCGGCTCGACCGCGTTCGGTCCGGCGATCGGATGGCCGTCAGCCATCGGCGTGAAGGGGCCCGGGCAGCGGAGGTCTCGACTCGTCATCGGTCCACACGATACGGACGGCGCCCCGGTCACCGGCGCAGGTCCAGCTCGGCCTGATGGGCGTCGATGACCGGCTGCAGGATGGCCGCGAGCATGCCGCGGATCCGTGGGGCAACGACCGCGCCGTGTTCAGCGGAACCTGTCGACTCAACCGCGAGGACTGGGGCCTGACCTGGAACATGCTGCTCGACGCCGGGGGACTGCTCGTCTCGAAGGAGATCACCCTCGAACTGGAGGTCGAACTCATCCGCCAGCCGTGAGCCCGTCGGCCGCAGAGCCGCCCGCTCCCCCGCCCGGGACGGCGCGACGCGGTCAATGGTGGGTGGTCAGTGGTGGGTGGTCAGTGGTGGGCGGGCGCCGTCACGGGGGGCGGGTCGGCATCCCGTGACGGCGCCCACCACCACAGGCAGGCGCCGGCGACCACGAGCAGCCACCCCCCGCCGAGCAGCCAGCCGCCGACCACGTCGGTGACCCAGTGCTTCGCGAGGAGCAGCCGGGCCGGCCCGTTCATCAGGCCGAGGCACCAGCAGCTGATGCCGAGCACCGTGGAGTAGGCGCGCGGCAGGAGGAACCAGAGCACGAGACCCATCGCGACCCACGCGGTGAGCCCTCCGAAGGTGTGGCCCGACGGGAACGACGTGCCCCGCTCGAGCGCACCGAACTCGTGCCACGGCGGCCGGTCACGGCCCACCACGAGCTTCGTGACGTCGGAGATGAGGTAGCCCACCTCGGCCGACACGAAGAGGAACACCGCCCACCGCCACTGGCGCAGGACGAGGAGCACCACGCAGAACCCGAGGACGATCGGTCCGGTGCGCGCCCCCGAGCCGATCCACGACACCCACTCCGCCAAGGTGTTGAGCGCGCCGACGTTCGAGCCGAGCGAGCGGAACCACTCGTTCACGCCGAGGTCGCGGGCATCCATCCCGCGCTCGTCGCGCACCACGGCCACGGCCAGCAGTGCACCCATCGTCAGGAGCGCCACGCCGACGCCGAGAATTGCGGGCGCCCGCTCCCGTGGGGGCAGGGGCCACCAACGTCGGCCCTCCAGGCCCGCCCGGCCGACGTACGGCTGGAGACGGTTCGAGCCAGTCAGCCCGTGCTCGCGCGTCACCGGCTCCACGTACCGAGTCTGGCCGGGCGAGGCGCCGTTCCCACCCGTGGCGGGAACGGCCCTCGCCGACCGGTGACCGGACTGCTCGACCGCCTAGGCCGGCGGCGCGTTCAGGACGATGTCGATGCCGTTGTAGTTGCTCGACAGCGTGGAGCCGTCGGGCGACAGCACACCGGTGAGCGGCGTGGCGTTGAAGGTCATGTTGACCACGTCGCAGCTCACCGAGCCGGCGAAGGTCTGCACGCCGAAGCCCAGCGAGGACAGGTCGACGAAGCCGGTGAACGAGGAACCGCTGGCCACCACGTTGGCCGAGAGGTTGAGAGGACCGCTCCAGGTACCCGAGCGCAGCGGCGGGCAGGTGAAGATCCGGATGGTCTTCTGCACCTGCGGGTCCGCCGGGACGGTGCCGTTGCCCGGCTGGTTCGCGTTGATCACGCAGTTACCCACCGACACGAAGGTGAGGACCCCGCCGGCGAAGGTGCACCCGGAGCTCGACGCGTCGAGCGCGAGCGACACCGGCAGGCCGGAGGTGGAGGTGGCCGTCGGCGTGAACCGCTTGCCCACGTACGAGTACGACGGCGTGTTGAAGACGATCCCCTTGTAGGGCGGCGGCTCGGGCGCACACGCGGCCGCCACCAGGGCGAGCATGCCGAGCACCAGCGGCGCGACGAGCGCGCGTCCACGGAAACGGGTGTTGGACATGATGACCCCCCAAAGATCGTTGCGCCGAAAGGTAGCACCCGGGCGCCCGCCCGCCGACCTCCGGTCAGTCGAAGCGCAGATCGCCGCGCAGTGACCGCTTCAGCTCCGACACGCCGCTGTCGGCCACCACGGCCAGCGCGTTCCAGAGCTCCACCGCGGCCTCGCCGCGGGGCACCTTCGCGATGACCGGCCCGAACAGCGAGGTGGCCTCGGGCCGGGCGAGGTCGAAGGTGATGATCGGCGTTCCCACGTCGGGCCCGGTTCGGGAGAGCGCGAGCTCGGTCTCGGCGCGCACCAGTTCGTCGTAGGAGGGCTCCTCCACCGCGTGCGCGACATGCGCGGGCAGGCCCGCGTCGCGCACGGCCTCGGCCGCGATCTCGCGCACGTCCACCTTGTCGCCCTCCCACACCTTGCGGCTCACGCCACCCACGTGCAGCACGTTGCCGAGCGCGGTGTAGACGTCGCCGACGGCGTCGTTGCCACCGTGCTCCCGCGCCGAGGCCGGCACCCGGATCAGCTGGCGGGTCAGGTCGAGACCCGGGTAGCCCGCCGAGTTCTCGTTGAGCACGGCGAGCGAGATGAACCGCCACGTCACCTGCAGCTCGGCGGGCCCGGCGACCTCCACCACGAAACGGCTGGCGTTCCAGGCCCACGGACAGAACGGATCGAGGAAGAACTCCACCTCACGCATACGGCGCACGCTACGCCGCTGCGGCGACCGAGCCCGCCCGACCCGCACCGGGACCCGCGGACGGGGCACACTGCACGGATGACAAACGTCACACCGACCCGTTCCAGGACCCGCCGGCGCCGGATCACCGCGTCACTCACGGCCGTCGCCTCCCTCGCCGTGCTGGCCGCGGCCTGCTCGTCCGGCGACGACTCGGGCGCCGCATCGTCCACCACGACCACGTCGCTGCCGAAGTCGGTGCCGGCGGTCGACGGCGGGCCCGACGACGCCGCGTTCGAGGGACCCGGCCCCTTCGAGGTGGGCCTCACCGAGCTGTCGCTGCCCGATCGCAAGGTGACCGTCTGGTACCCGGCGGCGACGGGCGCGGCCGAAGGCCGCCAGCCCGCGACCTACAGCCAGCTCGACGCGCTGCCACCCTCGCTCGCCGCGGCCGCGCCGTCGCTGCTGCCCGCGGACGTGCCCATCTCCGCGCTCACCACCACGATGGCCGACACCTACGCGGACGCACCCCCGTCGGCCGACGGCCCGTTCCCGCTGGTGCTGTTCAGCCACGGGTTCGGCTCGTTCCGCAAGGACGCCTCCACGCTCCTGCGCGGCCTGGCCTCATGGGGCTTCGTGGTGGCCGCACCCGAGCACATCGAACGTGACCGCGCCGCCCTGGTGTCGAACCAGGTGCAGCGTGCGCCGGAGAAGGACGTGCAGGTCCTCATGGACACCATCCCGCTCGTGGTGGGCGCGGGCGGCGTGCTCCAGGGCCTGACCGACGGCGAGAAGGTCGCGACCGTGGGCCACTCGGCGGGAGGTCGCGCCGCGCTGAGCGCGCTGTCGGAACCGCAGGTGGACGTGGCGGTGGGTTGGGCGGCCGCAGGCCGTGCGGACGTGCCCGCGCCGGCGAAGCCGTCGATGAACATCGCGGCCAAGGTCGACGTGCTGGTGCCGATCGACCAGATCCGGGCGACCTACGCCGGCCTGCAGCCCCCGAAGCGGCTCGTGGTGATCGACGGCGCCGGCCACAACTCGTTCACCGACCTCTGCCTCAGCGTGCGCAACGGCACCGACCTCATCGGCCTCGCCAAGCGCATCGGGTTCAACCTTCCGGACAACCTCGCCCGCGGCGCCACCGACGGCTGCGAGGCCACCGCGATCGACACGAAGGTGGGCTGGCAGATCACGCAGAACTTCACGGTCGCGGAGCTCCGCCAGGGCCTCGGCCTCGACGACTCGGGGACCGGCCTCGGCCAGGGCGTCACCAAGGAGTTCCCGGTGCCGATCGAGTACCTCCAGGAGCTCAAGTGACCCGGGGCGCTCAGAGCGAGGGTGTCCACCGGAGGTCGAGGCGGAACGACGCGTCGCCCGGGCACCACATCGGGAAGTTGGTGCCCCACAGGTTCGAGTAGAGCCCGACGTCCCAGCCGGCCGACAGGTCGGGCGGGTCGTCGGTGAACTCGAGCGGCCGCGCGCCCCCGGGCGCCAGGAGCGGGGCGTCCCACAACTCGACCGCGACGCCGGCCGCCGGGTGGACCAGGCGCTCCGCGGCGTGGAGGGACCGGCCGCCGCGTGCCACCACGTCGAGGGGTGACACGGGCTCGCCGAGCTTCACCATCGACCAGCCGGCCGGGTCCGCCACGAGCGGCCGCAACTGCAGCCACGTGGACTCGGGCCAGCGGGCCGCGGGCTTCGCCACCCACTGCAACCGCAGCGACAGGCGGTCGGGGTCGTCGTCGGTGACCGACCACTCGAACAGCAGCCACGGTGGCGCGGCCGACGCCTCCCGGGTGGGGTCGGGGAAGGTGGCCTCGAGCACCAGCACGTGGCGCCCCGGCGTGGGCGTGCCCGACCAGACCCCGACCAGGCTCGGCACGTACCAGGCGGACCGCGCCCCGCTGCGCTCGAGCCCGGGCTTGGTGTTGTCCCACCGGGCCCACCACTCGTCCTCCGGGCGGGTCCCCGAGTTGTAGGTGGCGAACCAGCGCTCGTAGTCCGCGGCGGAGTGCGTGCGGTGCCGGACGCGACCCACCGGATGGTCGGGTCCGGCGAGGCTCTCGTCCGCGGGCCGGGCACCGTCACGGCGCCGGAGCCCGATGAGCGCGCCGTCGTGGCGGTCGACGTCCACCACCCACGGCCCGAGCGTGAGCCCGATCAGCTCGTGGCGGGTGGTGAGGCCCTCCACCGAGACCGGCCCGGGCGCCGCGGCGCGCAGCCCGTCACGGGCGTCGTCCGCGAGGTCGGGCCGGCCGCCCTCGGCGAGCCGTTCGACGAACCGGTCCAGGTACGAGCGCTGCTCCACCCACGAGGCCTCGAACCGGCGGGTGTCGGGCCGGCTCCGGAGGGCGGCCAGCTCGGTCTCGGACCAGGCCCCCTCCTCCGGCCAGTGGGTCTTCTGGTCGAGCCCCCACGTGTGCTCCGCCATCAGCAGGAGCTCGGTGGACGCGCGGGCGACGGCGGGCTCGCCCGGCGTGGCCCGCCCGGTGGCGATCCAGGCGGTGCGGCGCCGGGCGAGCTCGCGGAACGCGGCCACCTTCGGCGGATCGGACGCCACGCCGTGGATCCAGGTGTCGCCGATCTCGGCGGTGACCATCGGCAGCTCGTGGCGCACCGGGCGCAGCGCATCGGCCACGTCATCGAGGGTCGCGGCCCGGATCCGGGCACCGGGGAACCGCTCGCGGAGCGCGGCCCAGGTGGCGCGCACGTCGTCGGCCGACGGCGGGCCCACGTTGTCGCCGGTCATCTCGACCATCGCGGCGGTGGCGCCGTCCTCGAGCAGCTGGGTCGCGCCGTAGCCACCCGGCTGGTACATGACCATCACCTCGGGCGCGCCGGCCGCCGCGCCCCGCCAACGGAACCGCTCCGGCACGTCGGGCGCGGGGGCCGCGGGGTTCACGCCGACGTGCAGCAGGTCCACCCCGGCGGCGGCCAGCAGCGACACCAGGCCCCGCGTGTGACCGGGCACGTCGGTGAGCTTCGCAGCACGGGTGGTGCGGCCGAACCGCTCGTCCAGCCGGGCGGAGAGGGAGAGCCCGTGCTCCAGCAGCGACCGGTCGGCCAGCTCGGTGTGCGTGGTGAACGGCAGGGCGTGCCACGCGAGGTCGCCCTCGGCGATCGCGTTCTCGAGCGCGGCCCGGCCCGTGGCATCCGCGGTCTCGAGCGCCTCGGTGAGGATCCACGACCCGGTGGTCCACACCATCCGTTCCGCCCCGCCGGCCGCCCGCAGCTCGGCGGCCGTGGCCATCGCCCTCGGCAGGAACTCAGCGAGCCACCGGCCGCGCACCGCGGCGGCGAGGTCGGTGAACCCCACGTCGAGGTGGCACTTCGTGACCACCAGGACGTCGGTGACGGGCACCGCTCCGCCGAGCTCGCCCGGCTCCGTCACCGACGGCGGCCCGGTGCGGGCGCGGCGGTCACGTCAGCCGCGCTGCGTGCCCACCCGCAGCTCGCGGAAGGGGACGTCCTTGTCCGAGCGCGGCTCGGCCGGGAGGCCCAGCACACGTTCGCCGATGATGTTCTTCTGCACCTCGTCGGTGCCGCCGTAGATCGACACCGCCGGCGCGAACAGGAACAGCTCCGCCGCCAACGGGTGGCAGTTCGGGTCCTGCCACAGCGTCCCCGCCGGGCCCTGCAGCGCGAGCGAACACTCGGCGGCGAGCCGGGTGATGCGGGTCATCGACAGCTTCGCGATGTTCGGCTCGGCCCCGGTGAGCTTCACCCCTGCGGCCCGGGCCGCCTTGGCCCGCAGGTTCGCGAACCGGGCGATCTCCTGCAGCTCGTGGAGCCGCACCAGCTGCTGGCGCAGCACGGCGTCGGCCACCGGCGCCTGCTCCCGCGCCATCTTCATGACGAGCTTCCCGGCGCCACCGCCGATCACGCCCGCCGTGCCCGACGACGCGCCCTTCACGAAGTCACCGGCCCGCTTCTCGAGATGGCCCGCCACGGTGCCGGCCGCGGCCAGCGAGTTCGTGCCGTGGGAACCGGCGCCGAGGCTGGCCCGCTCGACCATGAGGGTCGTGTTGCCCACGGCCCAGCCGTTGTTGAGCCCGCCCACGAGGTCCGCGTCATCCACGCGGCAGTCGGTGAGGAACACCTCGTTGAACAGCGCCCGACCGGTCATCTCACGCAGCGGGCGCACGTCCATGCCGGGCTGGTGCATGTCGATGCCGAGCCACGAGATGCCGCGGTGCTTGGGCACGTCGGGATCGGTGCGGGCCAGGAGCATGCCCTTGTCGGCCCACTGGCCACCCGAGGTCCACACCTTCTGGCCGTTGACGATCCACTCGTCACCGTCGCGCTCGGCCTTGCACTGGAGGCCGGCGAGGTCGGAGCCCGCGCCCGGCTCGGAGAACAGCTGGCACCAGGCCTCCTGGCCGGTGACGATCGGCCGCAGGAACCGGGCCTTCTGCTCGTCGTCGCCGTGGGCGACGATCGTGGGGCCGGCCAGCATCACGCCGAGGCCCCCGGGCGGCCCGAGCGCACCGGCCGCGTTGATCGCGTCCATCACGATCCCGGCATCGCCGCGACCCAGGCCGCGACCCCAGTCGCTCTCCGGCCAGGTGGGCACGGCCCAGCGGCCGTCGGCCAGGCGCTCCCACCACTCGGCCACCGTCAGGTCCGGATCCCAGTTGGCCGCGAGCCAGCCGTCGATCTCACTGCGCAGGTCGTCGCTCATGTCGTCCCCCGGGTCGAGCGTGTGCGCCGACCGTAGCGACTGCGGGTTCTCCCACGCACGCGGCCACCGCCGGAGATCTGCGGAGGTTGACTCGCCTCTGAGCACACCGAGGACCCCTATTCCCCGGGGGCGGGGGTCAGGCGTCGAGGTGGCCGTCGACGATGTGCACGGTGCGGTCGGCGAAGTGCACGATCCGCTCGTCGTGGGTCACCACGATGGCCGCGGTGCCCCGCGACTTCATCTCGTTGCGGATCAACTCCATCACCTGCTCGCCGATCTTGGTGTCGAGCGCCGAGGTCGGCTCGTCGAAGAGCACCAGGTCGGGCTCGTTCATGAGGGCCCGGCCGATCGCCACCCGCTGGCGCTGACCACCGGACAACTGGCCGGGCAGGTTCTTGCCCCGGTCCGCGAGACCGAGCTCCTCGAGCAGCTGGTCGGCCCGGGCCCGGGCCACCTTGCCCGTCCGCCGGCCGAACTCGTCGACCACCAGCAGGTTCTCGCGGGCGGTCAGGAACGGCACGAGGTTCACGGCCTGGAACACGAAGCCCACCGTCTCCTGGCGGAACTTCGCCAGCTGCTTCTGGTGGAAGTGGGTGATGTCCCGGCCACCGACCACCACCTGCCCCTCGCTCGCGGTCAGCAGGCCCCCGGCGATCGAGCACAGCGTGGTCTTGCCGGACCCCGACGGCCCCAGCAGGGCCACGATCTCGTCGGATCCGACCGTGAGGGAGGCATGGTCGAGCGCCACGACCTCGTCGTCACCCATCACGTAGACCTTGCGTACGGCCTCCATGCGGAGCGCCGGGGTGGACCCGGCGGGCGGTGCGGCGGCGGTGTCGGTGCTCATGAGGCGCTCCCGATGGCAGAGGCGGGGTCGATGCGGAGGACCCGGCGGAGTGAGAAGGCACAGCCGACGACGGCGGCGACCAGGAGGAACACGACGCTGCTGACCACTCGGCCGGGCAGCAGCGTGTACGGGATGGACCCTGGCGGGATCACCACGTCGAGCACCACCGCGAGCGCCGAGCCGATGGCCGCGGCGATCGCGGTCACCACGACCGCCTGCAGCACCACGCCCACGAACAACCGGCCGGAGGTGGCGCCGATCGCCTTCAGCACCCCGTAGAGGCCGGTGCGCTCCACGGTCAGGAGGGCGAAGAACAGGGCCACGACCACCACGGCGATGACGAGGGTGACGCCGATGATCTGGTTGAACGTGCCGCGCTGCTCCTTGACCCCCGGGATCGCCTCGACGGCATCCGAGCGGGTCAGCGAGTCGGTGCTCCCGTCGGTCGCCTCGTCGATCGCGGCGGTGAGCCGGGCGGGGCTCACGCCCGGGTCGGCCTGGACCACGAGGGCCTGGACGACGCCGTCGCCCACCCCGGCATCGGGCCGGTTGGCGTTCACGGTCGCCCGCCACGTGTCGGCCGAGGCCCAGAGCGTGCCCTGGCCCGAGTAGACGAGACCGTCGACCCAGCCGACGATCTCGACCGGCGTGCGGGCGGGCCCGACCTCCACGGTCATGCCCTCCTTGATGCCCTCGGCCTCGAGGGTGCGGTCCGCGTAGGCGGTGCCGGTGGCGGGCGGATCCGCGGGCACGCCGACGGGTGCGATCTCATAGCCGAACAGCGCCACGTCCGCGAGGTCGCGGTCCGCGTTGCCCGGGACCCGCGCACCGAGCTGCACCACGCCGAGCCCGCCGACGGCCTTCACCCCGTCGACCGCCTCGACCTGAGCCCGCTGCTCCGGGGTGATGCGGCTGCGCAGGAACGACTGCTCGGCGGTGGACGAGTACACGATCACATCACCCCGCTGGCCGGCCACGGCGCTGGTGGCGCCGTTGAGGAGGCCGTCGAGCAGCCCGCCGAGGAGCAGCAGCAGCGTGGCGAGGAGGGTGAGGATGATGGTGGCGGTGACGAACCGGCCGGGCCGGCGCCGCAGCTCGGTGACGGCGACGTTCACAACTCCACCCCTCCGCCGGTGGTGGCCTCGATCGGGTCGATGCGCAGCACGCGGCGCGCGGAGAACAGCGAGCTGAGGATGCCGAGCACCAGCAGCAGCACCGACCAGAACACGACCGCGCCGGTCTGGAAGCTCAGGGGGATGTCACCCAGGCGTTGGGATGCGAGCGGCGTGTAGAGGGCGATGCCGATGCCGATCCCCACGACCAGCACGATCGTGACCTGCACGAGCAACGACCGCACGAGTGCGGATCCGGGCGCGCCGATGGCGCGCAGGAGCGTGAGGGCGTTCGCCTTCTGCAACGTGATGATGAGGAAGAAGAGGCCCGTCACCAGGGGGATGACGAGGCCGTAGAGCAGGAAGATGATCTGGAACGACTGCTGGATCTGTGCCACGCCCGGGGTCTTGGCCGCGGCATCGGCCCGGGTCAGCGCGTCCGCGTCGGGCGACGAGTCGTTCACGTTCGTCACGAGCTGCGCGTCGGTGGTGCCCGCCGCCGGCTCGACCGCGATCACCGCGGGCAGGGCACCGGTGGCGTCGGGGTTGGCGGCCTTCACCGCGGCCTCGTAGGTGGCGTAGGTGGTGAAGAGCGTGGGCGAGGCCTGGTAGCCGATCTTCGACGCCCGCCCCACGATCGTGATCTCCAGCCCACCGGGCTCCACCACCACCTTGTCGCCGATGGCGAAGCCGTTCGTGGAGGTGTCGAGCGAGACGGCCTCGTTGTCGGCGGTGGGTAGGCGGCCTTCGGTCAGGGTGCTCGGGGAGCCGAGGCCCTCCTGCTCGTAGCCGATGATGGCGGCGCTGGTCAGGCCGTCGGAGGTGTCCACGCTGAACGTGCCCTGGCCAATGCGCCCGGCCCGACCCACGCCCTCGGCGCTGCGGATCGCCTGCTCGAGCGGCGGGGTGATCACGCTGCCCTGCAGGTTGCGTCGACCGTCGACGGAGTACACGAGCACCGGGGCGGACTGGTTCTCGATGGCCCCCACGAACGAGGTGATCAGCCCGTTCTGCAGCGTCTGCTGGAACAGGATGAGGAACACGAGCAGGCCCACGGACGCCATGAGCAGCCCGAAGCGCGCCATGGCGCGCCGCATCTCCCTGATCGCGAGGAACACGTCCCCAACAAGTGTCGCGGGCCGCGGATTGTTCCCGAGGTGCCCGGGCCGTGGCAGTTCAGCGGCGGCCGACCGAGAGCGAGCCCACCACCGCGTTCACCCGCGGCAGCTGCGAGCGACGCAGGCGATGGCTGCCGAGCGCCACGTACAACGAGAACGCGCGGCCCTGGGTGTGGAAGAACTGCTGGTGACCGCTGTGGCCGGGGATCGGCCGGTGCATCGTCGCCCGGCTGAAGTCGGCCTCCTTCAGCGGACGGCGCAGGCCCCGGCGGTCGAACAGCGGGGCGTCGGCCGCGGCGGGGTCGAACTCCACGAGCGCCACGAAGATGTCGAGCGGGCGCATGCCCTCCACCGCGCCGCCGCCGAAGTCGCCCCGCACCCGGGGCAGGGCGAAGCTCGCCACCTGTAGGACCGGGTTCGCCGTGCCGAGTGCGGAGACGTCCTCCGCCTCCGTGTCGGGGTGGTCACCCGCGGCCAGGCGGATCGATCCGTCCCAGCCCGGCGGCACCGTGACCTCGAGGCCGTGGGCGGCCAGCACCCGTGCCCGTGCGCTCATGCTCCGAGTCCTCCCGTCGTGGCCACGGCGACCGCCGCGGCCGCCGCCCCGCCCGTCACCAGTGCCGCCATCGTGGTCCGGCGGGCGGCACGGGTGCGGGCGTCCATCCGCGCGTGCAGGTCCCGCAAGGAGTCGGTGTCCACCACCCGGCGGGCGGCGAGGACCGGCAGA
>JBMOJH010000092.1:0-13673 GCA_049316905.1 Microthrixaceae bacterium | reverse complement strand
GTGGGGCCCCGGCGGCCGGATCCCGGATCAGGTGAGGGTGACGGCGAGCTCCAGCTCCTCGGCACCCCGAACGACCCCGAGGGTCAGCCCGTCACCCGCGGTGTGCCCGGCGAGCACGCGGTGCAGGACGTCCACGTCGGTGAGGTCCTCGCCGTCGGCCCGCACGAGCAGGTCGCCGGCGCGCACGCCGGCCGCGGCTGCGGCCGAGTCGTCCTCCACGTCGCGCACGAGCAGGCCCTGGCGCTCGTCGAGGCCCACGGCGGCCCGCAGGCGGGCCGCCACCTCCGGCGGGGCCACCGCCACACCGAGGTTGGGGCGGGCCGTGGTACCGCCGCCGGCGAGGCGCTCGACCGCGGTGCGCACCCCGGCGCTCGCCGGCCGGGCCACGGCGAAGCCGTCGTGGGGCCGCAGCGTGGTGATGCCCACCACCCGGCCGTGACGGTTCACGAGCGGGCCGCCGGTGGAACCCGGCGCAAGGGGTGCGGTGTGCTCGAGTCCGTCGGTCACGAGGCGTCCGCCGGGGCCGCGGAACGACCGGTCGCTCGCGGCCACCACGCCGGTGCTGACCCGCAGGCCCGATGTGCCCCGGGCCAGCGCGGTCACGACCGAGCCGACGGCCGCGGGGGTGGCGTCCGGTGCCGTGTCGGCCCACGCGGCCACGGGGGCGTCGCCGGTGGGGACCGCGAGCACCACGAGGTCGCCGTCGGGGTCGAGGCCCACGACCTCGCCCTGCTCGGCGCGGCCGCCGGCGAAGGTGACCTGGGTGGTGCGGTCGCGCAGGTTGTGGGCGTTGGTGAGCACCCGGTCCGCGGCGACGACCACACCGGAGCCGCGACCGCGGCGGCCGATGGTCACGGTGGACGGGCCGACGATCTCCACAGCGCGGGCGACCGCGGCCTCGAGCGCGGCCAGGGGGTCGGTGGGGTCGGGGGTCGGGGGAGTGGTCGTGGGGGTGGCGTCGTCGTTCATGGGAGCAGGATCGCGGTGTCACTTCACAAAAGCAAGTCACTTGTGATCATGAAGTGAGTCGGGGTCCGACCGCCGCTAGGGTGACGGCCGTGAGCGACGGCACCGACCTCGACCGTGCACTGCGGCGCATCGGTGACCGGTGGAGCCTGCTGGTGGTCGACGCCCTCCGGTCCGGGCCCCGGCGCTACGGCGAACTGGCCCGGTCCGTACCCGGGATCGCCCCGAACGTGCTGGCCCGGCGGCTCAGGGATCTCGAGGCCGACGGGCTCGTGGTGGCCACGCCCTACCAGGAGCGGCCCGTCCGCATGGCGTACGGCCTGACCGCCGACGGCCGCGCCCTCGCCGCGGTGATCGACCAGCTCGCCGCGTGGGCCGCCGCGCGGGAGGGCGACACCGTCGGCCCGCGCCATGACGCGTGCGGCACCGCGCTCGAGCTCCGGTGGTGGTGCCCGACGTGCGCCCGCACCGCCGACGGTCGCGAGTCCGACGGACTCCACCGCCTCTGAGCCTCGGAGCGTGCGTGGTCCTGCGACTCGTCACCTTCAACATCCGTCACGGGCGCCCGCAGGGCGCACCCGCCTCGGACCCCGTGCGGCTGGCCGCCGCGGTGGCCGACCTCGACGCGGACGTCCTCGCCCTCCAGGAGGTGGACGTGGCGGTGCCGCGGTCCGGTGGGATCGACCTCGCCGCGGTCGCGGCCGACGCCGTCGGCGGCCGGGTGGTGCACTTCGCGCCGGCGATACCGCTCGACGGCGGGAGCTACGGCAACGCGCTGGTGGTCCGGGGCCGGCTCACCGACGTGGAGGACCTGCCGCTTCCCGGTGAGGGTGAACCGCGGGTGCTCACGCTCGCCCGGGTGGCCGTGGCCGGAACGTCGATGACGGTGGGTGTGACCCATCTCCAGGCCCCGCGTCGCGGCCGCACCGACGTGGCCCGACGGCAGCTCCCGGTCGTGCTCGACCACCTCGTCGGCCGGCCCGGCCCCTGGGCGCTGCTCGGCGACCTCAACCTGGAGCCGCCCGAGGTGGAGCCCGTCCTCGCCGACCGCGGCTTCACGCCGGTCACGGCCCCGCCCACCTTCCCCGCGGTGCGCCCCGAGCGACGCATCGACTGGATCGCGCTCCGCGGGACGGGTGCGGCGCGGGCCGCGGTGCCCGACCTGCGGGCCAGCGACCACCGCCCGCTGGTGGCCGAGGTGGATCCTCCATAGCCTCCGCAGCGAGAGGACGGGACGGAGGCTGCGGGACATGTGGGCGAGCGAGGGCGAGGAATCCGGCGCGTCCGGCCCGTCGCGGCCCGACGCGGACGATCTGCCCGTGGGTCGGCCGCTCGTGCGACCCCGGTCCCGGCCGCAGGCCCGTCACCCCGTCGATCCTCCGGGTGCCCCGGCGGCGGTCACCCCCACCCCCACCCCCATCCCCACCCGCACCCCCACCCCCTGCCCGGCGCCCGCGGTCCCGCCGCCCGACGTGGTGGCCGATCCGGTCACGGGCCGCACGGTCGAGCCGGCACCCAACCCGGTCGTGGCGCCCCCCACGGGCGTTCCCGCTGTGGGGCTCGTGGTGGGAGCGGCCACGCCGCTCGGGATCGCCTTCACGGACGCGCTGCGGGCCCGCGGCGCGCGCGTGTGCCTGCTCGACGGCGACGCCGAGGCGGTGCGCTCGACCGTGGGCGACGACCCCGACGTGATGGTGCTGCGGTGCGACCTGTCGCGGTCCGATGACGTGCTCGACGCCATGGGGTTCCTCCGCCGTGCCGGCGTGCGCGTGGACGTGCTCGTCCAGGCCCCGGACGGGCCGGTGGGCGTGGGGGGCGGGGAACCGGCCGACGGTGGCCGCGCCGTCCCGTCGCCGCGCGAGATGGACGACCGCTACCGCCGCGAGGTGTCGGGTCCGCTCTGGTTGCTCGCGGAGGCCGCGGCGCTGCTCCGCCCCGGCGCCACCGTGGTGGTCGCGGATCGGCCGTCGGTCGGCGACGGCGACCCGGTGGGCGCAGCGCGCGACCGGGCGGTGCAGGTGGTGCGCGACGCGATGGGCGACCGGGCGGGTGTGCTGCGCGTGGTGATCGCTGACGGCACCGCCTCCGGCGACCGCGCCGCGGCCGCGCTGGTCCTCGACCTGGTGTCGCTCGACCGTCTCCGGGTGACCGCCGTGGAGGTCCGTCCCGTGGGGCCGGTCGAGAGCGGCGGTAGCCTGCCCGCATGAGCCGCCGCTGCATGCGACCGGGGTGCGACCGGCCGGCCGTGGCGCGCCTCGCCTACGACGCGGTGCAGTGCCGGCTGTGGCTCGAGCCGCTGCCGCAGCACTCGGCGCCGGTGCAGGAACTCTGCTCGTTCCACGTCGAGCGGCTGACCGTGCCCCGTGGCTGGACGGTCATCGACCGCCGCGAGCCCGAGGCGCCCGCGCCGGACGTGTCGACCGCGACGCGGATCGTCAGCCCCTCGCCCGACCCCGCCCCTGCCCCTGCCCCTGCCCCTGCCCCTGCCCCTGCCCCTGCCCCTGCCCCGATGACGGCACCGACGGTCGTCGCTCCCGCTGAGGAGCAGGTGGTTGCACCGGTGGAGGAGCCCGTCGCGACCCCCGCGGCCGCTCCCGAGCCGGCACGCGAGGTCGTGCCGCCGGCCGAGCCGGCACCCGCCGGGACCGCTGCGGCGGTGGCCGACCCGCCGCCGGCCGCCGAACCCGCCGCCCGCGCCGCGAACCGGCGGCGCAAGCCGGCCGGCCCCCTGCTCGAGCGGGCGTTCGCCCTGACCTCCGAGCAGCGCTCGGTGCTCACCCAGGGCGACGAACCCGGCGGCGACTGAGCCCCGTCGCCCGTTCGGAGCCCGCCGAGGCCCGGACGTAGGGTGGGCCCATGGTCGAGTTCCGGTTCCAGGAGATGTTCCCGCTCACCAAGGGCGACACCCCCTACCGCAAGGTCACCGACGACTTCGTGACCGTCGGCGAGTACCGCGGGCACCGGGTCCTGGAGGTCGACCGGGAGGCGCTCACCGTGCTCGCGGCGGAGGCCGTGCGCGACATCTCCCACCTGTTCCGGCCCGGTCACCTGGCCCAGCTCCGCACGATCCTCGACGACCCCGAGGCCACGCCGAACGACCACTTCGTGGCCCGTACCCTGCTCCAGAACGCGAACGTGAGCGCCGGGATGGTGCTGCCCTCCTGCCAGGACACCGGCACCGCGATCATCATGGGCAAGAAGGGCCAGCAGGTCTGGACCCACTCCTCCGACGGCACCCCCGGCGGTGACGAGGAGGCCCTCGCCCGCGGTGTGTTCCGCACCTACACCGGCACCAACCTCCGCTACTCGCAGGTGTCGCCGCTCACCATGTACGACGAGGTGAACACCGGCACGAACCTGCCCGCGCAGATCGACCTGTCGGTGGTGGACGGCGACGAGTACCACTTCCTCGTCATCACCAAGGGCGGCGGCAGCGCGAACAAGACCTTCCTCTACCAGGAGACGAAGGCGCTGCTGAACCCGGAGTCGCTGCTGCGGTTCATCGACGAGAAGATCCGCACGCTCGGCACCGCGGCGTGCCCGCCGTACCACCTGGCCGTGGTGATCGGGGGCACGTCGGCCGAGATGAACCTGAAGACGGTGAAGCTCGCCTCCACCCGCTACCTCGACGGCCTGCCCACCGCGGGCTCCGACACCGGCCATGCCATCCGCGACCCCGAGCTCGAGCAGAAGATCTGGGAGCTGTCCGCGGCCACCGGCATCGGCGCGCAGTTCGGTGGCAAGTACTTCTGCCACGACGTGCGGGTGATCCGCCTGCCGCGCCACGGCGCGTCGTGCCCCGTCGGCATCGGTGTGAGCTGCTCGGCCGACCGCCAGAGCCTCGGCAAGATCACCGCCGAGGGCGTGTTCGTGGAGCAGCTCGAGACCGACCCGGCGAAGTACCTCCCCGAGGTGACCGACGACGGGCTGTCCGACGAGGTGGTCCGCATCGACCTGAACCGGCCGATGGACGAGATCCGCGCCGAGCTGTCGAGGTACCCGGTCCGCACGCGCCTCTCGCTGAGCGGCCCGATGGTGGTGGCCCGCGACATCGCGCACGCCAAGTTGAAGGAGCGGATCGAGGCCGGCGAGGGGCTCCCGCAGTACGTGAAGGACCACCCGATCTACTACGCCGGGCCGGCCAAGACGCCGGAGGGGATGCCGTCGGGCAGCTTCGGGCCCACCACCGCCGGCCGGATGGACTCCTACGTGGACCTGCTCATGCGCCACGGCGGCAGCTTCATCACGCTGGCCAAGGGCAACCGGTCGCCGCAGGTGCGCACGGCCTGTGCCGAGCACGGCGGGTTCTACCTGGGCTCGATCGGCGGTCCGGCGGCGATCCTGGCCCAGGACTCGATCCGTCACGTCGAGGTGATCGAGTACCCGGAACTGGGGATGGAGGCGATCTGGCGGATCGAGGTCGAGGACTTCCCCGCCTTCATCGTCACCGACGACAAGGGCAACGACTTCTTCGCGGATCTGCTCTAGCCTGAGCGCCGTTCGTGGGGAGGGGGAACCGTTGTCCCGTCGTGGCACATCGATCGTGAGGTCGCTCGCGCTGGTGGTCGCGGTGGTCGCCGTGGCGGCGGCCTGCACCCCGCCCGCGAGCGGTGGCGGCACCGGCGGTGGCCCGGTCACCAACTGGGCGTTCAACCCGAAGGCCACCGATCCCGCGATCGCCAACGACGCCGTCTTCACCCATCTGGCCTGGGCGCCCACCGGCACCGCCCGCGGTCGCCTCGCCGTGCTGTTCCACGGCACCGGCGCCAACCCCCAGGCGCTCACCGAGCTCGCCGGCGCGCTGCGGGCCGACGGCTACCACGTGATCGCGCTCCGGTACTCCGCGGCCCTCGGCACCACCGGCGCCTGCCCCGACAGCAATGCGGCGACCGATCCCGACTGCCACCGCACGTTCCGGGCCGAGACGGTCTTCGGTGAGAACGTCGAGGATCCCGACGGCGTGGCCCGCAACCACCCCCTGGTGAGCATCAACGCGTCGAACTCCGTCCTGAACCGGCTCGAGAAGGCGGTGGAGTACCTGCGGGGCATCGCTCCCACCGCCGGGTGGGAGCAGTTCCAGCAGCGCGACGCCGGCGGCGCCTGCGTGGTGCCCGACACCACCTACGGCACCTGCGCCCTCCGAGCCGACCGGCTGGTGTTGGTGGGTCACTCACAGGGCGCCGGGGTGGCCCTCTACCTGTCGAAGTTCCTGGCGGTCGACCGCGTGGCGATGCTGTCGGGCAGCTACGACGGCTACAACCTCGGCGGCGGCACCTACAGCGCCGCACCGTGGCTGACCGACGGCCCCCCGGCCACGACCGCGGACCGCGTCGGCACGCTGCTGCACACCTCCGACTTCGGGCTCGGCCTGTTCCGCACGGTGGAGAACGCGATCGGCGTGACCGGTCCCGAGGTGTCGGTCACCGCGAACTCCCCGCCCTACGGCGGGAGCCGACGGCTGATCACCTCCACTGCCTCCACCTGCCCGTTCGACGGCACGCCGGCGCACCAGTCCACGGCGGTGGACCTGTGCACCCCGGACGGTCTCTACGCCGCGGCCTGGCGGTACCTGGCCGGGTCGAGCTGACCGAGTTCACGAACCTCCTCGGCGCCATCGGGCTCGGTTCGGCGTCGGGACTCAACCCCTGGATCCCGCTGTTCGGCCTCGGTCTGGCGGACCGGTTCGGCCTGGTCTCGCTGACCGGGTCGTCGGACCTGCTCTCCTCCACGCCCGCGCTGGTCGTGCTCGGCGTGCTGTTCCTCCTCGACCTCGTGGGCGACAAGATCCCGGCGATCGACCACGGCCTGCACCTGGTGGGCCTGGTGGTGGCGCCGGTGTCGGGCGCGGTGGTGGTCGCCGCCCAGGAGAACCTGCTCAGCACGAGCCACCCGTGGCTGGCCGCCGGTGTGGGGTTCCTGCTCGGCGGCTCCTTCCACGTGCTGCGTTCCGCGGCGCGCCCGGCGGTCACCCTCGGGACCGGCGGCACCGGCAACTTCGTGGTGTCCGCCATCGAGGACGCGGTCTCGCTCACGCTCACCGTGCTGGCCGTGCTGGTGCCGGTGCTCGCGTTCCTCGCGGTGGTCGGCCTGGCGATCGGTGGCGTGGTGCTCGTGCGCCGGTGGCGTCGGCGGCGCGCCGCGCGCCGCGCGCCCGGACCCCTCTCCGCCGGCTAGGTCGCGCGCCGGGCGCCCGTGGTCAGCGGCCCGCCGCTGGTGCCGCTCGCGCGGGCCAGCGCGGCCCGGCTGTCGGCGAAGCCGGTCATGGCCCGCACGCCGCGCCCGCCACCCGGGCGGAACAGGCCGCGCAGGTGGGCCAGCGGGCGACTCCGCCGCGGGCCAGGGAGGGACGCGGTGAACGGCCGCGAGGTGTCACACGATCGGTCGGCGGCGGTGGCACGGATCATGCCGTTCCATCGGCAACGAATGGGCGATGATCAAGGGGTATGGAGGAAGAGGGTCTGACGGGCGCCGAGGCCGCCCGTCGCCTCGCGGCCGACGGTCCCAACGTGCTGCCGCCCCCACCCCGGCCGTCAGCACTGCGCCGACTGCTGCGGCCGCTCGTCGAGTTCTTCGCCCTCATGCTCTGGGTCGGGGCGGCGTTGGCGTTCCTCGCGGGCCTGCCGCAGCTCGGCGTGGCCGTGATCCTGGTGGTGGTGCTCAACGGGCTGTTCGCCTTCGCCCAGGAGTACCGCGCCGACCGCGCCGCGGAGCGGCTCGTGGACCTCCTGCCGCACCGGGCCACCGTGGTGCGCGGCGGACGGTCGCTCGACGTGGACGCGGCCGAGTTGGTCGTGGGCGACGTGGTGCTCCTCGAGGCCGGCGACCGGGTCTCGGCCGACCTGACGGTGCGCCACGCGGATGCCCTGATGGTCGACACGTCGATGCTCACCGGCGAGAGCGCGCCGGTCCCGATGGCCGCGGGAGCCCGGGTGCACGCCGGCACGTTCGTGGTGGAGGGTGAGGCCCACACCGAGGTGACGGCCACCGGATCGGCCACCCGGCTGGCCGGGCTGGCGGACCTCACGAGGACCGGGGACCGGCCCACGAGCCCGCTCGCGCGCGAGCTGCAACGGCTCGTGCGGATCATCGGCACCGCGGCGGTCACCCTCGGGGTGGGCCTGTTCGCGGTGTCGCAGTTCGTGGGCCTGAGCCTGTCGGAGGGGTTCGTGTTCGGGATCGGCGTGACCGTGGCCCTGGTGCCCGAGGCGATGCTCCCGACCGTCACCCTGTCGCTCGCCGTCGGCGCCGAACGCCTCGCGGCGCGCCGGGCGCTCGTGCGTCGCCTGGAGTCGGTCGAGACGCTGGGCTCGGTCACCTTCATCTGCACCGACAAGACGGGCACCCTCACCACCAACGAGATGACGGTGGTCCGGGTGTGGACGCCCACCGGGATCGCGGTGCTGCACGGCCCCGGGTTCGGGCCGGTGGCGGAGGTGGCCGTGGACGGGGACCGGGCGCCGGTGGTGGCGCTGGGTCGCGCCGCGGCCCGCTGCTCCACCGGTGACGTGGAGCTCGAGGACGGCGCGTGGCGCCCCGTCGGCGACGTGATGGAGGCTGCCCTGGTGGCGCTGGCCCTCCGGCTCGGCCTCGACCCCGACGAGGACCGGGCGCACCGGCCCGACCTGCGCCGCTACCCGTTCGACCCCCGGCGCCGGCGCATGTCGGTGGTGGCCGGGCGGCCCGACGGCAGCGGTGCCGAGCTCCTGGTCAAGGGCGGGCCCGACGCGGTGCTGGGTCGCTGCCGGGGCGACACCGCCGCGGCGCGGGCGGAGGTGGAGCGCATGGCGGGCCACGGCCTTCGGACCCTGGCCGTGGCGCGCCGCGACCTGGACGCGGTCCCGGCGGCCGACGTGGCGGCGGCGGAGGCCGAGGTGGACCTCGACCTCCTGGGGCTCGTGGGGCTGGAGGATCCGCCGCGGCCGGGCGTGGGCGCGGCGCTCGCCGACTGCCGGCGCGCCGGGATCCGGGTCGCCATGGTCACCGGCGACCACCCGGCGACGGCCCGCTCGATCGCCGAGCAGGTCGGCCTCGCTCCCGTCGGCGCGGTCGAGGTGGTGGAGGGCGCCGAACTCCCCGAGGACGGTGACGCGCTCGGGGAGTTGCTCGACCGCGACGGGCTCGTCCTCGCCCGCATCGAACCGGAGGACAAGCTGCGGATCGCCCGCGCGCTCCAGGCGCGGGGTCACGTGGTCGCGATGACCGGCGACGGCGTCAACGACGGCCCCGCGCTGCAGCAGGCCGACATCGGCGTGGCCATGGGGCGCACCGGGACCGACGTGGCCCGGGAGGCCTCGGACCTGGTGCTCCTCGATGAGGACTTCGCGGTGATCGTCCGCGCCGTGGAGCTCGGCCGGGCCACCTACGCCAACATCGGCCGCTTCCTCACGTACCACCTCACGGCCAACGTGGCGGAGCTCGCACCGTTCGTCGTGTGGGCGTTGAGCGGCGGCCGGTTCCCGCTGATCATCGGCGTGCTGCAGGTGATCGGGATCGACATCGGCACCGACACCCTGCCCGCGGTGGCTCTCGGGGCGGAGCAACCGGCGCCGCACACCCTGGAGCGGCCGCCGGCGCGCGGTCACCTGCTGAACCGGACGGTCGCGTGGCGGGCCTTCGGCCTGCTCGGCCCCACCGAGGTGGTGCTGAGCTTCCTGGCCTACGGGGTGACCTGCTGGGGTGCGGGCTGGCGGCCCGGTGACGGCCTGCCCTCGGACGCGGTGCTGCTCACGGCGTCGGGCGCGGCGTTCGCCACGATCGTCGCGGCGCAGCTCACCAACGCCTTCGTGTGCCGCAGCTCGCTGAGGTTCCCGTGGCAGCTGGGATGGACCTCCAACCCGTACCTCGTGTGGGCGGTGCTGGCGGAGGTCCTGCTCGTGGGGGCCCTCCTGTTCGTGCCGGTGATCGCCTCGGCCATGGGCCAGGCGCCGCCCACCGCGTGGGGGTGGTCGGTGGTGGTGCTCGCCGTGCCGGTGATGCTGGCCGTGGACGCGCTCTGGAAGCTGCCGCGGCGGAACCGGCGGCGGGTCGCGGACGCGGTGGCGCTCGCAGGGCCGCCCTGACACGCCGGACGGCCGCGTGGGAGCCTGAGCACCGCACCGACCGGAACTCCAGGGGGAACGATGGCCGACCTGATCATCCGCAACGGCACCGTGGTGGACGGGACCGGCGCCCCGGCCCGCCACGCGGACGTGGCCGTGACCGACGGGCGCATCACCGAGGTGGCCGACCGCGTGGACGGCACGGCGACCCGGGAGATCGACGCCGACGGGCTGCTGGTCACCCCCGGCTTCGTCGACATCCACACCCACTTCGACGGGCAGGCCACCTGGGACCCGCTCATGGCGCCCAGCTCGATCCACGGCGTCACCACGATCGCCATGGGCAACTGCGGGGTGGGGTTCGCCCCGGCCGCCCCCGACCGCCACGCCTGGTTGATCTCGCTGCTCGAGGGCGTGGAGGACATCCCCGGCACCGCGCTCGCCGAGGGGCTCACGTGGGACTGGGAGACCTTCCCGGAGTACCTGGACTCGCTCGACGCGAAGCCGCACACGCTCGACATGGGCGTGCACATCCCGCACGCCGCGCTGCGCACCTACGTGATGGGGGAGCGCGGCGCGGATCACACCGTGGCCCCCACGGAGGGCGAGCTCGCCGAGATGGCGCGGTCGGTGCGTGAGGCGCTGGCGGCGGGCGCGATCGGCTTCGCCACGTCACGCACCGAGGTGCACAAGACCTCGGGCGGGGAGAACATCGGCACGCTCACGGCGGGGGACGCCGAGCTGCTGGCGATCGCCGGCGCGCTGCGTGAGGCGGGCGCCGGGGTGACGCAGCTGATCAGCGACCTCTACCAGACCCCCGACGACGAGGTGGCCCAGCGGGAGCTCGACCTGCTCGAGCGATTCGTGCGGACCTCGGGCCGGCCGCTCAGCTTCACGATGCAGCAGGCGTACCACTCGCCGGACCGCTGGCGGTTCCAGATGGACTGGGTGGACCGGATGGTGGCCTCTGGCCACGACGTGAAGGCGCAGGTGGCGCCCCGGCCCATCGGCGTGCTCATCGGCCTCACCGCCACCGCGAACCCGTTCCTGTTCTGCGCCTCCTACGACGAGGTGTCGAAGCTCGACCTGGCCGAGCGGGTGGCCGCCCTCCGCGACCCGGAGCGGCGCCGGCGGATCATCGCCGAGCACGCGGCGCTCATGGAGGGGCTGCCCGACGGGCTGTTCCGCCAGATCATGGGCGGCTTCCACATCCTGTTCCGCCTGAGCGACCCGGTGGACTACGAGCTGCACGCCGACCGTTCCATCGCGGCGGAGGCCCGGGCCGCGGGCACCGAGCCGATCGAGCTCGTCTACGACCTGCTGCTCGAGCGCGACGGCAACCAGCTCCTCTACCTGCCGCTGTTCAACTTCGCCCACGGCGACTTCGAGGACATCCATTCGATGATCACGTCGCCCAACGTGCTGTTCGGCCTGTCCGACGCGGGGGCGCACTGCGGCGCGATCTGCGACGCGTCGATGACCACCTCGGCGCTCACGGTGTGGGCCCGCGACCGGCGTGACGGCGAGAAGGTCCCGCTCGAGCGCATCGTCCACATGAACACCGCGCGCAACGCCCGCCACATGGGCTGGGCCGATCGCGGGGTGGTGGCGCCGGGTCAGCTGGCCGACCTGAACGTGATCGACCTCGGCGCCCTGGCCTGCCATCCGCCCACGATCGTGCACGACCTCCCGGCCGGCGGCCGTCGCCTGATGCAGACCGCCGAGGGCTACCGGTTCACCGTGAAGTCGGGCGTGGTCACCTTCGAGGACGGCGCACACACCGGGGCCCTGCCCGGCGAGCTCCTGCGGGGCACCCGCCCGTCACCCCGCTGAGCCCACGGGGCCGCCACCGCCCCGTAGGAGAAATAAGACAGGAAACTTGTTTCGGGTAATGCAAGCCCGGTATGGTGCTCCGCATGGAGTCCAACGCCCTCGTGTTCCTGGTCCTGGCGGCGCCGCTCGGCTTCGTCGTCGCCGCGCTGGCCGCCGCCGCCCACCCCGGGTCCCACCCGGTGTTCGTGGAGCGGCTGGCCGCCGTGGTGTCGTGGTTCGGCGTGGCCATCGCCGCCGGTGCCGCCGCGGCGGTGGCGATCGGCGGGTCGGTCCAGAGCACCACCCTGGGTGCCGCCGGGCTGGGCCTCTCGGTCCGGCTCGACGCCCTCAGCGTGATCATGTTCCTGATGATCGCCCTGCTGGCGGTGGTGATCGTCCGGTTCTCCACCACCTACCTCGACGGCGACGAGCGGCAGGGCACCTTCGTGGGCCGGCTGGCCGCCACGATCGCCGCGGTGGAGCTCCTGGTGCTCGCCGGGAACCTCGCCACCCTGGTGGTGGCCTGGATCGCGACCAGCCTCGCCCTGCACCAGCTCCTGGTCTTCTACCGGGACCGGCGTGGCGCGGTGGTGGCCGCCCGCAAGAAGTTCATCATCGCCCGGATCGGCGACGTCTTCCTGATCGGTGCGGCGGTGCTGCTCTACGCCGAGTTCGGCACCGGCAACCTGCAGGAGATCTTCGACGGCGCCCGCGAGGTGAGCGGCTGGGCGCTCGGCACGGTCGAGCTCGCCGCCCTCTTCGTGGTGGCCGCCGCGATCCTGAAGTCCGCGCAGTTCCCCACCCACGGCTGGCTGGTCGAGGTGATGGAGACCCCCACGCCGGTCTCCGCCCTCCTGCACGCCGGCATCCTCAACGCCGGCCCGTTCATCGCCATGCGCATGGCCTTCGTGATCGACGGCGCCAACGTGGCCACGACGCTGCTCATCGTCGCCGGCGCCACCACCGCGGTGTTCGCCTCGGTGGTCCTGCTCACCCAGCCGTCGGTGAAGGTCGCCCTCGGCTACTCGAGCGCCGCCCACATGGGCTTCATGCTGATGATCTGCGGCCTCGGCGTGTACCCCGCGGCGTTGCTGCATCTGGTGGCGCACTCCTTCTACAAGGCGCACGCCTTCCTCTCGTCCGGCAGCGCGATCGACGAGGCCCGTGCCGCCAAGGTGCGCCTGCCCCGGCGCCTCGGCAGCCCCGTGCGGGTGGCGGCGAGCGCCGCGGTCGCCCTCGCGATCTACCTGCCCTTCGCCCTCCTGTGGGGCATCGATCTCGCCGGTGACTGGATCCTCGTGGCCGTCGGTCTGATCCTCGTGATCGGCACCACGCAGCTGGTGGCCCCCGCCCTCGACTCGGTCGGCCCGGTGGCCGGCACGCTCCGGGCCGGGTTCCTCGCCCTCTGCGTGACGCTCGCCTTCTTCAGCCTCGAGGGCGCCGCCCACGCACTGCTCAAGGGAACGGTGCCCGAGGACCTGATCCGCACGCCGGTGCACTTCGTGCTCATCGCCGCGGTGCTCGTCACCTTCGGCGGGGTGGTGCTGTCGCAGATCGTCGACCCGACCCGCCCGGCGAGCGCCCGGCGCCGCCGCCTGGCCGTGCACTTCCGCAACGGCTTCTACGCCAACGCGCTGTTCGACCGGGTGGTGGGTGCCCTGCGCACCTCCACCGTCGCCCCGGCCCCGGCGGCCGAGCGCCTGTGAACGACCTGAACGACCTGAACGACCTGAACGACCTGAACGACACAGACCAGGAGCACCCGTGACCCAGCTCGACATGCCCGAACTCACCGTCGTCCGGCAGGAGGACCTCCACGACCGCCTCCGTGCGGCCTGCGCCCGGGTGGCGCCGCTG
>JBMOJH010000091.1:0-13786 GCA_049316905.1 Microthrixaceae bacterium | reverse complement strand
CAGACCGACACCGGCGGCCCAGCACCGCACGGCATCGAACTGGTGTTCGTTCAGTCTCCACGATCCGAGCGCCGCCGTCAACCCCCGATCGCCCTCCCACGCGCTCGACGGTCTCGACGCCGCGGGACTCCTCGCCGTCGCGGTGCCGAACCATCCCGAGCACCCGCACCGCGTCCGCGGGCGACGGACCGGGGCCGGAGTTGTCATGCGGGGTGCTCCACCTGCCGACGACCTCCTCGTGCGTCCGTCTTCCTCGACCATGCACCGGACCGCCGGTGCGGCGCTCCTGGTCCTGGTCGTGTCCGCCGCCGCCGCCACCACGTGTGCCGGTCCACCGAAGGACGGCGGTGGACCCTCCCTCCACGCGGGTATCCCGATGGCACGGGCGACCGCCGCGCCGAGCACCGCTGTCACGACCACGACCACCCCGACCACGCCGACGCCGAGCACCACCGCCCCGGACACGACCATCCCTCCCACGACGGCAGCGAGCACCCCCGCCCCGGGCCCTTCCCCGGGGGGAGGCGGGATCGCATCACGTGGCGGAACCCGGTCACGGGTCGGCGTCGACGGGACCGGGCTCACACTCGACGGTGGACCGTGGCAACCCGTGGGGGTGAACGCCTACTCACTGGCCACGTGGTGGGGCCGGAATCCGGGCTGCGGGACGATGTACCGCGACGATCAGCTCGACGAGTTCTTCGCCGCGCTGCCGCCGCATGCGTTGGTCCGGACATGGGCATGGCAGGGCACGATGGCGGTGGACCACCTCACCGGTCGGCGCGACTGGGGGCCGCTCGACCGGGTGGTCGCCGCCGCGGAACGCCACGGTGCACTGCTCGTGCTGTCGATCACCAGCCAGTCAGGTGACTGCGACGACGGCCACTGGAAGGATCCGGAGTGGTACCAGGGCGGCTTCCGCTCACGTTGGTCGGGTGACGGCACCACCCGGACCGCCACGTCCTTCGACGAGTACGTCACGGAACTCGTGACCCGCTACCGGACGAGTCCGGCCGTGGCGATGTGGGAGCCGGTGAACGAGCCCGAGGGGGCCGTCTGCGCGCCCGGCTACGACGCCGCGCGTTGCTACGGCCACCTCACCTGCCCGGACCGCGACGGAGCTGCGGTGGCGCTGCGGAACTTCTTCGACGAGATCGGCGGACGGATCCACTGGCTCGATCCGGGACGGCCCGTGGAGGCGGGTGCGATCGGCGGGTGGCAGTGCGGGTGGGAGGCGGACCGGTTCGACAACGTGGGAGCGAGCCCCGGCATCGACGTCCTCAGCTTCCACGACTACACGCGCTCGCCGATGCCGAACGAACTCGTCGATCGACTGGCACGCGGCCGGGTGCTGGCGAAACCACTGCTCATCGGCGAGATCGGCGCCCCGGGCGGCGACGTCCCCGGATGTCCGCCGACGATCGACCGCGCGACCGAGCTCGGCAACGCCGTCCGGCGACGGCTCGAGGACGGTGCCGCGGGCGTGCTCCTGTGGAACGCGGATCTCGCCCGACCCGACCCGTGCGACATGACCCTGCTCCCAGACGACCCCGCTCTCGGCCTGCTCCGCTGAGCACCGTAAGGCCCGCGTGGGGAGCGCCGTCATCAGCACGGGTTCCACGCCACCGGCCCCGTCGGCCGACCGGTGGGCCGGTACCATGTCGGCCAGCGACCTGTTCGCTCCTTCCCCCATCATCGACAACCCCGGGGAAGCAGTGACGATCACCGAAGAGACCAGGTACCGGCTCTACAAGAAGCTGGAGGCGACCTTGGGCGCCGACGACGCCAACACCCTCATGGAGCACCTCCCACCGGTCGGCTGGGCCGACGTGGCCACGAAGACCGACCTCGACCACCTCCGGGCGGTGACCGGTGCCGACATCGACGGACTCCGCACCGAACTGAAGGCCGACATCGAGTCGGTGCGGGTCGCCGTGAAAGCCGACATCGACGGACTCCGAACCGAGATGAAAGCCGACATCGACGGACTCCGAACCGAGATGAAAGCCGACATCGACGGACTCCGAACCGAGATGCAGGCCTTCACGACGGGTGGCCTCGAACAGCTCGAGGTGAGAATGGACCTGAAGTGGGAAGCCGCGTTGGCGCGCACCGCTCACAGCCTGTTCATCCAGATGATCGCGTCCACCGCGGCGCTCATGGGCGTGGCGGTCGCGGTGAACCAGCTACTCAGCCGCTGAGCCGTTCCGGGCGTCCCTGAACCGGACCCGCAGGATCTGATCATTCCTCGACGTCGGATCCGCCGACAGGGTCGCTAGCGTCGAGGGGTGACGGACATCGTCCTGGTCCACGGCGCGTTCCACGGCGGCTGGTGCTGGCGAGAGGTGGCCGAGGGCCTCACCGCCGCGGGTCACCGTGTGCTCCGCCCCACGCTCACGGGACTGGGGGAACGACGGCACCTGCTGGACGAGTCGGTCGACCTCGACACCCACATCGCCGACATCGTCAACACGATCCGTTACGAAGAGCTCCACGACCTGGTGCTGGTGGTCCACTCCTACGGCGGGGTCCCGGGCGTTGGCGCGGCGGACCTGCTGGCCGACCGCATCTCCGGCCTCGTGCTGCTGGATGCGATGCTCCCGATCGACGGGCTCTCGTCGAACCAGATGCGCGACCGCTGCAGTCCCGCCTGGGCGATGGATGCGCCGGACGGTGCAGCCATCGCCCCGCCGTCGAGCGCGGTATTCGGCATCGCGCCGCACGACCGGCCCCGCGTGGACTCGTTGCTCACACCCCATCCCGCGGGCACCCTCACCCAACCGGTCCACCTGACCGGGGCGTTCGAGCGCATCCCCGTGAAGCACTTCCACCGCAACCTGGGCTATGTGGCGCCGTACTTCGACGACGCGGCGGCCCGGGCGGAGGACGCCGGCGGGTGGCTCGTACGACGCCACCCGTTCGGCCACGACGTGATGCTCACCGAGCCGGCCTGGGTCATCTCCGCCGTCCTCGATGCCGAGCGCGCGGCTGCGGGCACGGCCCACGACTGACCGGCCACCAGACCCTCAGACGGGGATCCACACGAGCGACATCATCCTGACGCTCACATCGGTCTTCGACAGCGTGATCTGCGTGGTCGCCACCGCCTCGGCCGCAGCTCGCCACTTGTCGTCGATGACGGTGAGTTGGGCTGCGAGCTCCTCCTCGAGCGCGGCGAGGTCCTCGGCCTTCGCCTCGACGGCGCCCGCCGCTTCCTCCGCGCGTTGGTTGGCCCGATTCACCCGGTCGTTGCCGGTCTTCGCCCGCTTTGCCGCGGTGACAAGGCCCCGTGTCGTGCTGCGGCCCCCCAGGAAGCCGCTCACGAGCGACCCGACGCCGTCGACGAGCGCTGTGGACTTCGTGTCCGCCGCTGCGGCGCGGGCGCCCGCAGCCTTCTGCTCCGCGAGCGACACCGCAGTCCGCAGCCTGTCGATGCGGGCCGCGAGCCGGGCCCGGATCTTCTCGGCCTCGGCATCGGCCGCGGCCTGGGCCGCATCGTCGCAACGCACAGCGAACGCCTCGGCCGTCTCGCCGGGCCGACCGTAGAGCTTGAGCTCGGCGTTGACCGGGATCTCGAGCGACAGCGAACGCGACAGATGGTCCTTCAGCTGGGAGGACAGCTGGGTGTAGAAGGTCTTCGTGTCGATCCGGGCGGGCGTGGGCAGGTAGCGGGCGTCCGTGGGCGGCTCGGTGAGCAGGTCGCGGTCGTCGTGGTCGACCGCGACGGCGGCGGCCACGTCCACGAAGTCGCCGAGCGGCGTGATGATCGCCTCCCACTCCTGCTCCTGGCGTACATCCGCCCGGCGATCGTCGAACATCAGTGCGACACGGAGGGCGAGGCCCACTTGGAGGCGGCAGCTCCCGGGGACGAGCCCGACCTCGGAACCCCACGGGGCGGCCGGATCGATGAAGCGGACGGGCACCCCGTCGGCGACCTTGGGCGGGTGCACCGACCCGTCGGACCCGTCGGGCGAGATGACGTCCACGCCCGGCGGCGCATCGACGCCGGGCGGAAGGTCCACGCCCGGCGCGGCACCTTCCCCGACTCGGGCGTCGACCGGCGCAGTCGCGGGACCCGCGGCGGCCGCGATCTCCTCGCGTCCCGGGAGGTCCGCGAGCTGGGCCCCGGTGACAGGTCCACGCAGGTACGACATCGCCCATCGTGAGCCGAACTTCGCCGGGGTGCCGCCCTTTGCCTGGTGGAGGAAGAACTGGCGCTTCGCCAGACCCGAGATCGCGACGTCGAGCTCCTTCAGGTCCACCGCGCCGGCGGCGGAGGACATGCCCTCGAGCAGGCGCGCCTTGTCGCGCTCGGTCTGCAGCCGGCCGACGAGCCAGGTGCCTGCGTTCGACATCGCCTTGTAGTCGAGGTCCACCGGGTTCTGCGTGGCCAGCACCATGCCCACCCCGAACGCGCGGGCCTGCTTGAGGATCGTCAGAATCGGTGCCTTGGTGGCCGGCTCCGCGGTGGGCGGTACGTAGCCGGCCACCTCGTCGAGGTACACGAGGGCCCGCAGGCGGTCGCTGCCGGGCTGGCCCCGGAACCACCGGACCACGGCGGAGAGGATGCGGCTCACCGCCATCTGCCGCTCGGCGTCGGAGAGGTGCGAGACCGCGATCACCGACAGCGCGGGCCGGCCGTCCGGGGAGAGGAGCAGCTGCTGCACGTCGAGCGGGGCGCCCTCGGTCCACGCTGCGAACCCGGGCGCGGCGAGCATGCCGTTGAGCTTCACCGCGAGTGCGGTGCGCGCCTTCTGCGGGATGACCGTGTCGACCTCCATCACCCCGAGCCGGCGCATCGGCGGGTCCTGGATCCGGGCCAGCAGGGTGGCGAGATCGAGCGACTCGCCGTTGGTCCACGCCTGGTGGATCACGTTGGACATCAGCAGGTGCTCGGGACTCGCCAGAGGGTCACCGGCGATGCCGACCATGCCGAGCAGCCCGGACGTGACGGCCTGGACCTCGGCGTTCACCGACTCCTCGTCGCCGTCGGTCGGGGCGCTCAGCGTGCCCACGAGATTGAGCGGGGTCGCAGAGGTGGACCCCGGCGTGTAGACGCCCATGCGGACACCCCGCCGCAGCTCCGCGATGCGTTCAGGCCCGATGCCCCAGCCGGCGAGACCCTCGGTCCACTCGGCCGCCGCCACAGCCGGATCGACCCCTGCGGGCACCCATGGGGCGAAGTCCTCCGGCCGCAGATCGGGGAACGTCAGGAGCAGGTTCGTGAGGTCACCCTTCGGGTCGATCGCGAGGATCGGCACCCCGGAGCCGAGGACCTCCTCCATCAGCGCGATCGCCAGCCCCGTCTTTCCCGAGCCGGTCATGCCGACGATCACGCCGTGGGTGGTCAGGTCGTTCGGGTCGAGGCGCACGGCCTCGCCACTGCGCTGGCCGTCCGCGTCGAGTCGCTCACCGATGAAGAGTCCGTCGCCCATGGGCTCAGCCTCGCGCGGCCACAGGTTCGGGGGCACCGGACCGGGCCGCCGCCCGGGACTCACCGTGCTTCGGTAAGGTCAACCGGGCAGACGACGTGGTCGATGGAGCACCCGTGACACCCTCCCCTCGCCACACCCGGGGCGTCGAACGGAACCGCGCGGACGGCGACGACGACCTGGGCGCGCTCCAGCTCGGACGGGCGGAGCGGTGGGTGCTCGACCAGGTGCGCCGCCGCGGGGTGGCCGGCTTCGTCGTGATGATGACCGGGTTGTCGGTCGGCCTGTCCGCAGTGCTGGTCAGCCTGATGATGGTCAGCCTCTACGGCGCGGATGACCCCACCTTCTGGCCCGGCCTGGCCATGAGCATCGTGGTCCCGGCACTGGTGGCGCCGCCGGTGATGGTGTTCGTCGTGCGGCTGGCGGCCGGCCTCGACCGCGCCTCGCACCTCCTGTGGGACGCGGCGCACACCGACGCGCTGACGGGAGTGGCCAACCGTCGCGCGTTCTTCGACGCCATCGATCAGCAAGGGGGCACGGCGGACCGGGCGGTCGACATCGCCGTGGTCGACGTGGACGCCTTCAAGTCCATCAACGACCGCTACGGCCACGTCGGGGGCGACGCCGCACTGGAACGACTCGCCGGTTGGCTGACCGAGTACGTCGGCCCCGAGCGCCTGGTCGCACGGATGGGCGGCGACGAGTTCGCCGTGGTCGTCCCCGCGGCGCCCGGCGCGGACCACCCGGTGCGGAAGCAGTTCGACCACGACGGCATCGACTGGTCCGTGACGATCGGGTGGCAGCACTGCCGGGCCGGCGACTCGCTCGAGGAGGCGCTCCGGGCCGCGGACCTCGAGCTCTACGCCCGCAAGCCCGCGCGACCGTCGACCAACGACGAGCTCCGCTCGATCCGCGATCCGGCCACCGTCGACGACCTGCCCTAGGCCGGCGCGTACCAGGTCTCGGCGTTGCGCTCCCTGATCTCGGGCCAGGTCCACGGCGCCAGCTGGAGCTCCCGGTAGCCCGTGGGGAAGTCGGGCATGCGGCCGACGCCGGTGACCCCCTCGAAACCTCCCTCCGGGCGGAAGAACGACCCGAGGAGCTGGTCCCAGACCGAGGTCACGGCACCGAAGTTGGTGTCGCCCTCCTCGTAGACCACCGAGTGGTGCCAACGGTGCAGGTCGGGGGTGCTGAACACGCGGTCGAGCGGACCGCTGTCGAGATCGATGTTGGAGTGCTGCAACTGCCCGTACAGGGCACGAACCGCGAGGTGACCGATGTGCTGATCGCGGCTCAGCCCGAGCACGCCCAGCACCGCGCCCTCCACCACTCCGTCGAGCAGCGCCTCCACCACGTGGAACCGGGCGGCGTTGAGCCAGTAGAGGCGGGTCGGACTGTGGTGCACCGAGTGGACCCGCCAGGCCGGCCCCCACTCGTGACCCAGCCGGTGCAGAAGCGTGTGCGTCAGGTCGTACGCCAGGACGGACATGGCCACCGCGACCGGGGCGGGCAGCCGGCGCACGCGGAGGTCGATCCCGGACCGACGAGCGATCGCGGCACCGAGCGGTGCCGAGAGCAGGTTCGCGACGAACGTCGAGGTCATCGACGCGGCGTCCACGGCCACGTCACCGCCCCGGGACCGGTTCCACCCGGTGCGGTAGGGGCGGCGCCGCTCGAGCCCGGCGACCACGGCGTACCAGGCCGCCGAGACGACCCCGACCGACAACGGTGCGTCGATCGCCCGGACGCGCCGCAGTCCCCGATCGAGCCCCACGGCGAGGGCCGCGCCGACCAGCACCCCGCCGTGCAGGGCCAGCGACCGGCGGCGGGCGCCCGGGCGAACGGTCACCGCGGGCAGAGCGCCCAGAGGTCGAGGTCCAACAGCACGCCCTCGGCGTACTTGCCGTCCTCGCCACGGAGGGTCATGGACTCGTCCCGACCCTTCGTGGCCACCAGCCGCAGTCGCAGCGCGCCCACTCCCGGCGCCGAGGTCTCGGCCCGGTCCAACACCTCCGACCAGGCGTAGACGGTGTCGTCCGCGAACGCGGGCGCCGTGTGGGACCCCGCGTTGATCGCGACCACGAGCTGCGCGTTGGCGAGCCCGTTGAACGAGAGGGCCCGGGCCATCGAGATGATGTGGCCGCCGTAGATCAGCCGGCGACCATCGGGACGCACCTCGGTGTTGAAGTGCACCTTGGCCGTGTTCTGCCAGAGGCGCGTCGCCATCATGTGTTCCGGGTCGGTGAGGGTCACCCCGTCGACGTGGTCAATCCTCGTGCCCACCTCGTAGTCGGCCCACCGGTGCGGCTCACCCGCGAGGCCGAAGTCGTAGGTGGAGAGATCAAGCCCGTCGGGCACCACCAGGCGGTCGGGCGTCACCACAGGCACGAGGTCCGGCACCACGGTCTCCGGCGCCGGCGCGTCGGTGTCGCGCTTGTTCACCATCACCCAACGGGCCCAGTCGATCGCCGTGTCGCCGTCCTGGTCCACGGCGGTGGACCGCACGTAGACGACGCCCGTCCTGCCGTTGGAGTTCTCCTTGAGGCCGATCACCTCCGACGAGGTCCGCAGCGTGTCGCCCACGTGCAGCGACCGGTGGAACCGGCAGTCCGCGTAGCCGAGGTTCGCCACCGCGTTGAGCGACACGTCGGGCACCGTCTTGCCGAACGCGATGTGGAACCCGATCAGCTCCTCGATCGGCGCACCCCCGAGACCGCAGGACGCCGCGAACGGGGCGGACGACGGAATGGCGAAGCGGGTCGGGTAGAGCGAGCCGTACAGCGCGCGGTCGCCCTCCGTGATGGTGCGCGGCGTGGCGTGCTCGATCACCTGGCCGACACGGAAGTCCTCGAAGAAGTTGCCGGGGTTGGCCGTGATCATGATCGCTCCTCGCAGGGATGACTCGGGTCCCGACACGCTACGCACCCGGCCGGCCCGTCAAGAACCCGGGCGGGTGCGTAGCGGCGGAAGCGCTCAGGCCGTGGTGAAGCTCCACCAGGTACCGGTATTCGCGTTGGTGGTCCCCCCGGTGCCGACGGCCCGCACCTGCCAGTAGTAGGTGGTCCGGGCGGTGAGGTTGCTCACCGTTGCCGACCGACTGGTGCCCACCGAGGTCCAGGTCCCGTCGCAGACGCCGTTGTTGATGGTGTCGACGCAGGCCTCGTAGCTGGTCGACGCGGAGCTGGCGCCCCACGACAGCGTCAGGTTGAGCGCCCGACCCGTGGCCGCGTTCGAGGGGGAGGTCTTGTTGAACGCCCCTGGTGCCGCAGCGGTGGTGAAGGTCCACCACGTCGTGGTGTTGGCGTTCGTGACGCCGCTGGTGTTGCGGGCCCGGACCTGCCACTCGTACCTCGTCGAACTCAGGAGGCCGGACAGCGCCGCCGTGCGGTTGGCGCCCGTGGTGACCCACGTGCCGTCACAGGCCGAGTTGACCGTCCGGTCGACGCAGTACTCGTAGCTCACCGCACCGGTGCTCGCACCCCACGACAGGTTGGGCGCCACGGCCACGCCGGTGGAACCGCTCGTGGGGCTCGTCTTCGCGAACGCCCCCGGCAACGGGAGCGGCTGGGTGGTGAAGGTCCACCAGGCACCGGCCTCGGTGACACCGGCGGTGTTGCGGGCCCGCACCTGCCACTCGTACCGGGTGGAGTACGCCAATCCGGTGAGGGCCGCGGTTCGGTTCGCCGCGGTGCTGACCCAGGTGCCGTCACAGGCCGAGTTCGCCGTGCTGTCGACGCAGTACTCGTAGCTCACCGCACCGGTGCTCGCGCCCCAGGACAACGTGGGCGCCACGGCCACGCCGGTGGAACCGCTCGTGGGGCTCGTCTTCGCGAACGCCCCCGGCGGCAGGACCACGACGCCCGTGGTGAACGTGGACCGGAGCGACACGTTCGCCTCGGCGGTCTTGGTCCCGTCGGTGGCGCGCACCTGCCAGCTGTAGAGCGTCGTACCGGCCAACCCGCTCACGGCCACGCTGGTCGCATTGCCCACCGGGGTCCAGGAGGAACAGGGCGCGGTCAGGCCGACGACCAGGCAGTACTCGTAGCCGGTGGCTCCGGCGCTGGCCGTCCACTGCAACGTCGTGGGCACGGACACCGAGATGGCCCCGGGGCCCGGAGCCGTCTTCGAGAACGCACCGAGCACCCGGGGACCACCCGTCGCGGCGGCGTTCACGGCCGCCCCGGCGTCGAGCATCCCCACGCCGCAGTTGGCCGTGGAACAGGTGCTGCCGGCCGGGAACGCCGCAGCGGTCGACTGCAGGACGCCCAGCAGCGCTGCCGGCGAGAGGGACGGCTTGACCGACTTCACCAGCGCGGCCACGCCGGCGACGTGCGGGGTGGCCATGGAGGTGCCCTGGTAACCCACGTAGGTGTCCGCGCCGGGCGTGGTGGTGCCGGCGTTCAGGGTGGACAGGATCGTGCCCGGCGTGAGCTTCGAGTCACCGCCCGGGGCGGAGAGCTCCACGAGCGGGCCGAAGTTGCTGTAGTAGGCGCGACTCCCCGTCGAGCCGGTCGCCGCCACCGTCACCACACCGCCGCAGTTCGCGGGCTGGGAACCCGACGCGTCCACGTTCGAGTTGCCGGCCGCGACCACCACGGTCGCACCGACGGCGTTGATGTCGTTGATCGCCGCCTGCTGCGTGGCGCTGCAGGCTCCCCCGCCACCCAGGCTGAGGTTCAGCACTGCGGCCGGGTTCGGATTGGTCGGGGCGCCCGTGACCGCCAGGCCCGCGGCCCAGCGCATCCCGTCGACGATGTCGGAGGTGTAGCCACCACACTTGCCGAGCGCCCTGATCGGAAGGAGCTTCGCCCCGGGGGCGATGCCGGCCACGCCGACCGAGTTGTTGGTCGCCGCGGCGATGGTGCCGGCCACGTGCGTGCCGTGCCAGGAGCTGTTCGACACCCCGCAGCCGGCGAAGAAGCCGGAGGCGTTCTCGGTCGAGGAGATCCAGTCGCCCGCGTCGCCAGGATCGGCGTCTCTTCCGCCGCCGTCGTTGGCGATCTGGGAGTCGGTGATCATGTCGTACCCGGGCAGCACCTGCCCGGCGAGGTCGGCGTGGGCGGTGATGCCCGTGTCGATCACCGCAACAACCACGTCGGACGTGCCCGTGGTGACGTCCCAGGCCGGCGGGAGGTTGGCGCCGACCAGCGTCGTGCCCGGCGCAGGAGTGGTCGGGGCCGACAGGTCCCACTGCTCACCGAATCGCGGGTCCCCCGGCACCGCGGCCGGCCGCAGGATGGTGTCGGGCTCGGCGTACTCCACGCCGGGCAGTCGCGAGATCCGCCGCGAGAGGTCGGCTGCGTCGGCGCCCGAGCGCCGCGAGCGGAGCTTGACCACCGACGTGCCGGACCGGTCCTTCGGCCGCGCCGTCACGGGCTCGGCCGCCTCCCGGTCGAGCGCCCCCGCGTCGGGAGTGGCGTCGGGCCGGTACCTGACGATCAGCTGGTCGGTCGCCCGGGCGTCGCCAGGTGCCACCGGCGACGGAGCGGGTGCGGGCACCACGGCCGGCGGGCCCGAGGCGGCACCGGCGGGCACGCCGACGACGAGGGATCCGACGAGGACGGCGGCCGCGGACACGGCGAATGCCATCTGGCGGCGGGGGCGGTTCTGCACGGGACTCCTCCGATGATTCGGGATCCCATGCCGCCCGGCAAGCTAGCGAACTGCGCCGCCGGGCTGCCAGACCCGCGGACCGTTCGCCCGCGATCGGACCGCTCGGTACCCTCCTCCCCGCGGCGCGAGGTGCACGTGCCGCGGGGGCGACATGGAACAGCTCAAGGGGGTGGTCCCCCCGAAGCAGCAGCGGAGCCGGGAGACGGTCGCGAGGATCCTCCGGGCGGCCGAGGACCTGGTGGCCGATCGCGCCTTCCGCGACATCACGGTGCAGGACATCTGCATCTCCGCCGACGTGTCGCCGAGCTCCTTCTACGCCCGGTTCCCCACCAAGGAGGACGTCCTCCTCGCCCTGTTCGACCTCCACTCGCAGGAAGCCCGCGCCGACGCGACGGCAGCGATCGGCGAGGTGGTCGAGCGGTCCGGCACGGTGGACGAGGTGGTTCGGGCCCTGCTCGGCGCCTACCTCCGGTTCGTGCGCCGCAACGGGCAGGTCATGACCTCCATCTTCAGTGAACCGGCCCTGGTCGAGCGGTACATGGCGCTCGGCTCGGAGATCACCGGCGACCTCGGTCGGGTCCTCGGGGCCCTGTTCGGGGCCGACGACCGGCAGTTCCTGGTCCGGGCGGAGTTCGCGGCCCGACTCGCCGCCGCGGGCATCCAGCGGGCGATCGGCGTGCCCACCCACTTCGGCGAACGCATGGGCCTCGACGACGAGCAGCTCCTCGACGAACTGACGTCCATGCTCACGCCCTATCTCCGGGCCGCCGCCGAGTCGCCGAGTCGGGATTGACCGTTCCAGTTCCGGTCGGTGTGATGCACCGGCCGGGCGACCTGCCCGGCCCGGGACGGCGATTCCCGGAGGGGCGAACCGTGCGGCCGTGGGGGCCGCGGAGGGGGAGACGATGACACGCAACGAGCGAACCGCGCCGCGCCGGCGCACCCGACGACCGCGCCGCTGGACGATGGTGGCGGCCGCGGTGGTCTGCCTCGCCGTGGGGGCCGCGGCCTGCGCCCCGGCACCCCCACCCACCACGACCTCGGTGCCCGCCACCATCGACCCGGAGCTGGCGAAGCTCCTCGACGACCCGGCCTTCACCGCCCAGTTCGGCGACACCGACGAGGAGCGGGCCCGGATCGTGGCCGACGTGCGTGACATCCTCACGAAGGACGCCCAGTGGCCGGTCGATCCCGACCAGGTCACCCAGAACGACGCCGACCGGAAGGCGGTGGAGGCCGCGGCGGAGGAGGCGAAGGCCCGTGAGGCCGCGGCGCTCGCGGCGCGCGCCACCGACGAGAAGAAGCGCCTCGACGCAGAACTCGCCGCCCCGTCGCTGCCCGAGCTGGAGGCTGCCCAGACCGACGGCTCGGACGCCTTCGACTACTCGGCCACCGCGGAGGCCTGGGCCCGCACCGAGGGCTCGGCACAGGCGGTGGACGCGGTGCAGTCGACCTACGCGGCGACCAGGGCCAAGGTGGAGGCCCTCCGGGCCCGGCTCGCCGCGGACGGCCGGCTCGAGGAACTCGACGCCATCCCCGGCTACGTCCCGCCGGAGGGCGAGGGCGACCCCCAGTTCGCCGTCATCTGGGCCGACATCAAGGACCGCGGTCCGGCCATCGGCGCCTGCATCAACCGTGACAGCAACCGTTCGGCACCGGCCGCCGGCCTCCGACCGGGGACCATCTACACGCCGTACCAGAACACCTTCGCCGGGGCCTCCGGCACCCCGACCCACCTGGGCCAGCTCCAGACCACGATCATCGGCGGCAAGCGCCACTTCATCGTGGAAGGTCACCTCGGTGACATGAACACGCTCGGGCTGCCGTTGCTGTCGATCCAGGAGAACCTCCGGGCCCGGATCACGATCCACACGCCGAACAACATCGTGAGCAACTACGACGGCATCGGCCCGTACATGTACGAGGCGGTCCCCGGCCAGCCGGTGCAGTCCGGCCAGGTGCAGGTGCTCTGCTACAAGGAGGATCTCGGCCTGCCGACCGGCACGCCGATCAGCCGGGCCTTCTTCCGGGCCTTCATCCCGATGGATCCCGGTGGCGTCCCGCTCGCCGAACCCGGGTTCCAGGTGAAGGCCACCATCTCCAACCTGTCCGACTCCCCGGGCTTCTTCTTCGGCGCCGACATGCGCACGGTGCACCTGGGCACGGCCCCGCTGGGCTACGGCCAGACCTTCACCGGCGGCGGCATCGGCGTCTCGGCCGGTCGCGGTGTGGTGGTGGACGACAACGGCGTCAGCGGCGACGACCTCGAGAGCACGATCAAGGGCGCGGTGAACCCGGCGCTGTCGAACGCCCTCTCCAGCCTGGACGGCACCAGCGACTGGGTGCTCGGCAAGAAGGGTGGCAACTGGGGTTGGTTCGGGTTCCACATCAACAACTCGAACCCCAACAACCCGTCGGTCGACATCGACTGGAGCCAGACGAGCAACCCGAGCGGTCCCGACGACGAGTACCGCCTCAAGGGGAGCGTGAACATCGACGACTGGCTCGTGGAGGGCTACGCCAGCGTGCCGTTCGCACTGCTCGGCATCGTCCCCTGCTACTGGCGGTTCAAGGTGGACGCCTCGGCCGCCATCTACGCCGCGGTGGACGTGAACGACACGGCCCGCACCATCCTGCAGCCCGACGTGGAGATCGGGCCGATCAGCCTGAACCTGCACAACATGTTCGTGTCGCCGGTGCCGTTGGGCTGCAACTTCCTGTACGCCGCACTGTGGGCCGAC
>JBMOJH010000090.1:0-14339 GCA_049316905.1 Microthrixaceae bacterium | reverse complement strand
GTGGGCGGGGGCGGAGTGCGGTCCCACGGTGCGCCACCCACTCCCGGTCCCGGAGGAGGGCCCTGTAGCGGACCCGTGGGCGGACCGGTGGGCGGAGTTCCCGGGGTCGGGTCGTCGGTCATGTGGGTCCTCCTCCGATCACCGCCACCTCGGCGCCGACCGCACGGTAGGTGTCGAGCGCCCGCACGTCCCGGGTGAACAGGGTCAGGCGGTGCTCCGCGGCGGCGGCCCCCACCAGCGCGTCGTAGACGGCACCGCCGGCGATGCCGAGGTCGGGCAGGCCCGACAGCAGACCGACGGCCCGCTCGGGTGTCAGGTGGACCGTGGCGGGGAAGTTGTCCGCCACCAGCCGGCTCACCGTCGAGGGGTCGCGCCGGGCCGGCGGGGGCAGGCGGGTCAGCACCGAGTAGGTCTCGAAGGCGGCATGGCCCGACAGGCCCAGCCGGCGCCCGGCGAGACCCTCGAGCACCTGTCGGTGCGCCGCGTGGTCGGCCACCACCAGCGCGACCGCCACGCTGGTGTCCACGAGGACCGAGCGGGGGGCGATCACGGGCGACCGGCGTCGCGCAGGTTCTGCACCATGTCGTCGTCGATCTCGGTGCCCGCGGCAGGGATCACGAGGCGACCGGCCTCCTCGACCACCCCGGTCCCGGCGACCGGCTCGAGACGGAGGCCGGATCCGTCGATCGTGATCTCCACCTCACCGGGCACCAGACCAGCCTGCTCCCGGAGCTGCTTCGGCACGACCACGCGACCCGCCTTGTCGATGGTGCTCCGCATGCCATCACGCTACCACTCGGGTGCCATCGCCCACCCAGGTCCGCATCCGTTGCGTGTGGCCACCGATCCGGTGGTCGGACGCAACGGGTTCCGGTGGGATCAGCGCCAGCCGACCTTCTTGAGGAGCTTCAGCGAGGTGGTCATCACCGCGGCGAAGGCGTCGTCGCCGAGGCCGCCCACGGGAGCCAGGTTCATCAGCCGCTGGCGGGCGATGGTCTGCGGCTCGGTGTACTTGAGGATGCCGTGCTCGCCGTGGCGGCGACCCAGACCGGAGTCGCCCATGCCACCCATCGGGGCGTCGATGCTGCCCCACGCCGCGGCGAAGGCCTCGTTGACGTTCACAGTCCCGGCACGGATGCGGGCCGCCACCTCCACACCGCGGCGGGCCGACCGGCTCCACACGCTGGCGTTGAGCCCGTAGCGGGAGTCGTTGGCGAGCTGCACGGCCTCGTCGTCGGTGGAGAAGCGGTAGATCGCGACGACCGGCCCGAAGGTCTCCTCGCGGTACAGCGTCATGGCGGCGGTGACGTCGGCGAGCACGGTGGGCTCGAAGAAGTAGGGCCCGAGGTCGGGCCGGGCCCGGCCCCCGACGAGGACCGTCGCGCCCTTGGCCACGGCGTCGTCGACGTGGGCGGTGGTCACCTCGAGCTGCTCGGTGGAGGTGAGGCTGCCCATCTGGCAGGTCCAGTCGAACGACGGGCCGAGCTGCAGGGCCCGCACGCCGGCGAGGAACCGGTCGACGAACTCGTCGTGGATCGAGTCGTGCACGTACATGCGCTCGACCGAGATGCAGAGCTGGCCGGTGGAGGAGAAGCAGGCGCGGACCGCGCCCTCCGCGGCGCGGCCGAGGTCCGCGTCGGGCAGGACCACCATTGCGTTCTTGCCGCCGAGCTCGAAGCTGCACTCCACCAACCGGCGCCCGGCCTGTTCGGCGATGCGGCGGCCCGACTCGGTGGAGCCGGTGAACATCACGAAGTCCGCGGCGTCGAGCAGCGGCTCGCCGATCGCGGAGCCGCGGCCGAGGACGATCTGCCAGACGTCGTCGGGCAGGCCCGCCTCACGGGCGAGCTCCAGACCGAAGAGCGCGGTGAGGGCGGTCTGGTTGTCGGCCTTCTGCAGCACCACGTTGCCGGCGAGGAGCGCGGGGATCGTGTCGCCCACGCCGAGGGAGAACGGGTAGTTCCACGGCGAGATGACCGTGACCACGCCGCGGGGGTGGTGCCGCTCCTGCACCGCGGTGAGGCCGGGGATGAGGCCGGTGCGCCGCTTCGGGGCGAGGGCCTTGTGCGCGGTGCGGGCGTAGTACCGGCAGGTGTTGGCGATGTCGCCGACCTCGAGGAACGCGTCACGGCGGGCCTTGCCGTTCTCGGCCTGGATGAGGTCCATGATCACGTCGCGGTGCTCGAGCACCAGGTCGTGCAGGCGCAGCACGATCGCGGCGCGTTCGGCCAGCGGGCGCGCCGCCCAGGCCCGCTGCGCGGCGCGGGCCCGGGCCGCGGCGTCGGCCACCTCGGCCGGGGTGCACTGCGGCAGGTCCACGATCGCCTCGCCCGTGAACGGGGCGCGCGTGGTGACCGACGGCGCCTCGCCGGAGGCCGGGACGAGCGCGGTCAGCCGTGCCGTGAGCTCGGGCGTGATCGACGCCGGGAGCGACGAGGTGAGGACCGTGGGGTTCGCCGGTGCGTGGTCGTGCGACTTCTCGGGTGCGGACCCGTTCGGCGTGGACCCGTTCGTGGTGGGTTCGGTCGTGTTGGGTTCCGTGGTGGTCATGCGGCCCTCCCGCTGGCGTGGGGTGGCACAAGTGTTGCCGAGCCGGCCGGGCGAGGCCTCATAGACCGGGCCGGTCAGGCGACCGCCGCGGCGAAGGAGGCGAAGAGGTCGCCCGAGAGCGGCACCTGGAGACGCCACGTGACCGACATCGGCCGACTGCCGGTGTGTCGGACGTACGTCGCCGGGCCGAGGAACCAGAAGGCACGCTCCCTGGAATGCTCGCGGGCGAAGAGCAGGATGGAGCTGCCGAGCCGCTCGTGTTCGATGTACCGGCGCCCGGTGGGGCTGTCCTCAGAGGTGGTGCTCTGGGACTGCCAGTGGATCAACTCCGGGGAGATGGCGTAGTCCTGGTAGCGGGTGGTCGGAGAGAAGTGGCCCGACGTCTTGTCGAGGGTGAAGGCGAACACGTCGCAGCTGCTCTCCTCGACGAACCGGACGCCCTCCCGCCAGGCGGGAACCGACCACGACCCCTCGGCTCGGTCGCCCAGTGCGGACTGCATCTCGGCGCGGGTGTAGCGCGCATGCACCTGCAATGGCACCCGTAGATCGCCGGCCCACGGTGGATGAAGGTGATCGACTCGTCGACGGAGGATCCCAAAGAGTTCGACCAGCTCGTGGCGAAGTTGCTCGTGGGGCCACGCAGAACTGAGGGCCTCCGACAGCCCCTTCGGTCGGGCATCGGGCTGGGCTCGGAGGAGGTCCGGCATCCATTGGACGAGCAGCATGTGCAGAAGGCGCTGATCACGCTCGGCCCACCGGTCCACGACCGGCGGCGCCGGTCCGTCCAGCGTGTCCCGCCAGAAGTCCAGCCGGGTCGCATCGTCAACATGCAACAGGCGGGCGGCAGCACGCATCGGTGCTGCGTCATCGTCGGGGCGGAAACCGAGCGGAAGCCCGGCATCGCTCCGGAGGAGCGTCCACCCCTGTTGAGCTGAGCCGGTAAACACATCCTCGAGCTCGAGCCCGCTGTGCTCCAGGAAGACCCCGAGCGACACGTCACCGCCGAACCCGGCGGCCACCTGTCGGAGCTCCTGCACCTTCTTCGGCCAGGTGCCGGGCACTGCGTTCCGAATCGAGTCGAGCACCCGCGCCTGTGCAACCGGGTCCAGGTCGAGGGAGCAGCCGGCCGGAAGGTTCGGGAACCCGGCGACGACCTGCCGCTCGAGGTCCTTCCGTGTCCCACCCAGAAGTGCGCGGAAGCGGCGGTCGTACCGGAACTCCTTCCGATGGCGCCCGACGAAGTCGAGCACCGTGCAGAAGGCCTTGTCCGGCGCGAGTCGGAGGCCCCGACCCAGCTGTTGGAGAAACAAAACGGGGCTATCCGTCGGTCGGAGGAAGAGCACCGTGTCGAGGACCGGCACGTCCACACCCTCGTTGAACAGATCGACGGCGAACACGATGTTCACGCGGCCTGCCGCAAGGTCCTCCAGGGCTCTGCGGCGTTCCTCCGGGTCCGTCTCGGCCCAGACCGCCACCGCCCGGACGCCCGCGGCGTCGAACACCCGCTGCATGAACTGGGCATGCTCGACGTTCACGCAGAAGCCGAGCGCTCGCATCCGGTGGACATCGTCCACATGCAGTTCCAGTTGCCGCACGACGAGGCGGGCCCACGCCTCATCCGCCGTGTAGAGACCGGAGAGGGCCCTCGTGTCGTAGCCCTGGCCGGGCCGCCACGGAACCGCGCTCAGATCTGTTCCGTCGCTGATCCCGTAGTAGCGGAAGGGGCTGAGCCGTCGTTGGTCGATCGCGTCCCACAGCCGAAGCTCCGCACTCACCGCGCCGTCGAACCATTCGAGGATCGACTCGCCGTCCGATCGCTCCGGTGTCGCGGTGAGCCCCAGCAGTTCGGCCGGCTCGATCCGGTCGAGCAGGCGCCGGTACGACGCCGCCGCGGCGTGATGGAACTCATCGACGATGACGACGTCGAAGTGATCGGGAGGAAGGTGCTCCAACACGTCGTCATGCAGCGACTGGATGGAGGCGAAGACGTGGTCAAACTCGGTCGGCCGGGCCCCAGCCACCCACATCTCACCGAAGGCGGCCTCTCTCAGCGCATGGCGGAAGGTGGCACGCGACTGTTCGAGGATCTCGCGGCGGTGCGCCACGAAGAGGAGTCGGGACCGCGGAAGGCGAGCCCGCAGTCGCGCGTAGTCCACGGCCGCCATCACCGTCTTTCCCGTGCCCGTTGCCGCCACCAGAAGGTTGCGGTGATGACCGCGATCGCGGGCGAGGTCGATCTGCTCGAGCAGGCGCTCCTGGAACGGCTGCAGGCGGAGCTCGGTGGGAGGGAGCAACGTTGCGCGCAACGGTCCGGCGGACACCGCGATCACGGCGGAACGGAACTCGTCGGGATCGAACGGGAGGAAGTCGCCGCTCTCCCAGTAGGAATCGAACACCGACGACACCCGATCGACCACGCCCCGATTTCGACGGGCCGAGACGCGGACGTTCCACTCGAGCCCGGTCTCCTGTCCCGACCGCGTCAGGTTCGACGAACCCACGAACGCAGTGCTCGCGCCGCTGTTCCGGGCGAACAACCAGGCCTTGGCGTGCAAGCGGGACGCGGAGATGTCGTAGGACACACGGATGTCGGCACCCCGGTCCGCCAACTCCGCCAGTACGTCCGGCTGGGTGATGCCGCTGAAGGTGGTCGTGATCAGGCGCAGGGGCCTGCCCGCCTCGAGATGCCGGATCAACTCGTGGCGGTACGGAGCGAGCCCGCTGCGCACGACGAACGCCATCACGACGTCGATACGGTCGGCGGAAGGGATCTCGCTGCGGAGCTGGTGGGCGAGATTCGGCTCACCTCGCGCGTTGGTCAGCAGAGCGGTATCCAGCAACGGCGTGGCCGGGTACTCGTCGAACACGGCGCGACCGTCAGGCCCGACTGCTCCGATCGACCTCAGTACGGTCCCGTCGCCGACAGGGCGATCGTCGCCGAGATCCGCGGCCCGTCCGGCGACCGCCACGATCTCCCGCTCCAGCGCATCCACGAGCCGGCGGACCAACTCCGCACCGACCTCTGACCGCAACGCGTCAGGGAGACCGGCGACGGCCCGCTCCACCACCGCCGAGACGTGAAGGGCGAGCCGGTCGGCGGCCTCGGCCGACTCCAGCCGCCCGTGCGCCACCAGACCGGGATCCGCCATTCCCTGCAGCAGCCGATCGAGCCCCTCGGTGATCAGGTCCTCGTAGAGACCGCGCGCTGGCTCACCCGACTGCACCCTCACCCTCCCCGGCTCGGTCGGCGCCAGGGTAGCGAGAACCGGGTGCCGCTCCCCGTTGACTGGCCGACCTGCTCGCCTCGGCCGCCGCGCTCGCCGACGGCACCGTGGCCCCGTGGTAGCCCGCGGCGACGTGGTCTGGGCCGACCTGGGACCGCCCGCCGGTCGCCGCCCCGTCTGCGTGCTCACCCGTGACGCGGCCATCGGAGTGCTCGGCGCCGTGGTGTGCGCGCCGCTGACTCGCACGGTGCGCGGCATCCGCAGCGAGGTCCCGGTCCGGGACCGGCGGGCTGGTATCGACGGCGTCGTCAACTGCGACACGATCTTCACGCTCCCGCTCGACCGCCTCGACCCCGATCCCGCCACCAGCCTCGATCTCGACCAGCGCCTCGAGCTCGACCGGGCGCTCCGCTGGTCGCTCGACATCCTCGGCTGAGCCGCGCCTGTCAGCCCTCCCAGCCAAGGCGCCGCCCGACCGGGCACCCGGCGTCGCAGTGGGTAGGAAGGGGACACCTCTCCCCCACCCTCCTCGCCCCCCACCGGAGGTCACCATGAGCATTCAGGAGGCCACCCGCCCCACGCCTGTCGAGGGCCGCTTCGACTGGACCGGCCCGGCGCCACGCGACGAACCCGCGCCGGACCACCACCTCACCGTCCACACCGTCCGCACCGTGGACTCGTCCCTCGCCCGGTTCGTCGGGGTGACGGCCGCGGTGATCCTCACCCTGCTGGCCACCGCCGCCCTCTGGGCCCTCGACGCGCCGGTCACCGTGCAGTTGCTCGCCTACGTCGGCGTGGTGGTCGTGCTCACGCTGCTGATCGCCCGGATGCTGCCCGACCGACCCACGACCGCTGCTCCACGGCGATCAGCACGACCATCAACGCCGTCGCGCCACTGAAGGCCACCCAGCCCGGCACGAGCGTCCCGACCGGGATGAGCAACAGCATGAGCACGCCCACCGCCAACCGCTCCCGGTTGAGGGTGCCCGTCATGCGGAGCCGGAACCCCACCAGTCCCAGGAGGTAGGCCGCCAGACCGCCGAACATGGCGACCGAGGTCTCCGGTGAGAAGGCGTGACCGGGGTCGTGCAGCGCGGCGTGGACGCCGAGCGACGCCAGGATGTCGCCGGCGAAGAGCGGGAGGTGCAGCAGCGAGTAACCCTCCCGGGCCACGCGGTTGCGCTCCGGGCCGGGCGGAAGCGCCGCCAGCCGGTGCTCGCCGGCCTCCGCCACTCCGTCGAAGTAGGCCCACCACTGGGTGGCCACCAGGCACACCCCGACCAATGCCAACGCGACCGATCCCACGGCGAGACCGGATCCCTCCACCCCGAGGCCGATGGCGAGGATCGATTCGCCGAGGGCGATGATGATGATCAGGGCGTGCCGTTCCGCGAAGTGTCCGGGAACCAACCGCCAGCCCACCTGGCCGGACGCGGCCGGGATCGCGTAGTCCGCCGCCACCGCCAGCGCCCAGCACACATACTGGGCCGAGCCGTGTAACAGGGCGCCGAGCACGAGGAGCGCCACCGCCACCCCGCCGCCCCAGGCGTTGTGGAGGACGGTCGACCGGAATCCTTCGTCACCGGTGCTGGCCAGCCGCCCCAGGAACACGTGCAGGGCCCGGATCACCGCGTAGGCACCGGCGAACACCAGACCGGCCCCGTGGAACGCCTGGCTGATCGACAGCGCCAGCACCGTGAACGCCCCCAACGCCACGAACACCGCGACGCGCGTCACGGCACTGGCCGGGTCGAGGGCGCTGGTCAGCCAGGCGAAACCCGTCCAACCGCGCCACAGGAGACAGAGGGTCAGCAGACCGCCGAACAGGCTGATCCAACTGGGACGCTGCTCCAGCACCAGCTCGGTGGTCTGGCTGATGGCCAGCACGAAGACGACGTCGAGGATCAGCTCGAGCGGAGCGACCCGCTCGTCGCCCCGCCACGCCACCCGGAGCGGTCCCCCTCTCCCGCCATGGTCACCGTTCACGGGTCAAATGTGCCAGAGATCGGCCGGCACGGGGCCATCCGTGGCGGCATTGCCGCTCGGGCCGGCGCGGTGGTCTACTCGTGTCGGCGACATCCCGGGGGGACGACTCACATGACACGACGGCACCTCGCGTCCGCGCTGGTGGCACTGGCCTCGTTGGCGGTCCTCGCGGTGGCGTGCACCACCGCACCGGTCGGCGGCGGCACCGCGGGCACGCCCTCCACGTCGGTTCCGGGGAGCACGACCACCACGGTCGGCCCCAATGGTGACGACTCGTACACCATCGCCTTCATCGGCGACTCCGAGCCGCGCATGCGCGGCAACACGAACGCCGAGGTCTCGGCCTACATCGCCAACCTCGCCGCGTACCGCACCACCAGGAGCCTCTACTTCGACTACGGCGGCGGCGACACCCACCGGGTGAGCCCCGAGCTCGTCGTCCTCGGCGGCGACATCTCCGCGGACCGTGACACGTCCATCGACACCGACATGCCCCTGTGGCAGCAGCTGTACGACAAGGGCATCGGCATGGTGGCCGGGTTCGGGAACCACGACTGGGAACCGGTGCAGTGGTCCGACGGCTCCCTCGGCTACTCGCTCGCCGGGCACACCTCGAACCTCAACACCACCGCGTTCACCCGCGAGACCTACCGCCGCTCCGCGAACACCCTGCCCGGGTTCACCTACCGCGAGTTCGGCCCCACGAGCAGCTACGGCCCCACCACGTTCCTGTCGTCGTACAAGGGCGTGGACCTCGCGAACTTCAACACGTTCCTCTACCAGCCGAGCTACACCTACCCCGACGGCTGGCCCCTGAGCTGCAACCTGCTGAGCGGTGGCGCGGGCTGCCAGATCTTCGCCTCCGCGGAACCGCAGATCGCCGCGCTCGCCGGTGCACTCAGCACCGACCCGGCCCGCACCACCCTCTTCATGGAGCACTACCCGCTCACAACCGGCGACGGCTGGTGGGACGACTACGGCGCGTCGGGCACCACGCTCGCCCAACGCAAGGCCCGGCTCCTCGGCCTCATGACCCGGTTCGACAACACGGCGCTCCTCGCGGGCCACAACCACTCGCCGGGCCACTACACCCACGTCGTCGGCGGGCGGACCCTCGACGAGTACGTGGCGCCCTACTTCGGCGGCGACAACGGCGAGGACCTCACCCGCGGCGGCGGCTTCGTCGCGCTGCTGGTCTCCCCCACGAAGGGGATCCTCGAGGTGAAGTTCGTCCCCGGCGGCATCTGAGCCCGGGTCGGCGGGGCCGACCGACGTCGACCCCCTCCGGCGCTGACAGACCCTTCCGCTACGCTCACGGGCGGAGAAGGAAGGGAACAGGCAATGGAAGGTGCTGCGTTGCCGCGCTCAGTCGGGGCACGCCCCGAGGGGCACGCGGGTCAGATTCACCCGTTCGAAGCGCGGGCGGTCGACCGTTCCGCCGGGCGGGGACGTGTAGGCCCAGAAGGACGCCACCGGCGGTTCGTAGTCGAGGAACCCGGACACCCGCACTGCGTCGAGTCCGTCCGGTCCGGCCACGGGAGGGAACTCCCCGCGTTGGTTCGCCAACCGGGCCGATTCGATCGCCGACGCGATGATGCGTCGTTCCGAGCGGCACGCGGCCTCGGCCGATCGTTGGTTGGCGCCGCTCACCACGAACACGACCACACCCGCCAGGACCGCCAACACGGCCAACAGGGCGAGCAACTCCATGATCGTGGCACCGCGCTGGTCACGGTCCATCGAACTTCCCTACCTCTCCGGGCGGAGACCGTACTCGGAGCAGCTGACGATCCGCGAGGTGCGCGATGAGCGGGCGCGTGCGGGCCATCGCGATCACCGGCCTGGTCCTCGTCGCGGTCGCCCTGGGCTCGGTGTTCCTGTTCGGCGGCGATGACGGGGCCGAGTCGGGGGCGTCCGGCAAGAAGGCGACGCCCGCCGGGCCCACCACCACCAACGGCGTCACGGCCACGACGACGCCGACGGTGCCACCCCCGGCGGAGCCGGTGTTGGAACCGGTCACACCTGGTCCGCCCACCACGGTGGCCCGCGGTGCCCGCAAGGCCTGCGGATCGGGGGCCGGAACGCCCGCCTGCCGGGTGAACCGCACCCTCAGGCGCTCGGTGGTACCTGACCCGGAACCCGGTGTCCCCCTGCTCGAAGCGGTATCGCCGACGAGTTACGGCGATGTCGACCTCCGCGACGCCGCAGACCCGGCGGTGCTGGTGGAGGGCCAGACCTACTTCGTCTTCACGACGACGGCGAGCCAACTCGTCCCCGTCCACGTGATTCCCGGGGCGTCGGTGACTCGCGTCCCGACGGCACCCGACCTGCAGATCAGCGCGCCGACGACGACCACCAGTACCACCACGACAACGAACCCGCGACCGCGGGCGACGAGCGGAACCACGGCGGGCGCCGTCGGCACGGCGGGCACCACGGCGGCCGAGCCGGGGGGTGCACGCACCGTGGCCGGCGACACGACCTTCGTCGGGCCACAGGTATCCACGGCACCGATCAACGCAATGCCGATCCCGCCGGCGTGGGCCGTCCCGAACTCGATCTGGGCGCCCACCGTCGAGAAGATCGGCGGGCGCTTCGTCATGTTCTTCGCCGCCAAGCGACCGAACCCTCCCGACCCGACGAACCCCGAGTGCATCGGCCGGGCGGTCGCAGCCTCACCGGAGGGCCCGTACACGCCCGACGCCGTCCCCTTCACGTGCGGGCTGAACAACGAGAAGGGAGCGCTCGACCCGTCGTTCTTCCGGGACCGGGACGGGAGCCTCACGTTGCTCGTTGCGCTCGGCGGCACCGAGACCAACATCTGGGGCATCCCACTGACGGCGGAGGGCGCGGCGGCGGCCTTCCCCACTCCTCTGCTGACCCGGAAGCAGCCCTGGGAGAAGTTCTTCCTCGAGAACCCCTCCATGGTCTTCGACGGCGAGTACTACCTGCTCGCCTACTCGGCGGGCGACTGGCGGCTGCCCGACTACTCGACGGGGCTCGCGCGGTGCCGGACGCCTCTCGGGCCGTGCTCGTCCAATCCTGTCGGGCCGTGGCTGTCCAGCGCCGGGGGACTCTCCGGTACCGGCGGACTCAGCTTCTTCATCGGGGTCGACGGCTCGCTGTTCGCAGCCATGCACGCCTACCGCGCCGGCGACGAGGGCGAGAGGGGCAAGCGGGACACCTACCTCGTCCCCGTCGACCTTCGACGGGAGTCCATCCGCCTCGGTTGAGTCACGGTCCGAACCGCCGCAGGGAGATCGACTGTCACACCCCCTCCGTAGGTTGGCCCGCATGAAGGGAGCGCCCGGAGCGGGAGTCGGCGGCGACGGCGGCCTCGATGAACTGCGCGCCCTCATCATCCGGAAGTCCCTCGAGACGCCGCCCCACGACCAGGCCGCCGTCGTGCCCGATGAGGTGCTCACCGGCCTCGAGCGCCTCACCCGCGAGGAGACCGAGGCCCTGACCGACGAGGAACTGCTCGCGTCGGTGAGGAGCCTCGAGTCGGCCCGCCGCATGTTGGACCTCGCCGCCTCGGCGCTCGTCGGCGAGCTGCACGCCCGGGGCAGCACCGACAAGGAGGAGGGGCTGCGCACCGCGCCATGGCTGGGATGGCACCTCAACCTGCCGCGGGGCGAGTGCTCGGCGCGGGTGCGGGTCGGCTCCTTCGTCCGCCACCACGAGGTGCTGCGCGAGGCGCTGCGCCGCGGGCGCGTGTCCTTCGACCACGTCGCACTGCTCGCCCGGCTCGCCACACCCCGGGTCGCCGAGGTCGTGCACGCCGTCCAGGCCGAACTCGTCGAGCTCGCCCAGGGCGTGCGGTTCGAGACGTGGGCGAGGGAGGTGCGCGCCCTGCTCGACCTCGCGGACGCTGACGGGGCCCACGACCCCCGTCCGGAGGACAACCGGCTCTCCCTCACCGAGGGACTCGACGGCACCGTCCACGTACAGGCCGACCTCGTAGCTGAGTGGGCGCTCGAGGCCCGTGCGGCGCTCGAGGCCGAGGCCGACCGGCTCTTCCACGCGTTCCGCTCCGACGCCCGCGCCACCGGCGGCGAGCTCGCCGTCCCACCCCGTCAGGTGCTGCTGGCGATGGCCTTCGTCGAGCTGTGCCGGGCGGGTCGGGCCGCCGGCCGGGCCGAGCGGCCCGGTGCCACGCCGGTCGCCGACGTGACCCTGGTGGTCAGCACCCCGCCCGACCTGCACGACCGTTGGCGGCGTCCGGATCCCCACGGCGCCCACGCCGACTGGCTCGCCGGCCTGCTCGCCACCACGCTCGACGGGATGCCGGTGCGCCCGTCGGTGGCCCGGCTCCTCGCGTGCGACCCCACCTTCCGCGTGCTGGTGGAGTCCCACACGGGCGAGACGCTGCACCTCGGTCGCGGTCGACGCCACGCGAGCCCGGCGCAGCGCCGTGCCGTGGCACGTCGCTTCGGCGGGTGCTGCTTCCCCGGCTGCGACGCCCCGCCGTCGTGGACCGACCTGCACCACGTGGAGCTGTGGGAACACGGCGGCGCGACCGACCTCGACCTCCTCGCACCGTTGTGCCGCCACCACCACGGCGTCGTGCACCGCTCGGGTTGGTCGGTCCGGCCGGCCGCGGGTCACGGCTTCGACATCGTCACGCCGTCGGGGCGCGTGCTGCCCTGCCAGGTCCGCGGCCGGCGGAACGACCCGGCGCGGGAGTGATCGACGCGGCAACGCGAACGTTCACCTCAACATCACCTCAAGGTTCCGGACCGTTCGACTGGCGTCCCTAATTTCCCGATTCACGTCGCCGTCCGGCGCCGAATCAGGAGACGCCCCGCTCATGAACCGCCGTTCCCGTCGTGCCCTCCGGGGTGCCGTCGCCCTCGCCGCTGTCGGCACGATCGCCGCCGCCTGCGCGCCGGAGATGCCCTACGACACCACCACCACGACGACGACCGAGTCGACGACCACCACGACCGAGTCGACCACCACGACCACCAGCACGACCACGACCACGACCTCCACCACCACGACGACCACGCTCCCGCCACCGCCGCCGCCGGTGAACCCGACGCTCGTCGGCACCTACCGCACCGGCCTGGGCAACGGCTCGGGTGAGACCGTCGCCTTCGGTGACGGGAAGCTCTTCGTGACGAACACCGTCGGCGGCGGCTCCGTCGACGTGGTGAGCCTGACCACCCTGGGCCTCGTCCAGCGGATCCCGACCGCCCCGTTCCTGCCGAACAGCGTCGCGGTCAAGGACGGCCTCGTGGCCGTCGCGGTGGAGGACGGCGCCGCCAAGACCAACCCCGGCAAGGTGCTGTTCTTCGGCACCGACGGCACCGCGAAGGGCGACATCACGGTCGGCGCCCTGCCGGACATGCTCACCTTCACCCCCGACGGCAACAAGGTGCTCGTCGCCAACGAGGGCGAGCCCAACTCCTACAACCAGCTCACCTCGGTCGATCCCGAGGGCTCGGTGAGCGTCGTCGACGTGAGCGCGGTCCGCGGGGGCGGTTCGGCCACCGTGTCCACCGCCGGCTTCGCCGGGTTCAACGGCGACATCGCATCGCTCCGGGCCGCCGGTGTCCGCATCTTCGGACCCAATGCGACCGTGGCCCAGGACCTCGAGCCCGAGTACATCGCCGTCAGCCCCGACGGCGCCACGGCCTGGGTCACCATCCAGGAGGCGAACGCCATCGCCAAGGTCGACGTGGCCACCGCCACCGTCACGTCCATCACGCCGCTCGGCACGAAGGACATGAGCCTCACCGGCAACGAGATGGACGCCTCCGATTCGGACGCCTCGGTCGGCAACCTCCAGAACTGGCCCGTCGCCGGCCTCTACCAGCCCGACGCGGTGGCGCTGTTCGTCCGCGGCGGCCTGCCCTACCTGGTGACCGCCAACGAGGGTGACAGCCGGAACTACACGGGGTTCAACGAGGAGATCCGCGTGAACAGCGGCTCGTTCGTGCTCGATCCCACGACGTTCCCGAATGCCGCCACGCTCAAGCAGAACGCGAACCTCGGGCGGCTGCAGGTGACCACCACGTCACCCAACAGCCCGACCGGGCGCACCCGGATCGACATGTTCGGCACCCGGTCCTTCTCGGTGTGGAACGCCGACACCCTCACCCAGGTGTTCGACTCCGGCAGCGACCTCGAGCGACGCACGCTTGCCGCACTGCCCACGGTGTTCAACGCCAGCAACGACAACAACACGCCCGACGACCGGTCCGACAACAAGGGTCCGGAGCCGGAGGGCGCCACGGTCGTCGAGGTCGACGGCCGGCCCGTCGCCTTCATCGGCCTCGAGCGCATCGGCGGTGTCGCCGCCTACGACGTGTCGGACCCCGCGGCCCCGGTGTTCAACAGCTACGTGAACCCGCGGAACTTCTCGCTGGCGGCCAACGACCTGGCCAACGACTCGGGCCCCGAGGTGCTTACCTCCGTGCCCGGTTCGGCCACGCCCAGCGGGCGGCCCTACCTCCTCGTCGCCAACGAGATCACCGGCTCGGTCAACGTCTACCAGCTCTGAGACGGGGAGATCCCCCGGCCGGCCGGGGGCTGCACCCGGCCGGTCAGTGTGCGGCGAGCCAGGCATCGGTG
>JBMOJH010000089.1:0-14378 GCA_049316905.1 Microthrixaceae bacterium | reverse complement strand
CCTGATCCGCCGGAGCGCCGAGGTGGGCGCGGACGTGTTCCTCCTCGACGACGGCTGGTTCGGCACCACCCACCCGCGGAATGACGACACCGCAGGGCTGGGCGACTGGGACGTCGACCGGCGGAAGCTCCCGGGCGGCCTGGCCGCCCTCACCGACGCCGCGGCCGCGGCCGGGATCCGCTTCGGCATCTGGGTGGAGCCCGAGATGGTCAACCCCGCGAGCGACCTGTACGCCGCCCATCCCGACTGGGTGATCCGCGACGCCCACGAACCTCGGCAGCACCGGAACCAGCTCGCACTCGACCCGCTGCTCCCCGAGGTGCGCGACTTCGAGGTCGACGTGGTGGCCCGCACCCTCGGCGCGGCGCCGGCCACGTCGTACGTGAAGTGGGACGCCAACCGCCCGGTCACCGACCCGGGCTCCGGGGCGCTGCCCGCCGACCGCCGATCGAACGCCTGGGTGGACTGGGTCCACGCCACGTGGTCGGTGATGGAACGCGTCGCCACCGCACACCCCGATGTGGAGCTGATGCTCTGCGCGTCGGGGGGCGGCCGCACCGACCACGGCACGCTGCGGTACTTCCACGAGTTCTGGACCTCCGACAACACCGACCCCGTCACCCGGGTACGGATGCAGTGGGCCTGTCAGCACTTCTTCCCCGCGTCGGCCACCGCGGCCCACGTCACCCGGTGGGGCGAGCGTCCACTGCCGTTCGCCTGCGCGGTCGCGCTGTCGGGACGGTTCGGCATCGACCTCGACCTCGACGCGCTCGCCGACGACGACCTCGCCGTGCTCCGGCGGGCGGTGGCCTGCGCGCGCCGGACCCAGGGCTGGGTGCAGCACGGCACCCTGCACCGACTGGTCTCCCCGATGGGCGACCCCGCGTCCGGCGGCGACCGCTCCCGGGCCGCACTGGCGTTCGTGGCGCCCGACCGCTCGGGAGCGGTGGTGTTCGCCTACCAGCTCGAGGAACCCACCGGCCCCGGCCCGTCGCTCGCGGTGCCGGGGCTCGATCCCGACGCCACCTACCAGGTCGCGGTGACCGACCTCACCGGCGGCGCGAATGCAGGGGCCGAGCAGCGACGGACCGGCAACGAACTCGCGGCGCACCTCGAGGACTGGCTGCCCACTGCGGCGCTCACCGCGAGGATCGTGGAACTCCGGCTCGTCGAGTCCTCCTGAGCGGATCGACCCGGTCCGGAGCGCGGCCGACCCGGGCGGGATGCGACACTCGTGCCCGGCATCGAGACCGAGGGCTGCCGTGGCGCGCGTCATCCCGCTTCATCGGCTCGACGGCGGACGCGCTGCGAACGGCACCCGCGCCGGTAGCGTGACCGAATGGGCCACATCCGTCCAGCCACCCTCGGCGTCGCCGCCCTCCTGACCGCGACCCTGGCCCTGCCCGCGTGCGGTGGGTCCGACGACTCGTCGTCCCCCGCGTCCACCACGGCATCCACCACCACCGCTCCCGCCGACGGCTCGTCGGCCGACGACGGGAGCGACACCACCACCGCTGGCAAGGGTTCGGCGAAGCTCCCCGCCGACGTGTGCGCGCTGCTGCCCGCCGACCAGGTCACCGCCCTCCTCGGCTCGCCGACCACGGGCGCCAAGGGCGCCGAGTCCCGCAACCCGGAGAACCCGCAGTTCGCGTCGTGCCTGTGGGGAGAATTGACCTCGCCCACCGGTCAGGTCTCACTCGCCGTCTCGGTGCCCATGCCGGAGATCGGGATCGACTACCTCCAGACCGTCTTCGGCGGAGCCGGCCCGACCACGCCGGTCCCGGTGGGCGAGGGCGGCAAGCTCGCCGACCGGTTCGTCCGCACCGGCGGCGGAGGCACCGGCAAGACGATCCTCTTCAAGAAGGACGGTCTCACCGTGGCCCTCGGCCAGTCGGGCGACACGGTCGACGCAGCCAAGCTCCAGACCGCGGCGCAGCAGGTGGCCGAGGGCCTCTAGCCACGACCCGGCCGGCGGTGTAGGACACCACCGTGCCGACACGCATCGACCTGTACGCCCATCTCCTCCGTCACGGGCTCGACATCGCGAAGGGCGCCTACCCGGCCCGCTGGACCGCCCCGCTCCCGAGCGAGGCGCGCTGGAGCCGGGAGCAGGCGAACGCGTGGCAGGACCGGACCGGTTGGCTGGTCGGCTGCAACTTCATGCCGTCCACGGCGGGCAACCAGCTCGAGATGTTCCAGGCCGACACCTACGACCCGGCGACGATCGACCGGGAGCTCGGCTGGGCCGCGGAGCTCGGCATGAACAGCATCCGGCTGTTCCTGCACCATCTGCTGCCGGAGGTGCCGGGCTTCTGGGACCGACTCGACGAGGTCCTCGACCTCGCGGCCGGCCGCGGGATCGGCGCGATGCCCGTCCTCCTCGACGGGTGCTGGAACCCCGTCGCCCGCCTCGGTCCCCAACCCGGTCCGCGGCCGGGCACGCACAACTCGATGTGGCTGCAGTCGCCCGGCGCTGCCATCCTCTCCGACCCTCGACGCTGGGAGGAACTACGCCCGTACGTCGACGAGGTGCTGACCCGGTTCGGTGACGACCCCCGCGTGCAGTGCTGGGACCTGTTCAACGAGCCGAACGGCCCGGAGATCGCGTATCCCCGCACCGGATGCGCCGACAAGTACCGGCTGGCCACGGGCCTCCTCGACCGCGTCGTCGACTGGGCCCAGGAGGCGGACCCCTCCCAGCCCCTCACCGCCGGGGTGTTCGTCGGCGTCTCCGGCGCGCTGGAACGCGGCGACCCGATCAACCGGATCATGCTGACGCGCTCCGACGTGATCACGTTCCACAGCTACCTGCCCCGAGGCCGCCTCGCGGCGTCGATCGACCACCTCACGGCGTACGGGCGTCCGCTGCTGTGCACGGAATGGCTCGGCCGGCCCCGCTCCACCGTCGAACTCATCGAGGTGTTCCGCGACCGCGGGGTGGGCTGCCACACGTGGGGCCTCGTCGACGGGCGCACCCAAACGAAGTACCCGTGGACGAGCTGGAACCGCCCGACGCCCGACGACGCACCGTGGTTCCACGAGCTGTTCCACCCCGACGGCACCCCGTACGACCCCGCCGAGACCGAGCTGTTCGCCCGGGTGGTGCGGGAACGGCCCGGAGGTACCGCCACCGACTGACAGTGGCGGGTGCCCCGTCGCGTCAGCGGCCGCGGACGAGCGAGCCGGGCCGTTCGTCGGTGAGCTCACCTGCATCCACCACCGTGCGACCGGTCACGAACGTCGCCACGTAGCCGCGGGAGCGCTGCACCAGTCGCCCGGCACCGGCCGGCAGGTCGTGGAGCAGTTCCGGGGGTTCGAGCGCGAGGGCGTCGAGGTCGATCACGTTCAGGTCGGCCCGACGGCCGGGGGCGAGCACCCCGCGGTCGCCGAGGCCGTAGAGCTGCGCGGGGTCGGAGGTGAGGCGGCGCACCGCCTCCTCCACCGCGAGTCGTGGCCCCCGGGTGCGGTCCCGCGCCCAGTACGACAACAGGTAGGTGGTCATCGACGCGTCGCAGATCATGCTGCAGTGCGCCCCGCCGTCACCGAGGCCCTGCACGGTGAGCGGGTCGGCGAGCATCTCGTGGAGCCCGTCGTAGGAACCACCACCGAAGTTCATCATCGGGTGCAGCACGAAGTTGCGGCCGCCGTCGGCCACGAACGCGTCGTAGAGCACCTCCCACGGGTCCGTGCCGGCGGCCTCGGCCAGCGCCGCCACGCTGCGCTCCCGCGTCGGCTCGTAGTCCAGCTCCGGGCCGAGCGGGAACAGCCGACCGAAGAGGTGCTCGGTGTACTGGTCCATGCTCGGCGGACCGGTCACCTCGGGCGCCTCGGCCAGGACCCCGGCGCGCACCTCCGGTCGGCGCAGCACCTCCACCCGTTCGCCGAGCGGGAGCTCGGCCACCGCCCGGTACGACGGCCGGAAACGGAACGGGTTCATGGCCGACTGGAGCCCGAACAGCATCCCGAAGCACCGGCTCGCGACCTGCGGGCGGATCATCGCGCCCTCAGCGTTGGCCCGGCGGACCTGGTCGAACCAGCCGCGCCAGTCGTGGCCGTGGCGCGGACCGTCCATGACCAGGAACGTGAGCGGCCGACCGGTCGAACGGCCGAGACGGACGATCCACTCCATCTCCCGGTCCATCGCGCCGCGGTCGTCGCCACCGATCTCACCGGAGATGCCCGCGGGCACCACCTGGAACACCCCGCGACCGACGTCGTCCATCGCCGCGAGCAGGGCCGCGAGTTCGTCCTCCGCCGCGTGGGTGCCGGGCACGAGTTCGCCGCGTGCGTCGCGATGGCCCACGGTCCGGCCGGTCGACACCCCGAGCGCGCCGGCGCGCAGCGCCTCCCGGACCATGGCCGCCATGGCGGCGAGGTCGTCGTCGGTGGCCGGCCCATCGGCCCGCGGTCCCATCACGAAGGCCCGGAGCGCGGCGTGGGGGACCTGCGCGCCCACGTCGATGGCGCGCGGCATCGCGGCGAGGGCGTCGAGGTACTCGGCGAACGACTCCCAGCCCCAGCGGATACCGTCCGCGAGCGCGGTGCCCGGGATGTCCTCCACACCCTCCATGAGGTCGATCAGCCAGTCGTGACGGTCGGCCCGCACCGGGGCGAAGCCCACGCCGCAGTTGCCCATCACCGCGGTGGTGACCCCGTGCCAGCACGACGGTGTGAGGTGCGGGTCCCACGTGGCCTGGCCGTCGTAGTGGGTGTGGATGTCCACGAAGCCTGGCGTGACGAGTGCCCCGTCGGCGTCGAACCGACGCCGCGCCCGGCCGGTGACCCGCCCGACCTCCACGATCGTGCCGTCGCGCACGGCCACGTCCGCGGTGCGCGCCGGTGCGCCGGTCCCGTCGACCACCATGGCTCCCGAGATCACGAGGTCGAACATCACGTGCTCGCCAGGTAGGTGCCGTGGGCCATGTTCCCGCCGCGCAGTCCGAGCCACTCCTTGAGCTGCGGGTCGAGCGACCGGCGGGTCCCCTCCGACAGCACCCGCCACCAGTTGGTCTGGTGGCGGAGGAACGAGCGCGTGTAGAGGGCGAAGCACATCGCCCGCTCACGGTCGGCGGAGGTGTTCTCGCCGGAGGTGTGCCACAGGCGCCCGTCCATCAGGATCACCGACCCGGCCGACGCCTCGAACGGGACCATACCGGCCCTCGGGTCCTCGGGCACCTCCGCGAAGCACGTGAACCGGTGGCTGCCCGGCAGGTAGCGCGTGGCGCCGTTGCCCTCGTCCACGTCGTCGAGGCACCAGATCGCGTTCATGGCGTAGCGCGCCGGCCACGGTTCCGGCATCACCGTCGACTGGTCGTTGTGGGCGTTCATCGACCCGCTCCCCGGCAGCGCGATGTTGGCGGTGAAGTTCGACACGGCGAGGTCGCCGTCGAGGAACCGTTCGACGTACGGGATCACCGTCGGGTGGGTGACGAGGTGGACGAAGACCGGGTCGTGGTCGATGAGGTCGTAGATCCGCACGTTGCGGCCACCCGGGTCGAGCGCCTCGATCCGGGTGGGGTACCCGCGGGCCTCGCTGGCCGCCGCGGCCGCCACCAACGCGGCCCGGGCGTGGGCCACCTCGTCGGGGCCGATCACCGAGGGGAGCAGCGCCCAGCCGTCGGCCTCGAAGCCGTCGACCACGGCCCGGTCGAGCTCCACACCGGCTGACACGCGTGTCAGCGTAGTGGTCCGGCCCGTCACGGGCGCCCTCACCGAGGGGGGAAGCGGAGCGCCCCGTCGAGGCGGATGTTCTCGCCGTTGAGGTAGTCGTTGTCGACGATCGCGGCCACGAGAGCGGCGAACTCCTCGGGTCGCCCCATGCGCTTCGGGTTCACGATGCTGGCCACCAGCGCCTCCTTCATCGGCTCGGGAGCCATCTCCATCAGCGGCGTCCCCATCGTGCCGGGGGCGATGGCACACACCCGGATGCCGAGCGGAGCGAGGTCCCGGGCCATCGGCAGGGTCATCCCGAGGATCGCGGACTTCGCCGCCGCGTAGGCGAGCTGACCGACCTGGCCCTCCATGCCCGCGATCGACGCCGTGTTCACCACCACCCCGCGCCGACCCTCGGAGTCCTCCGGGCGCGCCGCCATCGCCGCCGCGGCGAGCCGGGTCACGTTGAAGGTGCCGAACGCGTTCATCGCCATGGTGTCGATGAAGCCCGAGCGGTCGAGCGGCTCACCGTCGCGCCCCACCAACCGGCCCGCCGACGCCGCGCCCCCGGCCACGTTGACCACCACCGACAGCTCGCCGAGGGACGCCGCGGCGGAGATCGCGTCGCCCACTGCGGCGTCGTCGTTCACGTCACCGGCCACGCCGAGCGCGCCGTCACCGAGTTCCTCCGCGAGGGCGAGGGTCGGCTCCTCGGCGCGGTCGAACACCACCACGCCCGCACCGAGTTCGTGGAGCCGGCGGACGGTCGCCGAGCCCAGGCCACCGGCACCCCCGGTGACGATCGCGGATCGACCCTCGAGCTGCATCTCCGGACCCCCTTGCGTCGGACCCGGCGACGCTATCGCCCGTGCGGGCCCGCGGCGGTGGCCCGCGGGGTGACCGCCACGGTCGGCACGGTTGCGGTCCCCCCGGAGCACACCAGCACGCGGAGCACCTCCACGAGTTCCTCGACGTCGAGCAGGTGCCCGTCGAGCAACCCCCGTCCGGCCCAGACCGAGAGGTACCCGGCGAAGGTGTCGGGGTCCCAACCGGCCGCGAGCTGCGAGGCCGCGTCGCCCTCACCACCTGCGCAGTCGCCCACCACGACACGTGTGAAGCCCACCTCGGGGTGCTCGGCCCGCCAGGCCTCCACCAGCTTGTCGAGCGCCGCCTTGGTCACGGTGTAGGCCGCGAGCCCGGGCCACGGCGGGGTGAGCGAGGCGCTCACCGAGCTGAGGTACGCCACCGTGCCACGGGAGCGCCGGAGGTGCGGGAGGGCCGCGGCGGTGACGGTGGACGCGCCCACGACGTTCGTGGCGAACGCCAGCTCCCACTCGTCGCTGCGGAGTTCCTCCACCGGTGCGAGCACCCCGAGGCCCACGCAGTACACCACGGCGTCGAGGCCCCCGAGGCGCTCCGCCGCGGCGGCCACCGCCTCCCGGCAGGAGTGCTCGTCGGTCACGTCACAGGCGACCGCGAACGAATCGGGCCCGGCGCGGTCGGCCGCCGAGGCCAGCAGGTCGACACGTCGCGCCAGCAGCGCCACCCGGTCGCCGCGTCGGCCGAGGCCGACGCCGATGCAGCGGCCCAGCCCGCTGGAGGCGCCGACGACGACGACCCGGCTCAACCGAATCGTCCGTAGAGGAACTCCGCAGCGGGGATCGCCGGTTCGAAGTCGTGCGACAACCCCGAGGCCAGGTACCCCGAGTCCGACACGACGGTCTGGCCGTTCACGGCACTGGCCGCCGCGCTGCACAGGAACACCAGCACGGCAGCCTGCTCGGCCGGCGTCGACGGCTCGATGCCCACGGCCTCCCGGTAGTCCGAGCCGAAGTCGAGCCACATCTCGGCGTTCGCGCGGGCGAGCGGTGTGTCGGTGGGGCCCGGGCAGACCGCGTTGATGCGAATCCCACGGGCCAGCATCGGCCGGGCCTGTGCGGCCACGTAGGCGCACATCGCGCGCTTCATCGACAGGTAGTCGGCCTTCTCGTGAGCCGTTACCCACTCCACCGCTGCGTCCCAGTCGGTGATCGCGAGGAACTCGAGCAACAGGTCGAGGTCGGCCTCCCAACCCAGGCCGGCCGCCGAGGAGATCATGCCGATCGCACTACCCTCCGACAGCCATCCACGTTCCACGAGGCGGTCGATCATGTAGCGGTGCCCGATGAAGTTGATGCGTTCGATGCCCGGCGTCCCGTCGGCCACACCAGCGCAGGAGAACAGCACGTCGATGGGACCGCCCAGTGCGTCGAGCGCCGCGTCGACCGAGGTGCGCTGGGAGAGGTCGAGCGCGACGGCCTCCACCCCGGGCTGGGTCACGACGGCCCGGTCCATCACGACCACGTCCGCCCCGGCGTCGACCGCGAGCTCGGCGACCGCCGCGCCCATGCCGGTGGCCCCCCCGACCACGAGCGCCTTCCGCCCGTCGTACCGGAACAGCTCGGCGCCGCTCACCGGAGGTCCTCTGCACGCACGACGACCATCACGTACCCCCTCGTTCCGTCACGGTTCGCAGCGAACCGACCCGGACGAATCTAACGCGCGTGTCGACTCGACGCCCGGGGTCGCCCGAGTCGCCCGGCGGGCCACCCGTTGAGGCAGCGCCGCTGCGGTGGACCCGGCCCCGGCAGCGGTGCTCCACTGGGCCGTCGGCGCCCGCCGGGGAGCGCCGTGAGGGGGTCCGGCCATGCGCACCGACGACGTCGACGAGGTCCTCCGCACCACCCGCGCGATCCGGCGTCGCCTCGACCTCGACCGGCCCGTCGATCCTGCCGTCGTGCTCGAGTGCATCGAACTGGCCCTGCAGGCCCCGACGGCCAGCAACGGACAGGACTGGCGGTGGGTGGTGGTCAGCGATCCGGACCTGCGGGGCGAACTCGCCGAGATGTACCGGACCGCCGGGGCCGACTACCTCACGGCCGCCGCCGAGGGCGAGCCGGACCCCCAGACCCGCCGGGTCTACGAGAGCGCACTGCACCTGACCACGGTGCTCGCGCGTGTGCCGGTCATGGTGATCCCCTGCATCGAGCGGCGGATCGACGGCGCCCCCAACGCGGTCGCTGCAGCCGCCTACGGCTCGATCCTGCCGGCGGCGTGGAGCTTCCTCCTGGCCCTCCGCTCCCGCGGCCTCGGGTCGGTCTGGACGACGCTCCATCTGTTCAGGGAGGCCGACGCCGCGCAGTTGCTCGGCATCCCCGAGCACGTCACACAGGTGGCGCTCTTCCCGGTCGCCCACATCACCGGGAGTTCGTTGCAGCCTGCAGCCCGTCCACCGGTCGAGACCGTCGTGCACTGGGACCGTTGGGGGTCCCGCCCCGTCCCCCGCGGCTGAGGCAGTGCCCGCGGTCCGCGGGACTGCGACCGTGACGTTCCCCACGGGCACTCGCTCGAAGGACTGGCGAAGTGAGGATCGACCGTCTCGACCTCGCGGACCCGACATGTCAGGGGCGGTACCAGACGTAGTCGGCGGTCGTCGTGCGGGTCTCACCGCCCCGCGACGCCGTGACCGTCACCCGGGCACCGAACTTGCGGAGCCAGAGGACCCCGCCGGACGGGGCCGGCGAGTAGAGGTACAGCGCGTCGGACTGTTCGTCGCCGGAACCGAGCGGCGTGTAGACCCGCGATCCGTACAGGTCGCGGAAGGTCCAGGTGTAGTTGATCGCCCCGGTCCCCGGGAGGCCGAGGGCCGTCGCCCGTCCGATCAGCCCACTGCCGGGGGTCGACAGTTTGATGTCGAGCGATGGCTGCGGATAGCCGACGAACACCGACGGGAACCCGTCCACGTTGTCCACCTTGGAGCTCCCGAGCGACAGGAGGTCGAAGCCCTCGACCTTCGGCACCTCCACCTCACCGAGGCTCTTCTCGACAAGTGGACGCACCACGTCGTTCACCACGAAGCCGATGGTGGCCGGGATGCTCGGCAGCGCCACACCCGGGTCGCCGAACCAGTCGCGGCTCGCACAGAGCGAGTAGCTGGCCACCCACCCCTCCGGACCGGCGATGGAGAGGCCGCACTGCAGGGTCTCCACGTCCGCGCTCACCGTCAGCGACGCCCGCAGCTTGCGGGTGGGGGCGTCCACCGACAGGTCGATGCCTGCGGTGACGTCCACCGCGAACTCGTTGGTCCCGTCGGAGACCCGCACATCGGGGACGAGCACGGTGAGGGGCTTCGCGAGCGGCGAGACCGACGGCGTCACCAGGATCGGCGCCACGTCGGACCTGGTGGAGAACCCGGATCCCGACCGTTCGAGCATGCCGGAACCGGGGGTGCCGTTCCCCTCGGCGAGCGCCCGGAGGATCTGGTTCACCAGCGTGGGATGGAGGAACCCGGCGAACTTGTACGGGCGCTGGTCCGGCAGGGCGGCCGAGTTGTACAGCGTGGCCAGGTTCGTCCGGAGCGTCGGGTTGTACACCACCGGGAACCGTCGCGAGCCCGAGGCCGGCACGTTGTCGCGAACCGAGAGGCCGACCGCCGGTGCCAGCCCGTCGGCGTCGAGGAGCACATCGCCCCCCTGACACCCCTTGGGGAAGCACGACCGCTCGAAGCCCACGTTGGTGATGCCGAACCCACCGCCGCCCGGGGTGCTGGTACCGGGCCCGACGGTGTCCTCGGCGTTCAGCTCCACGGTGTTCGACAACTTCGTGTCGGGCAGCGTGTCGAACCGGCCCCGGGCCATGGAGTCGAGGGCGTCGAGGGCCACCTTGGTGCCGCCCCACCAGGCCGCCCAGCAGAGCCCGGTCTCGATCAGGCCGGGGCCGATGACGAACGTCTTCGACGTCGACACGTCCGACAGGTAGTGCCCGCCGTCGATCTGGAGGCTGGTGACGTCACCGGTCCTGCGGTTGATCTGACCCGTCACGTTGAGTGTGCCGTTCACCGTCGTGCTGTACCCGCACCCGCCGATCGGGCTGGTGAAGGCGCCCCGGAGGCGGAGGCCGGACAGCGAGAACTTGCCCACGAACTCGGCCTCGTCATCCGGGCCGATGTTCCTGATGTCGAGATCCAGGGATGCGCCGCCGGGCTTCACGTCCTGGACCCAGATGATCACGCCGATCCCCAGGAGGGGGATCCACGTGTTGTCGAAGCTGTCGAGCGCCGGAGCGATGGCCGGTTCGATCTTCGAGCGCAGGATCGACTCGAGGTCGTTGGTGGGCACGCCGTCACGGTCCACCATCACCTCGTCGGCCACGCGGACCGCGGCCGACCCGCCGGGCACCGGGGCGTCATGGGCCAACGGTTGGTTCTCACCCTGGAGGATCACCGTGGCCTGGTCGGCCGCGTAGAAGAAGGTGGGGAAGGCACCGGCCGCGGCGTTCCAGAAGGCGTCGACCGTCTCGAAGCGCACCTGGAAGCCGGGCTCGCGGAGGTTCCGGGGATCCGAGACCGACGGGTACCGCATCGGCACCCACGCCTCCACGTAGGCGCGCTTCACATCGGTCACACCGAGGTCCTCGGCGTAGCAGAGGGTCCTCCACTCGGTGCCCGGGGAGCCGGGGAAGTACGACACGTTGGAACCGTCGAGGCCCTCCACCACCACGTGGCCCCGGAGCGCGCTCGGGTTCGCCAGGACCTCGGGGGCCGACGGGTTCAACACGCGTGCCGCCGCGGTCCGGACGGGGTCCACGGTGGGCGACAGGAGGTGGGCCTCCACCTTCATCTGGGTGATGCCGGAGCCGGTCGGGTCCGGGCGGGTCACCAGTTCACCGTGGTAGTTCGTGATCACGCCCGGCTCCGGGCTGCCCGGAGCACCGCTGGAGGCGAAGGCGCCCTGGGTGGGGGTGTAGACCCGTCCCTCGAACGAGGGCACGGCATCCGTCGGGAGGTGCCGGGGACCGGTGGCCTCCCGGGTGCAGTTGGCGGCGGGATCGAGCGTGCCGCTCCCGGCACGCGCCACGGCCATCTTGTCGGCCTTGGACCCCGCGCCCACCGGCCACGGCCTCGGGCCACCGACGGGCCACTGGCCACCGGAGAGGAAGGTGCTGACCGGCTCGAGCGACCCGGGCACCTGCACCGACGGGCTGCTGAACGTTTCCACCTCCGCAGCGGGAGCGGCGGCCTCGGCGTCGGGGACCGTGGTCGTGGTCGGCTCCACGGTCGTCGGGTCGATCGGGTCACCCAGTCCCAACGCGTCCAGCGTGGCCGGGGACGGCGGGGCGGGGAGCCGTCCGGTGGCACGCTGCGCGGCATCCGCGGCGCGCCGGTCGGTGATGTAGTTCGACAGGAGCGACGCGGCGTCGGGACGGGCCAGGAACGCGTCGATCCCGGCGAGGGCGGCGTCGCGTCGGGACGGATCGATCGAGTCGACGAAGGCCGGATCGCTGCGCGCCGACGACAGCTCCGCCACGAGCCGGGGGGCGTCCGCCGGTTGGTACGGCATGGTCGTGAAGTCGACCCCGGGGGGGATGGGTCCGCCGTCGGCAGCCGGCGGAGGTGAGGGCGGGCCCGCACAGGCGGCCGCCACCAGAGCGACCGACAGCACCGCCACCGGCCACAGGCGCGCCGTACGTCGCACCGATCCACTCCGGGTCCGCCCTGATGTGCGCACAGCTACTCCGACTCCCCCGGCACCGAGGTGCCATCGCCCCGCAGGACCAGCCGGCCCCGCCCGATCCATTGCACGACGGGTTCCTCAGGGCGTCAATCGGGAGGATCCCCGATTTCGGCCGCGTCAGGACCGGCGGGTCGAGAACGTGGAGATGGTCGGGCACCTCAGGGCCGTGACCGTCCCCGTACCCGGCACCGGGCACGGGGTGCGACACTCGTGCCCGGCGTCGAGGTCCGGAGGTGTCCGTGGGGATGAAGCGAGCGATCGGTGTGCTGGCCGGTGCGACGGCGGTGGGCGTCGCGGTGGCCGGGGTGCGCCACGCCCGGCGGTCCTTCGAGGGCGTTCCCGGGGAACTGCGGTCCCCCCTGCTGCTGGTGCCGTTCCGCGTGGACGAGCGCGTGCTCGGCGTGGCCCGTGCAGCCATCACCCGGCCCACCCCGCCCGTGGCCGGCACCACGGTCCGCGAGCTCCTCCCGGGGCCCGACGGCCCGCCCGTCCGCCTCCTCGTGATCGAGCCCGAGGGCCGTGACCGGCCCGGTCCGGCGGTGTTCTTCATCCACGGCGGCGGGCTGGTGATGGGTGCGCCGGACGGCTCGGTCGACGTCCTCAGCCGCCTGGCCCGCGACTCCGGCACGGCGGTCGTGGCCACCAGCTACCGGCTCGCCCCGGAGCACCCGTTCCCCGCCGCCATCGACGACTGCGCGGCCTCGCTCGCGTGGGTGCACGGGCATGCGGCGGACCTCGGGATCGATCCCGGACGGATCGCGGTGGGCGGCGCGAGCGCGGGCGGCGGGCTGGCCGCGTCGCTCTGCCAGCGCGCCCGCGACGAGGGCGGCCCCCCGGTGCCGTTCCAGCTGCTCGTGTACCCGATGCTCGACGACCGCACGGTGCTGCACCCACCGCCCGGCCGCTTCGCCGTGTGGACCCCCCGGTCCAACCGTTTCGGCTGGACGTCGTACCTGGGTCACGCGCCCGGGTCCGATCCCCTTCCGCCGTACGCGGCCGCGGCCCGGTGCGCCGACCTGTCGGGGCTGCCCCCGGCCTGGATCGGCGTGGGAGACCGCGACCTGTTCCAGGACGAGGACGTCACCTACGCGCGTCGTCTGGAGGACGCCGGTGTGGAGGTCGAGCTCGTCGTGGTGCCGGGTATGTACCACGGTGCCGACGCGATCGCGGCGGCGTCGGACATCTCCGCCCGCTTCATCGGCTCCATGGCCGATGCCCTGCGCGAGGCCCTGGCCGAGCCCGTACCGGCCTGAACCGGCCGACCGCGACGGAACGCGGTCAGCGGTCGAGGAAGCGGAGCGCCTCCTCGTCCACGAGGTCCCGGTAGTCGGGATGGCGCTCGATGAACGCGGCCACGAACGGGCAGAGCGGCACGACCTCGGCCTGCTCGGCCCGGGCGGTGTCGAGCGCGGTGCGGATCAACACCGTGCCGAGGCCACGGCCCTCGAGCCGGGGATCGACCTCGGTGTGGACGAACACGTAGCGCCCGCCCCTGCGCACGTACTCGGCGAGGCCCACGCGCTCAGCGCCGAGGAGCAGCTCGAAGCGTCGCTGATCGGGAACGTGCACCACCTCGGGCGTCGGGTCGGTCGTGTCGTCGGCCATCGCTCGCTCCTCGTTCCGGTGCGCCGAACGTACCCGGCGACGAGTCGGTAGGTTCACCGCGGGTCACGGAGGTAGCAGCATGGAACTCGACGAGGACACGATCCGCCTGGCGACGGGACCGAACCTGGCCAGCGTGGTCACGCTCATGCCGGACGGCACACCGCAGGCCCAGCTCACCTGGGTCGACACCGACGGCGAGGTGCTGCTGGTCAACACCGAGCCGCAGCGGCAGCGGTCCCGGAACGTCGCCCGGGACCCGCGGGTGACGGTGCTGATCCACTCCGCCGACAACGCGTGGGACTGGTCGGAGGTACGGGGCCACGTGGTGGGCACCGTCACCGGCGACGAGGCACGGCGCCACATCGACCAGCTCGCCAACCGCTACACCGGCGCGGACTACGCGCGACCGGTCGGCCCGGAGGGCCGGGTGATCCTGCGGATCGCGGCCGACCGGATCAACACCCCGGCTCGTCTGGCCCGCTGAAATCCGGCCGGTCGGCGACCGATTCCGGCCTGTCGGCGACCGATTCCGGCCTGTCGGCGACCGATTCCGGCCTGTCGGCGACCGAT
>JBMOJH010000088.1:0-14410 GCA_049316905.1 Microthrixaceae bacterium | reverse complement strand
CGGTGGCGTGGCGACCATGGCGTTCCTCGTGGTGGCCGGCCCCTACCCGGCGTGGCTCGGCGCCTCGCCCCGCACGATGATGACCGTGCTCGAGTGTGTGGTCGGGGTGAGCCTGCTCATGGCCCTCCGGAACCCGATCACCGCGATCCGTGGCCGCCGGGCCGTGGACTGGACCGTCCGCAACGTCGGGGACCGGATCATGGGGGTCTTCCTCTGGCACTACCTGGCCTTCGCCGTCGTCATCAGCGCGGCCGGGCTGGCAGGGGTGGACCTGGCCGAGCACCTCGGCTGGCCCTACGTGGCGCAGCGGGCGGTGATCATCCCCCTGGCCCTCCTCCTCCTGGTCGGCCTGCTGCGGATCGTCGCGCCGGTGGACCGCATCCCGTACCCGGCCGACCGACGCCCAGCCGGTGGGCCGGGCCCGACCCGCGGGGGTGGCCGTGTGGCCGCGACCGGCGCCGAGACGCCGCGCACGTCGGAGGACCGGGCATGACCGGCACGCGCACCGGCGCCGTCCCCGGGATCCGTGTGGCCGCCACGGCGGTGGCGGACGAGCACGGCGGCCACCGGGTCGCCAACGACGAGGTCGACGAGGTGGTGCGCGCCGCCGGGGGCGAGCCCGCGGAGCCGGGCTGGACCGAGCACCTCGGGCTCGACTCACGGTGGTGGACCGCCCGCCCGGGCGGCGCCCAGTTCCGCGGTGCCCCCGCCACCGAGGACCTGCTGGTGGACGCGACCGCCCGGGCCCTCGCGGCCGCGGACATCGCCGCGACCTCGGTGGACGTGTTCGTGGCCGCGACGACCACCCCGAGCCGGCTCACGTCCTCGATGGCCACCGCGGCCAGCGGCCGTCTCGGCATCGGGGGCATGGCCGTCGAGGTGCGGGCCGGATGCCCCTCGGCGCTGCACGGCATCGTGATCGCCGCGGCCCAGCTCGCCATGGGCGCCGAGGTGGCCGTGGTCGCCGCGGCCGAGACGCTGAGCGCCGTGGCACCGGGCCGGGGACCGCTCGCGTACCTGGCGGGCGACGGCGGCGCGGCGGTCGTGCTGGTCCGGGACCCGACCGCCCGTGGGCTCGAGCCGGCGGTGCTGGGCAACGACGGCACGCTCGCCGAGCAGGTGGGTGCGCCCGCGCCGCTACCCCCCACCCCGGAGCGCCTCGAGGGGGACGGGTACCGGCTGCGCTTCGGGGACGGCTACGACGGACCGGCCCGCGCCGCATGGGAGGCGATCGGCCCCGATGCCCTGGACGCGGCGGGCGCGGCGGGCCGCGACGTGGGGGCGATGGTGGCCAACCAGCCCGGCCGACCCCGCCTCCACGCGGCGGCGGGAGCGGCCGGGGTGGACCCGGACGCCGTGGTGGACGTGGTCGGACACACCGCCAACTCGGGATCGGCCGGGTTCCTCACCGCGCTGCACGCCGCGGCCGAGCTCCGGTGGCCCGGGCCCTGGCTGCTGGTCTCGGTGGGCGGGGGGCTGTCCTGGGCGGGAGCGGTGCTGTGGCCATGACCGACGACCGCCGGCGGGAACTGCTCGCCGCCGCGCTGGCCGACGGCGCGGACGCCGGCGAGCTGGTCCGCTTCCCGCTCCCCGATCGCTACCGGGCCGCGGTCACCCGGCGGGAGCAGGTCGAATCGGTGCTCGCGATCCCGGAGCCCGAGCGCGACCCGGCCGCCTCGTTGCACATCGAGGAGGTCCCCCGCCCCGAGCCGGCACCGGACGAGGTCCTCGTCGCGGTCATGGCCTCCGCGATCAACTACAACACCGTCTGGAGCGCGAGCTTCTCGCCGGTGCCGACCTTCGCGTTCCTGGACCGTCTCGCCGCCGAGGGAGGCTGGTCGGCACGCCACGGCGGCGATCGACACGTCCTGGGATCGGACGCCGCGGGCGTGGTCGTGGCGGCGGGGCCGCTGGTCCGACGCTGGCGGCCCGGCGACCACGTCGTGGTGCACGGGAACTGGGTGGCCGGCGACGACCCGGCCGCCCAGCAGGACGCGATGCGGGCCCCGACGCAGCGGGCCTGGGGATTCGAGACGAACTTCGGTGGCCTCGCCGACCTCGCGCTGGTGAAGGCGAGCCAGCTCCTCCCGAAGCCCGGGCACCTGACCTGGGAGGAGGCGGCCACCACCACCCTGTGCAACGCCACCGCGTACCGGATGCTCATCTCGCCGAACGGGGCCGACCTCCGCCTCGGTGACCGGGTGCTGATCTGGGGTGCCACCGGCGGCATCGGCAGTTTCGCCGTGCAGCAGTGCCTCGCGGCCGGGGCCGAACCCATCTGCGTGGTGGGCCGCGCCTCCCGTGTGGAGCTGCTCCACCGGCTGGGCGTGCGCCACGTGATCGACCGCACCGCCGAGGGCTTCCGGTTCCTCGACGACCGGGACCGGGTGGACGCGACGGAGGTGCATCGCTTCGCGGAGCGGGTGCATCACCTGTCCGATGGTGGGGTGGACGTGGTGTTCGAGCACCCGGGCAGGGAGACCATGCCCGCGTCCGTCGCAGCATGCCGGCGGGGCGGGACCGTGGTCACGTGTGCCGCCACCACCGGCTACCGGATCCCGCTGAGCGGCGACGGGCTCACCCATGAATCCGTCCGTGTCGTCGGCTCACACTTCGCCAACTACCTCGAGAACGACCGGGCCAACGACCTCGTCCGGCGGGGCGTCATCCACCCGACCCTCACCAGCACCATGCCGCTCGAATCGGTGGCGCGCGCCACGCGACTGGTACGCGACGGCGCCCACGAGGGGAAGGTGGGCATCACCTGCCTGGCACCGGCCGGAGCCGGTGTGACCGACCGGGCCACCCGCCGGTCGCTCGGGGAGGAGCGGATCGCCGCCTTCGCCCGGGCGGCCGGGGCCTGAACCCCGGCCCCGACGACTCAGTCGCCGCCGGAGGCGTCCTCCACCTTGGTCTTGCCGGCGGAGATCCACGGCATCATGTCGCGCAGGCCGGCACCGACCTGCTCGATCTGGTGGGTCTTGCCCGCGTCGCGCAGGGCCTCGAAGTTCTCGCCGCCGCCGCGCACCTCGGAGATGAACTCCTCGGCGAACGCACCGGACTGGATCTCACCGAGGATCTTCTTCATCTCGGCCTTGGTCTCGGGCGTGATGATTCGCGGGCCGCGGGTGAGGTCGCCGTACTCGGCGGTGGTGGAGATCGAGTACCGCATGCCGGCGATGCCCTGCTCGTACATGAGGTCCACGATCAGCTTCAGCTCGTGGAGGCACTCGAAGTAGGCGGACTCGGGCTGGTAGCCCGCCTCCACCAGCGTCTCGAAGCCGGCCTGGACCAGCGCGGTGAGGCCGCCGCACAGCACCACCTGCTCCCCGAAGAGGTCGGTCTCGGTCTCCTCCTCGAAGGTGGTCTCCAGCACGCCGGCCCGGGTGCCGCCGATGGCGTCCGCGTAGGAGAGCGCGAGGGCCTTGGCCCCGCCGGTGGCGTCCTGGGCCACGGCGATCAGGCACGGCACGCCGCCGCCCTCGGTGTAGGTGCGCCGCACCAGGTGGCCGGGGCCCTTGGGGGCCACCATCGCCACGTCCACGTCGGCCGGGGCCTTCACGTAGCCGAACCGCACGTTGAAGCCGTGGGCGAAGAACAGGGCGTCGCCCGCGTTCAGGTTCGGGGCCACCTCGGCCTCGTAGATCGGGCCGATCTCCGTGTCGGGCAGGAGCATCATGATCACGTCGGCCTCGGCCGCCGCGGTGGCCACGTCGGTCACCTTCAGCCCGGCCTCCTCGGCCTTGCGCCGCGACGAGGAGCCCTCGCGCAGGCCCACCCGGACGTCCACGCCCGACTCCTTCAGGTTCAGGGCGTGGGCGTGGCCCTGGGAGCCGTAGCCCAGCACCGCGACCTTGCGCCCCAGGATGATGGAGCGGTCGGCGTCGTTCTCGTAGTACACGTTGGCCATTGCGGTGTTCCCTCGGGTGTGGGTCGGACGGGTCATGTTCGCAGCGAGCGGCGGAGCACCGCCAAACGCCGCCGGGGTGGGTCAGCCCGCGTGCTCGAGCTTCGGCAGGGCCACCCGGCCGGTGCGCTGCAGGTCGATGATCCCGAGCGGGCGGAGCAGCTCCTCGAGGTCGTCGAGGCGGCCGGGGTGGTCGTCGAGCGACACGGTCATCTCGTCGTGGCCCACGTCGAGAACGCGGCCGTCGAACAGCTCCACCAGCTCGATCACCTGGTGACGGGTGTCGGGCAGGGCCTTCACGGTGGCGAGCATGAGCTCGCGCTCCACCGAGTCGCGCGGGTCGAGCTCGCTGATCTTGATGACGTTGATCAGCTTGTTGAGCTGCTTCACGATCTGCTCGAGCGGCGCGGTCTCCACGTCGACCACCACCGTGATCCGGCTGAAGCGCTCGTCGTCGGTCGGGGCCACCGCGAGGGAATAGATGTTGTAACCGCGGCGGGCGAAGAGGCCGGCCACGCGGGCCAGCACGCCGGAGCGGTTCTCCACCAGGACCGACAGGACGTGGTGCTTCGGGGCGGGGGCGGGGGCGGGCAGGTTCATCGGCCGGCCTCCCCCAGCGACGGGTCGACGACGATGTCGGAGTTGCTCAACCCGGCAGGCACCATCGGGAAGACCTTCTCGCTCGCGTCGGTGCGGAACTCGAGCACCACCGGCCGGTCGTCGATCTCGTTGGCCTTGTCGATCGCCGGGCCGACCTCCTCGGGCGACTCCACGCGCATGGCCACACAACCCATCGCCTCGGACCACTTCACGTAGTCCGGCAGGTCGGGCGAGAGGTACACCTCGGAGTAGCGCTCCTCGTAGAACATCTCCTGCCACTGGCGCACCATGCCCAGGTAGGCGTTGTTGAGGATCGCGACCTTCACCGGGATGCGCTCGGTGGCCGCGGTGACGAGCTCCTGGGCGGTCATCTGGAAACAGCCGTCGCCGTCGACGGCCCAGACCATCCGGTCGGGCCGGCCCACCTTGGCGCCGATGGCAGCGGGCACCGAGAAGCCCATGGTGCCGAGGCCGCCGGAGTTCACCCAGGTGTACGGGTGGTTGAAGCGCCAGTACTGGCTGGTCCACATCTGGTGCTGGCCCACACCCGAGGCGACGATGCAGTCCTCGGGCGCCCGGGAGCGCAGCTCCTCGAGCACGTACTGCGGCTTGAGCAGCTCGCCGGGCTCGGACGGCTCGTAGACGAGCGGGAACCGCTCCTGCCAGCCGGAGATGGTCTGCTTCCAGGCCGAGCGGTCGGGCTGCGCCGCGGCCACCGCGTCCGCGCTGCCGTCGCCGCCGGACAGGTCGCGCAGCGCCCGGACGATCTCGGTGATCACGAGGCGGCAGTCGCCGACGATGGGGACGTCGGGCCGACGGACCTTGCCGAGCTCGGCCGGGTCGATGTCGACGTGGATGACCTTCGCGCCCGGGGCGAACGCGTCCACCTTGCCGGTGACCCGGTCGTCGAAGCGGCTGCCGAGCGCGATGAGCAGGTCGGACTCCTGCATGGCGGTGACCGCGGTGTAGTTGCCGTGCATGCCGGGCATCCCCAGGCACAGCGGGTGGTCGTCGGGGAAGGCGCCCCGGGCCATGAGGGTGGTGACCACGGGGATCCCGGTCAGCTCGGCGAGCTCGCGCAGGATCTCGGCCGCGCGGGCCTTGAGGATGCCGCCGCCCGCGTAGATGACGGGCCGCTCGGCCGCGAGGATCAGCTGCGCCGCCTCACGGACCTTCTTGGCGTGACCCTTCGTGGTCGGCTTGTAGCCGGGGAGGCTGGAGGCCACCTCGTCGTCGGTCGGCCAGTACCACTCCATCGCGGACGCCGGGTTCTTCGGGTCGACGATGTCCTTCGGGATGTCGACCAGCACCGGGCCGGGCCGGCCGGTGGTGGCGATGTGGAAGGCCTGGCGGATCACCAGCGGGATGTCCTCGGCGCGGGTGACCAGCTCGTTGTGCTTGGTGACCGACCGGGTGATCCCGACGGTGTCGCACTCCTGGAAGGCGTCGGTGCCGATCGCCCCGCTCGGGACCTGGCCGGTGATCACCACCATCGGCACGGAGTCCATGTAGGCGTCACAGAGCGGGGTGACGATGTTGGTGGCGGCCGGGCCCGAGGTCACCATCGCGACACCCGGACGCCCGGTGGCATGCGCGAAGCCCTCGGCCATGTGGCCCGCGCCCTGTTCGTGGCGCACGAGGATGTGCCGGATCGGGCTGTCGATGATCGGGTCGTACACCGGGAGGATCGCCCCGCCCGGGAGCCCGAAGACGACCTCGGTGCCCTCGAGCTCGAGGGCCTTGATCAGTGCTCGTCCGCCGTCGGTGGTGGTCATGTGTGGGTTCCTGTCTGCTCGGGACGACGGGATCTGTCCGCCGCACTCCCCTGCCGTCGTGCCGGATCTTCGGCACGACGCGGCGCCACGATCCGGAAAACCGGAACGACCTCCCGGAAGGGAGGTCGTGGGCGCACGCGGGTTGAGGTCCGGTCCGTGCGCCTCAGGGCACTACGAGGAGGACGTTCAGCTCGCGCATCGCCGACAGTGTGCCCGCTCCGGCGCTCCGGCGGCAACCCACATCCTCCGCGCCGGCGTCGTCGCGCCTCAGGAGGGCCCGAGGAGGTGCGGGCCGAGGAGCGCCACGGAGTCGGGGACGAACGGGTCGGCCGCGAGCCGCTCCCGGAGCTCGTCGATGGTGACCCAGCGGGCCTCGACCACCTCGCCGTCGGTGAAGCTCACCGGCCCGTCCCAGCGCACCCGCCACATGCGGGCCACCTCGGCCACGTCGGTGTCCTCGTAGCGGCCCGCACCGAGCGGCTCGAGCTCCACGGCGGTGATGCCCACCTCCTCGGCGAGCTCCCGGGCCGCCGCGGTGTCCCAGTCCTCGCCCGAGGTCACGACCCCGCCGGCGGCCAGGTCCCAGCGCGACGGCCACATGTCCTTGGTGGGCGCCCGCAGGTGGGTCAGGACCCGCCCGGCACCGTCCTGCACGAGGACGAACGTGCAGCGGTGACGGAGGCGGCCGGCCCGCATCTCGGCGCGGGTGACGGTGCGGAGCACCCGGTCGTGCTCGTCCACCACGTCCACCAGCTCGTCCACGCAGGGAGCGTACGGGGTGCGCCGGGGACGCGGCTTGCCATGCCGCGCGCCGGGACCCAAGCTGACGCCGTGGCCGTCGGCGTGTACCCCGGGAGCTTCGATCCACTGACCATCGCCCACCTCGCCGTCGCCGACGCGGCGGTGCGGCGCCTCGGGCTGACCCGGCTCGACCTCGCCATCTCGCGGGACGCCCTCGGCAAGGCGCACCTCGGGGAGCACACGGTGGCCCAGCGGATCGAGACCATCGAGCGGGTGGCGGCCGACCGCCCGTGGCTCGCCGCCGTGGTGGTGGACTCCCGGCTCGTCGCGGAGATCGCCGAGGGCTACGACGCCGTGGTGATGGGGGCCGACAAGTGGGCCCAGGTCAACGACCCGGCCTGGTACGGCGGCTCCACTGCGGCCCGGGACCGGGCCCTCGCCGCACTGCCCCGAGTGGTGGTGGCGCCCCGGCACGGCCTCGACGTGCCGCCGGAGCTGCTCCTCGAGGTGCCCGGCCACCTCGCCGAGGTGTCGGCCACCGAGGTGCGGCGCGGGCGCTCGGAGTGGGCGGCGGAGCCGGGCCGGCACGGGAACCCCGCGTGAGCGGTGGCGCCGCCGCGGCGCTCACCGTCGTGGCGCTGCTCGCCGTGGTGGGCGTGCGGGAGGCGGTGCGCTGGCGCGGTCGGCGCTGGCGAAAGGGCGGTCCCCGCGGGGACCGCTGATCGGGTCAGCCGCCGCCCTCGCCGCCCTCACCACCGGACTCGCCACCCGAGCCGCCGGACTCCTTCTTGACGTCGTGCCAGGTGGCCTTCGCCCCGGAGTGACCGGTCCGGTACACCTGCACGGTCGAGACGCCGCCGAGCAGGAAGCCGACCACCGACAACGCCAGGGCCGCGGTCGCCAGCCCTGAGCGGACGGTGGCGGGACGGGTCCGGGTGACGGTCAGGGTGTCGCCGCCGGCTCCGCCCCCGGGGGCATCAGCGGCACCCGCGGCGGGCGCCTCGGCCGCCGCCCGCCGGCGGGCCAGGAAGTCGACGACCACGGCGGCGAGCACCGCGAGCGCGAACAGGAAGATGAACGGCCGGGCCTGCTCGGCGATCTGGGAGTGCGTCTCCACGAGCCGGGACTCGGGAACCATCTCCTCGAGCGCCTCGCCGGTGCCGATGGCGAGTTGCGTCGTGATCGCCGCGATGACGGCGAGCACGGCCGTGGGGATGCCGTAGATCCGCCGCCACGACGGTTTGATGCACATGAGCAGGGCACCGATGGTGGCCAGCGGCACGAGCACGACGGGCAGGTGGACGAAAAGGGGGTGGGCCGGAAGGCCGCCGAAGGTCTGGATCTCCATCGGGGGAGAGGTTGACATGCGAACGGTTCGGGACGGGCCTGCGGATGGTGAGGTTTCGGTGAAGTCGCGCCGGACGCGTGATGTCAGCGGGCGGGACTGACCCGGGCCACCAGCTCCGCCTCGCGGCCCTCGATCGCCCGACCGGCGAGCCGGATACCGGCCCAGAGCACGAACGCACCACCGATCGGCGCCAGGAGCGACACGGCCGCCGTCATCCCGGGACCCCGGTCGGCCGCCCACCACACCGCGAGCGCCACCGGCAGGGACAGGATGGTGAGCACCACCATCGTGGCGGCCAGCGCGCCGCCGGCCAGGCACCCCTGACCGGTGTCGCCCGCGGCGAAGGGGTTGGGGCTGTCGGGCAGCGCGAACGGCGCGACCGAGGCGCTCACCACCGACGCACCGGCGGCCACCAGCACCGACCCGAGGGCCAGCACCGCGCCGGCCGGCACCCATCGCCAACCACCCGACACCGCGGCGAGGGCGAGGACCAGCGCGAGGGCCGGGAGCGCCATCGTGGTGACCGAGGCGAGCGCCTTGCCGCGCGCCAGCGTCCGGCCGTCCGCACCCGCGCCCACCTCCATCCAGAGCGGGGGCCCGTCGAAGCCGAACGTGTTGTTGCCCTCGAAGAGCACCGCGAAGTGCAGCAGGCCCGCACTCAGCACGATGCGCTCGCCGACGGAACCGCCGTTGACCAGCGGCGCCAGCACCAACGCCCCCACGCCGACCACGAGCGCCACGATCGTGTTCACCGCCTCCCGCGGGGTCCGCACCTTCGTGCGCATGGTCCGGGCCGCGATCGCGCCGGCCGGACCCGCCGGAAGGACCCGGAGCACCCCGGCGCGCAGGCCGCTGCGCCCCGTCCGGACCGTGCGGGGCTCCGCCCCGGCCCGCGGCGGCGCGCCGACGAGCCGACCGAGCGTGACGGTGTGCAGCCACCACAGGAGCGGCAGCCACGACGCCGCGAGCAGGAGGTGCAGCGCCGCGGTCGCCGGCCGGTCCGCCGCGCCGAGGGCCCGGCCGATCTGACCGGGCGGGGTCAGCGCGGCGATCGACGCCACGCGCTCCCACTGCGCGCGGTCCCAGCCCGACATCGCCCTGGCGGAGAACTGGAAAACGAACCAGAGCGCGATGCCAGAGAGGGCTGCCAGGGTCTGGGCGATCTGGCGGAACCGCCCCACGGCGAGCACGCCCAACGCGTTGGCGCCGGTCCGGCTCACGAGCAGGAGGGTGGCCCACCACAGCACCGTCGCCCCGACCACCACGATCGCTGCGCCCGGACCGCCCACCCACCAGCCGATCGCGAGCCCCAGCCCTGACAGCGCCCCGAGCAGGGCGGCCGGCCCCACGAGCGCCGCGGCGAGCAGGCCGGCGGAGAGCTCGGACGGCCGGAGCGGCTCCGTGGCGAGGTTCCGCACGTCGATGGTGGCCTCCACCCCCGCAGCGGCCGAGAGCAGGCCGACCGACACGACGATCACCGGCAGGGCCACCACGATCATCTCGTCGCCCACGGCGAAGCCCCGGCCGATGCTGACGAAGATCGCGAGGGCGAACAGGCCGGCCGCGACGGAGAACACGAGCGACAGCGACGTGGCGAGCCGCTGCTGGAGCCGCCCGCGGAACCCGCCCCGGAGCAGGTCCCACTTCAGGCGCACCAGCACCCGCACGGTGCGCCCCGTCACGTTCCGGCGGGTCACGATGTGCCCGTGCCGTCCAACCACCGCAGCCGGTCGGCAAGGAGCGGGGACGCGCCGACCAGCCGGATGAAGGCGTCCTCGAGGCTGCCGGGCCCGCGCACCTCGTCGGTGGGCCCGCTGGCCAGGAGCCGCCCGCCCGCCATGACCGCCACGTGGTCGCAGAACCGCTCCACCAGGTCCATCACGTGGGAGGAGAACACCACCGTGCCGCCCGAGGCCCGGTACCGGTCCAGCAGGTCGCGCACCGTGCGGGCGGAGACGGGGTCCACGCCCTCGAACGGCTCGTCGAGGAGCAGCACCGCCGGCCGGTGCAGCAGCGCGCACGCGAGCGAGGTCTTCTTCCGCATCCCGTGGCTGTAGCCGCCGATCAGATCGCCCGCGGCCTCGTCGAGGCCGAGCACGCTGAGCAGCTCCTCGCTCCGCGACGCCACCTCGTCGCGCGACATCCCGCGCAGCTCACCGAGATGCCCGAGCAGCTCGCGGGCGGTCAGGCGGTCGAAGAGGTGCAGCGGGTCGGGCACCACGCCGAGCAGGCGGCGCACGCCGACCGGTTCCGCCCACGTCTCGTGCCCGGCGATCCAGACGCTCCCACTGTCGGGCCGCTGCAGGCCGGCGGCCATGCGCAGGGTGGTGGTCTTGCCGGAGCCGTTCGGGCCGACCAGGCCGCAGAAGCTGCCCACCGGCACGTCGAGGTCGAGGCCGTCGACCGCCACCCGGTCGCCGAAGTGCTTGGTGAGGCCCCGGGTGCACACCGCGGGCCACCCCGGGACCGGGCCGGCGGGGTCGTCACCGGTGCCGGGCCCGGGATCGACGGTCACGGTCGGGTGATCGCGCCCTGGTCGGCACCCTGTGCCAGGGCGGCGTACTTGGCCAGCACGCCGGAGGTGTAGCGGGGCTCGGGGAGCTTCCAGTCCTGGCGGCGGGCGGCGAGGGTGGCCTCGTCGACCAGCACGTCGATCGTATGGTTGGCCACGTCCACCCGGATGGTGTCGCCCTCGGCAACAAAGGCGATCGGGCCGCCGTCGACGGCCTCGGGCGCCACGTGACCGATGCAGAACCCGCGGGTGCCACCCGAGAAGCGGCCGTCGGTCACGAGCGCCGTGTCGCCGCCACGCCCCGCGCCCTTGATGGCCGAGGTGATGGCGAGCATCTCGCGCATGCCGGGGCCGCCCTTCGGGCCCTCGTAGCGGATGACCACCACGTCGCCCGGCTCGATCCGCCCGGCGAGCACGGCCTCCATCGCCGCGTCCTCACCGTCGAAGACGCGGGCGCGGCCCTCGAAGTGGTCGAAGTCGATGCCGGCGACCTTCACGACCGCGCCGTTCGGCGCCAGCGAGCCGCGCAGCACGGCGATGCCGCCGACGTCGTGGATCGGCGCCGACAGCGGATGGATCACGTCGCCGTCGGGCGCCGGCGGGTTGAGCATGGCCAGGTTCTCCGCGACCGTCCGGCCGGTCACGGTCACCTCGTCGCCGTGGATCAGCCCCTCCTCGAGGAGCATCGCCATCACCACGGGCACGCCGCCCACCCGGTCGACGTCGATCATGTGGTACTGCCCGTTGGGCTTCGTGTCCGCGATGTGCGGCACGCGGGCAGCCACCCGGTTGAAGTCCTCGAGCTCGAGCTCCACGTGGGCCTCGTGCGCGATCGCCAGCAGGTGCAGGACGGCGTTGGTGGAGCCGCCCAGGGCCATGACCATTGCGATGGCGTTCTCGAGCGCGCCCTTCGTGACGATGTCACGGGGCCGGATGCCCTGACGCAGCAGGTTCACCACCGCGGTGCCCGACGCGTAGGCGTAGTCGTCGCGCCGGCGGTCCACCGCGGGGGCGGAGGCCGAGCCCGGCAGCGACAGCCCGAGCGCCTCCCCCACCGACGCCATCGTGTTGGCCGTGAACATGCCGGCGCAGGACCCGATCGTGGGGCACGCGTTGGACTCGATCGCGTGCAGCTCCTCGTCGTCGATCGTGCCGGTCGCGTGGGCGCCGACCGCCTCGAACACGCTCACGATGTCGAGCACGGCACCGTTGTGGTTGCCCGGGAGCTTCGAGCCGCCGTAGAGGAACACCGACGGCAGGTTGAGGCGGACCGCCGCCATCATCATCCCGGGCAGCGACTTGTCGCAGCCCGCGAAGGTGACCATGCCGTCGAAGCGCTCGGCGTGCATCACGGTCTCGACGGAGTCCGCGATCACCTCGCGCGACACCAGCGACGCCCGCATGCCCTCGTGGCCCATCGAGATGCCGTCGGACACGGCGATCGTGTTGAACTGGATCGGGAAGCCACCGGCGGCCAGCACCCCCTCCTTCGAGCGCCGGGCCAGTCGGTCGAGCGGCATGTTGCACGGGGTGACCTCGTTCCAGGAGCTCACCACACCGATCTGGGGCTTGTCCCAGTCGTCGTCGGACATGCCGATCGCCCGGAGCATGGCCCGGGCGGGGGCCCGTTCGGGACCGTCGGTCACCTCTTGCGAACGGGGCTTCAGGTCAGGGGTCTCCTCGGTCATGGCCGCAGGGTACCGGCCCGGCCCCGACCGCCCGGGCAGGGTTCAGTCCTGCCGGCAGTTCAGTCCTTCGGCTCGGGCACCCGCACGCACGCGGTCTTGGGCACCCGCACCTCCACGCCCTCGGCCCGCACCTCGGCCACGATGCACCGCTCGGTGAAGCCCGACCACCAGCCGTCGGGCTGGAAGCGGATGAAGCCCACCCGGGCCGTGGCCTGCACGTCCTGGAAGTCCGGCTGCGCACGCACGCGCGCGGCCACGTCGCCCGCGGTCCGCTCACCGGCGTTGGCCGCGAGGAAGTCCTCCGGGGTGGCACCCCGCAGGAGCCCGCGGATCTCGGTCGCGCGCTGCTGCGTCTCCTCGGTGGCCGTCCGGTCGGCGACCACCTTGCCGGCGATCACCGCGGCGGCGGCGAGCACCACCAGCACGATGCCGACGAGCACTCCGGGGTGATCGGCGAAGAAGCCACGCACCCCGTTGCGCCGTCCTCTGCTGCGGCGGGCCATGGCCGCATGATCGCACCGCACGTCGCCACCGGGGCGCACCCCTCCGTGGCAACCTTCCCCGATGGCGACGTCCCCCGGCGCGCCGGGCGGGCGCTCCCTGGACCGGCGCATCTGGTCACTGGCCGGCCCGGCCCTCCTGACCCTCGCCGCGGAGCCGCTCTACCTCCTCGCCGACACCGCAGTGGTCGGCCGCCTCGGCGCCGACGCGCTGGCCGGCCTGGCGGTGGCCGCCACGCTCCTCCTGCTGGTCACCGGCGTGTTCATCTTCCTCACGTTCGGTACCGCGGCCACCGTGGCCCGGCTCCTCGGGGCGGGGCGTCCGGTGGAGGCCGCCCAGCAGTCGGTGCAGGGGCTGTGGCTCGGCCTGCTCTGCGGCGTGGCCGCCGCAGCCGTGCTGGGGGTGTTCGGCCGACCGCTCGTGCGCGTGGTCGGCGCCGAGCCGTCGATCGCGGACGAGGCGCTGACCTATCTGCGCGTGAGCCTGGCCGGGCTGCCCGCCGTGTGCGTGGCGATGGCCGGGACCGGCGCGCTGCGCGGCCACCTCGACACCCGCACCCCGCTGGTGGTGACCGTGGCGGCCAACACGGCGAACCTCGCCCTCGAACTGGTCCTCGTGATCGGCCTCGGGTGGGGCCTGGCGGGCTCCGCCGCCGGGACCGTCGTCGCCCAGTGGGGCGCGGCGATCGCGTACACCGCGGTGGTCCTCCGCCGCTACGGCACCGGCGACGTCCCGCGCCGCCCGGACCCCGGCCGGATCCAGGCGCTCGCCGTGGTCGGCCGCGACCTGTTCGTGCGCACCGTGGCGCTGCGGGTGGCGCTCACCGCCTCCACCGCGCTCGCCGCCCGCCGGGGCCCCGTGGCGCTCGCGGGCTACCAGGTGGCGTTCCAGTGGTGGGCGTTCCTCGCCTACCTGCTCGACGCGCTGGAGGCCGCGGCGCAATCGCTCGTGGGCCACGCGCTCGGGGCGGCCGACCGGCACGGCGCCCGGCAGGTGGCCGGGCGGATCCTCGCGTGGAGCGTCGGGTCCGGACTGGTGCTCGGCACCGCCACCCTGCTGCTGCGAGAACCCGTCGCCCGGCTGTTCACCGACGACGCGGCGGTGATCGCAGTGGTGGTGCCGTCGCTGGTGTGGGTGGCGGTGATGCAGCCCGTGAACGGCGTGGCCTTCGCCCTCGACGGCGTCCTCGTGGGCGCGGGCGACCAGCGCTTCCTCGCCCGGGCGATGGTCGGCTCCCTCGCGGTGCTCCTCGTGGCGGGCGGCCTCACGCTGGCGGCCGACACCCCGCTGTGGGGGCTGTGGCTCGCGATCAGCGTGTTCATGGCGAGCCGGGTGCTG
>JBMOJH010000087.1:0-14460 GCA_049316905.1 Microthrixaceae bacterium | reverse complement strand
CGAACAGGTCGTTGATGCTCACGCCCAGCGAGTGCGCGGCGCCGCGCACCTCTTCGAGGTCGAGCGCCGCGGTGGCGAACCACCGGTCGAGGGATCGTTCGGTCCAGAGCGGTGAGCGGCGCCCGTCGAGGCGGGCCTGGCGGACCGTCGAGCGGGCGAGGGCCGCCACGTCCGCGCCCCGGCGGGGGATCTCGGTGGGGTGCACCGCCAGGCCGCCCACGGTCACCGCGCCGCGGGCCACCTGCCCGAGGCCCTCGCGGACGCCGTGGCCGACCGCCCCGGCGGTGCGGCCCAGCAGCGACCCGTCGGAGCATCCCGGCCCGGGTTCGGCCGCGGCCGTTTCGTCGGTCGCGGGCTCGGGGGTGTCGACGGTCGTGTCCTCGCTCCGGTCGGTCGCCGGCGACTCGACGGTCGTGTCCGGCTCGGGAATCGGCGCCGGGTCGCGCTCCAGGTCGAGGAACTCGACCGAGATCCGGATGCCGCCCTCCCCGTCGGTGATCGTGTGATGCATCCGTTGCACCATGGCGGCCCGGTTGCCCGCGAGGCCCTCGATGACCACGAACTCCCACAGGGGTCGGGCCCGGTCGAACGGCTGGCGGGCGATCACTGCGACCAGCTCGAACAGGTCGCGCTCGGTGGCCGCACCGCCCAGGTCGACCCAGCGCAGGTGATGGTCGAGGTCGAAGGTCGGGTCCTCCCGCCACTCCGGGGTGCTCAGGCGGGCGGGGGCCGGCACCACGCGCTGGCGCAGGCGCGGCACGCGTCGGCTCGCGCGTTCCATGCGGGCCCGGAGCCGGTCGCGGTCGGGCGGCCGGTCGAAGGTGGTCAGGTTGGCGAACGCGGAGGAGAGCCGGGGATCTCGTTCGAGCTCCCACATCACCGACTCGAAGTCGCTCATGCGGCGCGCGTCGTGCGCCTCGCCCCCTGCCATGGGCTTCACCGTACCCATCCGGCGCCCCGGTCCCGCCCGTTCAGTCCTCCGGTGGGGGCCAGAGGAGTCCGGCGAGGCGCCCCAGGCGGCGGCCGACGAGGGCCCCGCCGACCACGTCGGTGGTGTGGTGGGCGCCCACGTGCACCCGGCTCCACGCCACGGCGGCGGCGAGGGTCCACCAGGCGGGGGCCGCACCCAGGTCGGCCGACAGCAGCGTGGCAGCGCACGCCCCGGCGGAGGCGTGGCCGCTCGGGAAGCTGGAGGTGCGGGGAGTGCGCAGGTCGTGGGGGTGGTCAGTGACGTGACCGGGCCGGACCCGCCGGAACAGGGTCTTCACGGCGCCGTTCACCACGGCCTGCTCGGCACCCAGCACCAACGAGCGCCGGACGGCCCGCACGCGGTGGGCCCTCCCGGCGGTGGGCCCGAGCCGTCGTGACGCGATCGCCCCGCCGACGACCAGGTCGGCCAGGTTGATCGCGTGCCACAGCGCGCTGTGGGTGCCGGCCTCCGACAGGAGGTAGGCGGCGCGGTCGACCTCCGGACGCCCGCGACCCGCGGCCGCGAGGCGTTCGCCGGCCCGGTCGAGCGCGGCGACGGCGGCGTGCTCGAAGTTCACCCGCCCGCGGCCAGGTCCAGCTGGCGCTGCGGCCCCGGGCGGGCGGCCAGGGCCACGGCCCGGGCCGGGTCGCCGCCGAAGCTGGGGCAGAAGGCCTGGAACGAGCACCAGTTGCACAGGGCGGAACGCTGGGGTCGGAAGTCCTCGTGCTCGCACGCCCGCTCGATGGCGGCCCACACGGCGCCCACCTTGCGCTCGGTGCCCCGGGCGGACTGCTCCGAGGGCGTGGTGATGATCACCTGCGGCTCCGAGCCGAGGTAGACGAGCTGGATGCGCGACGGGAGCTTCCCGAAGACCTTGAGGCACAGCAGGGAGTAGAAGTGCACCCCGCCGAGGCGGGACTGCTCCTGGGCCTGCGAGGGGGTGCGCCCCGTCTTGTAGTCGGTGACCACGAGCTCGCCGTCGTCGTCGAGCTCCAGCCGGTCGATGATGCCGCGTACCGTGAGCGACCCCACCTCCGCGGTGAGCATGAGCTCCAGGCCGATCGGCGTGATCGTCCGCGGGTCCTCCAGGGTGAAGTAGCGCTCCACCATCCGGGCCGCGTCGGTGGCGAAGGACGCGGCGGCCGCGTCGTCGAGTTCGAGGCCGACGTACTGCTCGTCGGCCGACATCTCCTCCAGCGCCGTGGCGAGGCACTCCTGCGCCCGGTCCGGTGTGCGCTCCCCGGGCGGGGCCAGGAACAGCAGCTCGAGCGCCCGGTGCACCGTGGTGCCCTTCACCGCGGGCAGCGACGGCGGCTCGGGCAGCTTGTCGATCGCGGAGAACCGGAAGGCCAGGGCGCAGTCCTTGAAGCTCGACACCTTCGACGGCGACAGCGAGGTGGGGAGCGGGAGGGCCATGACCGGATGCTACGCGGCCCCTGTGACGGCGCGGATCACCGAGTTGGCGGAGGCCGCCATCGCGTCCGGGTCCTCGAGGGGGCCGAAGTGGCCCAGTTCGGGATGCTCCTCCAGCCGGCCGTGGGGGAGTCGCTCGACGATCGCCGGGGCCAGCGCCGCCGGCGGGGCGGCGTCCGGGTGACCCCGCACGACCGTCACGGGGCAGCCGATCCGCTCGAGCAGGTCCCAGCCGTCGTGCTGCGGCCCCATCTCGAAGGTCGCCGCCTCCACCTCGGGCCGGCACCGCAGCGTCACCGAACCGTCGGGGAGCGCCTCGAAGCCGTGGCGCACGTACGCGGCGAGGGCATCGGGGCGCAGCTGGTCGAGCGGCGGCTTGGACGCGTAGTGCGCGACGGCGGCCTCGGCGGACGGGAACGTCGGCCGGCGTCGGCGGGCACCCTCCACGAGCGGGTTCGGTCCGCCGGGCCCCTCGCGGAACGACGGCGGGAACACGATCGGCTCGAAGAGCCAGAGGCCGGCGAACGTGCCGGGTCGTGCCGCCTCCGCGAGCAGGAGCGAGGCACCCCCCATGGAGTGGCCCAGGCCCACCGGCCGGCGGAGTCCCCGTCCGTCCACGACGGCGAGCACGTCCTCCGCGGTGCCGGACCACGCCATGCCGACACCCGGGGGCAGGGCCGTGCGGCCGTGGCCCCGCAGGTCCATCGCCTGCACGTGGCCGTCGAGGCCGGCGGCCATCGGGCCCCACACGCCCGCGCAGAACCCGGTCGCGTGGGCGCAGAGGACGTCGGGCCCCTCGCCGCCGAGGTCGTAGCTGGCCACCGCCACCCCGTCGGTCGACGCGACGCGGACGGGGTGCTCGAAGGGATCGCGCGGCATCGGCACAGCTTGGTCGGGGTGCGCCCGGCACGCCCAACCGGCGGGACGGTCAGCCCCCGATGGGTGCGCGGGGTTCGAGCTCGAGCGCCTGTACCACGCCGGGAAGGTGCAGCCGGAGGCCGTGGAGGTGCCAGTCGTCGAGCACGGTCGGCCCGTCCTCGATGAGGGTCCGGAGCTCGCCGACGGCCACGACGGTGCACCCGTCGGCCGGTTCCGGCGTGCCCTCGTCGTCGACCACGAGCACGGCGGTCACGAACGGGGTGGGCGAGACGTGCTCGGAGAGGCGGTTTCGCAGGTCGAGCGCGGCGGCCGCGGTGGCGAGCCCGCCGGTGGTCCGGTCGCCGTCGCAGCGGTGCACGAGGAACACGCCCGTGGGTCCGACCACCGCCCAGAAGTCCGCGAACCTGCGGACCAGGTAGTCGTCGGGCAGGGTGGTCACCTCGGCCGGGCCACGGCCGACGCCGCGGTCGGTGGGTGCGCTCGTTCGGGGGCGGAACACCCTCCTCCATCGGCAGCCCCCCGTTCGGTGTTGAGCGAACGACCCCTCCGCTCGTCGCTCCACCGGGCGGCCGGGGGGGGGGCGATCGACGGTGGACGGTGGCGGCTCAGGAACCGAAGTGCTCGTCGGCCACCACGTTGCGGCGGAGCTTGCCCGTGGCGGTGTGCGGCAACGAGTCGACGACCAGGTAGTCCTTCGGGCGCTTGTGCCCGGCGAGGTGCTCACGGGCGAAGGCGTCGAGCGCGGCCGGGCTCGTGTCGCCCACGACCGCGGCGCAGACCCGCTGACCCCACCGCTCGTCGTCCACCCCGACCACGGCGACCTCGCGTACGCCGGCCGCCGTGGCCAGCACCCGCTCCACCTCCGCGGGGTACACGTTCACGCCGCCCGTGATGATGAGGTCGTCGCGGCGGCCGTCGAGGAACAGGTAGCCGTCGGCGTCGAGGCGGCCGAGGTCGCCCACCGTGAAGGCCCCGATCGCGCCGGGATCGGCGGCGGCCGGCCGCCACGCGGCCCGGGTCTTGTCGCGGTCCCTCCAGTACTCGAAGCGGGCCCACCTCGGGACCTCGCACCAGATCGTGCCGTCGGGATCCACCTCGAGGGTGCGGCCCGGGCGGGCCCGCCCGACGGTGCCGGGTCGCTCCCGCCACTCGGGGCTCGACACCGCGGTGAACTGGCCCTCGGTGGAGCCGTAGAACTCCCAGAGCGCGTCCTCGCCGAACGCGTCGGTCGCCGCCAACTTCAGGGGTTCCGGGCACGCGGAGCCGGCGTGGGCCACCAGACGGAACCCGTCGAGCGGGGGGAGTTCGGGCAGCGAGAACAGTCGCTGGAGGTGCGCCGGGACGAGGAACGCGGTGGTGGGTGCGTGCCGGGCGATGGCGTCGGCCGCCAGCGCCGCGTCGAAGGGGCCCGGCAGGATCACGGTGCCGCCGCTGAGCAGCGTCGCCCCCGCCCACCGGACGGCCACCGAGTGGTAGAGCGGCGAGCACACCAGGTGGCGGTCGGCGGGCCCGAAGCCCCAGAGCGCGACCTCCTCGTCGAGCAGCGCGGCGGCATCGTGCTCGTCGAGCAGCCCGCTCCACACCCCCTTCGCCCGGCCCGTCGTGCCCGACGTGTAGTGCATCGGGCGGGCCAGCGGCGCCGGCGCCAGGTCGGTCGGCGGCGCCGCGGCGAGCCCCGCGAGCACGGCGTCGTCGACCACGAGCCCGGGATCAGCGTCGGCGAGGAGCTCAGCGCGCTCCGAGGGCAGCAGCCCGGCGTGGGTGAGCACCGGCACGATCCCCACCCGGAGCGCGCCGAGCGCGCAGCACAGCAGGTCCGCCCCGGAGGTGGCCACCAACGCGACCCGGTCACCCGCTCGGAGCCCGGCCGCCAGCAGGCCGCCTGCGAGATGCCGCTGACGCGCGTCGGCGTCGGCGGCGGTGAGGATCTCCACGCCGAGGTGCATGAGCGGTCAGTGCCTCAGGCCGGTCCGGCTTGGGTTCAGTTACCCAGCACCTCGACCGCAGCGAGATTCCATCGCGTGGTGGTGGGGGACGTCACGTTGAGGGTGGCGACGGTCCCGGCGGTGGCCGTGGCGGCGTTGCGGTTCTGGACCCAGTACGTGTTCACGCCGATCAGGTCGGCCCACTGGTAGAGCCTGGTCTGGCCGGCTCCCACGGTCCGGGACGTCGCGCTCTGTGTGTCGACGCCCACCCCGTACACGACCGAGCCGGCCCGCGTGGTGGTGAGCGACACGGTGGCGGCCCCGCGGGTGGCGCCCGCGGAGTTCGCCGCCCCGATACCGGAGCTGCCCCGGAAGGCCACCACCGACAGCTGCTGGCGGTAGCTGCCGATGGTCTGGACCGAGCGGACCGTCTGGCTCGCGAGGCGCGCGGTGGCCGTGGCCGTCCAGATCTCGGCCACGCCGAGCTGGGTGTTCTGTCGCCGTACCAGCGTCCAGGCGAGACCCGCACCGGACACGGTGGTGGTCTGCCCGCCGGTGCTGGGCCCGTCGGACGCCACGAACGCCACCAGCACGGTGTTGGCCACCGTGGTGCTCAGCGCCGGGGTGGTCGCCGTGGTGCCGGTGCCGTTCACCGAGACCCGGGCGTCGACGACCGGGGCGACGGCCGCGGGGGTGACGGCGGCGCTCGCTGCGGAGGCGGTGCCGGTGCCGGCTGCGTTGGTGGCGGCCACCGTGAAGGTGTAGGCGGTCCCGTTGGTGAGGCCCGTGACCGTGACGGTCGTGGCGGCCGGGTTGCCGGTGACGGTGACCGGGGTGAGGGCCGTGGTGCCCACCCGTGGGGTGACCGTGTAGCTGGTGATGGTGGCGCCGTTGTTCGCCGGGGCCACCCAGCTGACGGTGGCGGTGGTGTTCCCGGAGGCCGTGGTCACGCCGGTGACCTGTCCGGGGACGGTGCGTGGCGTCGCGGGTGCGCTCGCCGCGGAGGCGGTGCCGGCGCCGGCGGCGTTGGTGGCGGTGACGGTGAAGGTGTAGGCGGTGCCGTTGGTGAGGCCGGTCACGGTGGCCGAGGTGGCGGCGGGGTTGCCGGTCACGGTCACCGGCGCGAGCGCGGTGGTGCCGTTGAAGGGGGTGACCGTGTAGCTCGTGATGGTGGCTCCGCCGTTCGCCGGTGCGGCCCAGGTGACGATGGCCGAGGCGTTACCGGGCGTCGCCGTCACGCCGGCCACCTGGGCCGGGGGACCGAGCGGGGTGACCGCGGCCGTGGCCGCGCTCGCGGGGCTGGCGCCGACGGCGTTCGTGGCGGTGACGGTGAAGGTGTAGGCGGTGCCGTTGGTGAGGCCGGTCACGGTGGCCGAGGTGGCGGCGGGGTTGCCGGTCACGGTCACCGGCGCGAGCGCGGTGGTGCCGTTGAAGGGGGTGACCGTGTAGCTCGTGATGGTGGCTCCGCCGTTCGCCGGTGCGGCCCAGGTGACCGTGGCGGACGCGTTGCCCGGTGTGGCGGTCACGCCGGCCACCTGCGCGGGCGGCGCGGCCGGGGTGACCGGGGCGCTCGCGCTGCTCGCGGGGCTGGTGCCGGCGCTGTTGGTGGCGGTGACGGTGAAGGTGTAGGCGGTGCCGTTGGTGAGGCCGGTGACGGTGGCGGTGGTGGCGGCGGGGTTGCCGGTGACGGTCACGGGAGTGAGGGCGGTGGTGCCGGCGTACGGCGTGACCGTGTAGCTCGTGATCGGGAGCCCGCCGTTCGGTGGTGCGCTCCATGTCACCGAGGCCGACCCGTCCCGAGCCGATGCCCGCACCTGGGTGGGCGCGGAGGGGGCACCGACCGGGTTGTAGCGGACGTCGACCCAGTAGTTGGTGGCGTTGAAGGTCTGGTCGGGGAAGGCGCTGAAGGTGCTGTAGCGGTAGACGCCGTTGCCGTTGGCGGTGCTGGAGGCGGGTGCGGTGAGGGGTGGGGCGTTGAGGGCGTTGGTGAAGGTGCCGCCGGTGGCCGAGTAGCGGCCGACGGGTGCGTAGTAGGAGGCGACGTAGGTGGTGCCGGCGGTGACGTTCACGGGGGTGGAGAAGGTGACCTCCTGCCAGCCGGAGGCGGTCTCGTTGGTGAAGAGGGCGGTGGCGAGGAGTTGGCCGGTGTTGCTCCAGAGGGTGCCGCGGTGGGTGCCGGTGTTCGCGGTGGACTTGTAGAACCGGACGCCGGTGACGACGCCGTTGGCGGCGGGGGTGAACTTCACGCCGAGTTCGGTGGCGTTGGTGTCACCGGCGTCGGGGGTGGCGGGTGCGGCGGTGGGTGTGAAGAGGGTGCAGGGGCAGTTGACGGTGACGGTGGTGCCCGGGCCGGGGGTTTCGACGTAGCCGGTGTTGTCGGTGGTGCGGGTGCGGAGGGTGGTGGAGGGGTAGCCGTCGACGGTCCAGTCGAAGGTCCAGGTGGTGGTGGCGGCCTGGGCGGCGACGGTGGCGGGCCGCCAGGTGGTGCCGTTGTCGGTGGAGACCTCGACGCCGGTCACGACGGCGCCGCCGCTGGTGGTGGCGGTGCCGGTGATGGTGGCGGTGCTGCCCTCGCTGAGCGCGGCGCCGGTGGAGGGGGAGGTGATGGTGGAGGCCGGAGGGGTGAGCGACGCGGACGGGGTGACCGCGGTGCTGGCCGCGCTGGCGGGGCTGGTGCCGGCGCTGTTGGTGGCGGTGACGGTGAAGGTGTAGGCGGTGCCGTTGGTGAGGCCGGTGACGGTGGCGGTGGTGGCGGCGGGGTTGCCGGTGACGGTCACGGGAGTGAGGGCGGTGGTGCCGGCGTACGGCGTGACCGTGTAGCTCGTGACGGTCGCCGCGTTCGCGGGCGGCAGCGACCACGTGACCGACGCCGCACCGTTGCGCGGGTAGGCCTGGACCGCGGTGGGGGCCGGCGGCGGCTGGGCCGGCGTGAAGCTCACGTCGACCCAGTAGTTGGTGGCGTTGAAGGTCTGGTCGGGGAAGGCGCTGGCGCCGGCGTAGCGGTAGACGCCGTTGCCGTTGGTCCCGTTGGCCCGCTGGATCCGCAGCGGCTTCGAGTCGGTCACCCCGGCGGCGCCGGCATAGGGAGCGGGCTGGCCGTAGAGATAGGTGCCATCCGCCGAGTACCGCCCCACGGGCGCGAAGTACGACGCGACGTACGTGGTGCCGGCCTGGATGGTCACCGGACTCGTGAAGTTCACCTGTTGCCAGCCGGTGGCGCCCTCGCTGGTGAAGGTGGCTCTCGCCAGCAGTTGGCCCGAGGCGGTCCACAGGTTGCCGACGTGCGTGCCGGTGTTGGCCGCCGACTTGTAGAAGCGGATGCCGTTGACGGTGCCCGCCACGTCCGAGCTGAACTTCACGCCGACCTCGATGGCGTTCGTGTCACCCGAGTCCACCTTGGCCGGTGTGAACGCGCCGCCCCAGACCGAGCACGGGCAGGTCACCCCGAGCGTCGTGCCGGCCGCGGGGTTCTCGAGCAGGCCCGCGTCGTCGACCGCCCGGGTGCGGATCGTGGTGGACGGGTACCCGTGGGCGGTCCAGGTGTAGCTCCACGTGGTGGATGCCGCAGCGGCAGGGATGCCGGCGGCACGCCACGTGGTGCCGCCGTCGGTGGACACCTCGACCCCTGCCACCACGGCACCCGGGGCGGCAGTGGCCGTCCCCGAGAGGGTGAGCACCGTGCCGTCCGCCACGGTGGTCGACGGCGCGGGGGAGGTGATGGTCGAGGTGGGCCGGACGGTGTTGGTCGACCTCGTAGCGGCAACCAGCCCGCTGATCAGCGTGGCCGGCTGCACCCCCATGTCCGCGAACAGGTTGACGGTGGCCTGCTGCATCACCGGATCGACGGGCTTGCCGCTCCGGTTGGCGTCGTCGAGTCCCCAGGCCCACTGCACCGTGCCGGCGCCGAAGACCATGGCCCCGCTCGGGGCGCGGTACAGCGACAGGTTGTGGGTGGCGCTCTGGCCGTCGGCGACCGTGGACCCGTAGTTCGTGAACACCTGCAGGTTGCCCGCGGTGGTCGACGACAGCGTGAACAGCCCCGCGGGGCGGAACCCGTTGTCGGGCACGGTGTCCCACTCGTAGCCGAGGGTGCCGACCCCGGGCCCGAGCGTCCGGGACTGGCCGGGGGCGAGCGAGGCGACCGGCGTGTTCCGCCACATCCGCAGCGCGGCGTACTGGGACGGCACGGTGATGTCGGTGGTGCCGGCGTTCACCATGAAGTACTGGCCCGTCAGGGCGTTCTCGGGTGTCGCCGTCCGGAACCGCGGATCGCGCCAGGTGCCGGTCCACTCCACCGGGTCGGCCGGTGCGTCGAACTTCGTGTCCTTGTACGACACCAGGGTGCGGGCCGGGTTGCCGGCCGAGTCGGCCTCGTACCTGGTCTTCCAGAACATCTCGTTGCCGCTGAAGAAGGCCAGGCTCACGCCCTGGTCCCGCGCGGCCTCCACGTTCGACCGCTGGTTGCCGGACCAGTACTCGTCGTGGCCGCTCGAGATGAACAGCTTGTGATCGAGCAGCAGCGCCGGGCGGCGCTCGGTGTCGAGCTGGCTGATGTAGCTGACGTCGTAGCCGTTCCGCTCGAGGAACCGGATCATCGGGATCTCGGCGTACGGGAGCCAGCTGGCGCCGCCGTCGTAGGTGGCGGAGTTGAAGGGCCGGTTGTAGGAGACCTTGTACGCGGCCTTGTAGCCGACCGTGGCGCCGGACGGGCACGCCACCGTGCACTGGTAGAGGCTGTTGCCGCCGTACGTGTTGTAGGCCTGCCAGGTGGAGTCGGAGGTCTGGACCACGACGTCGGACCTGCGGACCTCGTCGCGCACCACGAACGGGATCTGGCTGTCGCTGCCGTTGTCGGTCCGCACCAGTCGGGCGAGGTACACACCCGACACCGCATCGGCAGGGACGTCCCAGGTGGCGGTCACCGACCAGTTCCCGCAGTCGACCAGGCCCGAGGAGGAGTCGGTGGCACAGGCCACCTGGGAGTTGATCGGGAACGGCCCGGGCAGCGTGGCGACCTTCCGGGCCCCGTTCCCCTGGTAGTACCCGAGCCGGTAGATGTCGATCCGGTAGGTGCTCGCCGTGGCCTTGACCTTGAACTGCTGGGTCTGGCCGGCCGTCAGGCTCATCTGGGTGGCGAAGCCCTGGAGTGCGGCGTCCCCGTCGCCGGTGACCTCCCACTCGGTCCGGGGCGTGCCCGGCAGTGAGTTCTCGCAGGCGATGACGTTCGTGACGGGCGGATCGCACGGGCCGGCGGCGGCCGCCCGGGGTGCGGGTCCCGCGACCACGAGCACCGACGCCACGAGCAGGACGACGGAGATCGCAGCAGTCAGACGTACATGCCCAGCTCGCACCGTCAACAGCTCCCAGCCCTCCGACGACTGAATCACCTTACGATGCAGGACCCGGCGGCACCACTGGGGCGTCCTGCCCACACGGGCCCCCTGACTGGGTCGTGGGGCCCGGTCAGGGCCGCTCGGCGGGCGTCGGGCTCACTCCACGCCCAGCAGCGCCTGAACCTCCAGGAACTCCTCCAGGCCCTCGCGGCCCCACTCGCGGCCGTTGCCCGACTGCTTGAACCCGCCGAACGGCGCCGCGAAGTCGGCACCGGCCCCGTTGAGGTGGACCTGGCCGGCACGGAGTCGGGAGCCCACTTCGGCGGCGTCGTCGACCGTCGCGCCCTGGACGTAGGCGGCCAGCCCGTAGTCGGTGTCGTTCGCGATCTCCACGGCCTCGTCCACTGAGTCGTAGGCGAGGATGGCGAGCACCGGGCCGAACACCTCCTGGCGGGCGATCGCCATGTCGTTCGTGACGCCGCTGAACACCGTCGGGCGCACGAACCAGCCGCGGTCGAGCCCGTCGGGGCGGCCCGGACCACCGCAGACCAGCTCGGCACCTTCCTCGACGCCCACGCCGATCAGGTGCTGGACCCGCTCGAACTGGCGGCGGTTGGCCACCGGCCCGAGATCCACGCCCTCGCCGTCGGGCGGCCCGACCACGAGGCTCCCCGCGACGGTTCCCGCCACCTCGACGGCCCGGTCGAGGTGCTCCCGCGGCACGAGCATGCGGGTGGGGGCGTCGCACGACTGGCCGGAGTTCTGCATGCAGGTCACGACGCCCCCGCGCACGGCCCGGTCGAGGTCGGCGCCGGGGAGGATCACGTTCGGCGACTTGCCGCCCAGTTCCTGGCTCACCCGCTTCACCGTGGTGGCCGCGGCCTGCGCCACGGAGATCCCGGCGGCGGTCGAGCCGGTGAACGAGACCATGTCCACGTCGGGATGGGCCGCGATGGCGGCCCCCACGCCGGGACCGTCGCCGACCACGAGGTTGAACACCCCGGCGGGGACCCCGGCCGCGTCGAGGGCCTCGGCGATCACCATCGCGCTGAACGGGGTGAACTCGCTGGGCTTGAGGACCATCGTGCAGCCGGCGGCGAGGGCGGGTGCGACCTTGCACATGATCTGGTTCGCCGGCCAGTTCCAGGGGGTGATGAGGCCGCACACCCCGATCGCCTCGCGCCGGATCACGTTCGACCCGCGGTGTTCGGTGAGCGGGAGGTCCTCCAGCGCGGCCGACGTGGTGGCGAGGTGCGCGAGACCGGCGGGGGCCTGGGCCCGGGCGGACAGCTTCGCCGGTGCGCCCATCTCCCGGGAGATGAGGTCGGCCAGATCGTCGACCCGCTCGGCGTACGCCGCGGTGACTGCGGCGAGCAGGTCGAGGCGTTCGGCCACCGTGGTGCGGGAGTACGAGGGGAACGCCGCGCGGGCGGCCGCCACGGCGCGGTCCACGTCGTCGGCCCCGCCGAGGAGGACGGTGCCGATCGGCTCCTCGGTGGACGGGTCGACCACCTCGAACGGGCGGCCGTCGGCCGGGTCCGACCAGGTGCCGTCGATGAAGCAGCTCGGGTGTTCGATCACGTTCGGTCTCCGTGCGGGTGGTGCGTGGCGGGTGCGAAGCGGCCGGTGGTCCCGGGTTGACCGAACCCTACGTCGTGGTCGTGGAGCGGCCGGCAGGGCCCCGCCGACCGTCGCGGGCCTCAGCCCGCCTGCAGTGGCCGCCGCGGCGTTCGACCAGATCGTCGTATCGGCCGTAGGCGGTCGTCCACTCGCCGTCCACAGCGTTCCGTCGGATCTCGCACATGTGCAGCCGGGCCCCGGCCCGGGCCCCGTCTCCGGCCGGGTCGGGCCAGGTCACCAGGTTGAGCGGCACGAACTCGAAGAAGTCGAACCGCTCGACGGCACCGCCGATGAACTCGCCGAGCGCAGCTGGTCCGACGACCTCGAACGCCGGACGGGTGACGGTGTCGATGTGCACCACGGCCTCGGGGAGGAACAGGTCGACCAGTTCGTTCCAGGCCCTGCGGGTGACGGTGTCCGCGTAGGCGGCGACCAGTCGGTCGATCCCGTGGTGGTCCTCCGCCGGTAGCTCCGCTCGATGTGTCACGGTGTGCGACCGGGTGCCGACAGGGGAGGGCCGAGGGTGTCGGAACCGACCGGCTCCGGACGGTGCACACCCCTCGGACGCCACGGCAGCGAGTCCGCGGCGCCCAGGTGGTCGGCGAGCAGGAACGCGATCGACAACCACATCTCGGTGCCCTGCAGGCCGGGCGGCTGGTCGGGCGAGAAGGCGAAGCCCTGACCGTCGACCCAGTGGGCCGGCAGGTCGTGGAGCATGCGCCGTGCGGCGTCGCGCAGCTCGTCGCGACGGTGCTCGGTCTGCTTCGTGCACAGCCAGATGGGGTGGACGACGTCGAGCACGTCGCAGGCGGTCCGTTCCCGGTCGGCGAACCAACCGTGCTGGCGGGAGTGGGCGGCGACGGTGTCGAGCACCTCCTCGGGGTGGGGGACGGCGACACCGAACTGGGCGAAGGTGCCCCGGACCGCCCGGTACCAGCCGTTGACCGGCATGAGCCAGCCCCACGTCCGGTTGGGGCCACCCCACATGCCGGTGAGCGGATCGACCCGGCGGGTCATCCACCCGATGACGCCGTCGATGGGGTCGTCCAGTCCGTGGTGGCGTCGGTTCTGGTAGGCGGCAGTGCCCCAGAAGTCGACCCAGGCGCCGGCGGGCCAGGCGAGTTCTGGCCACGGGAGCGCGTCCAGTCGTCCCAGCAGGTCCTCGGTCGTGCAGTCGTGGACGACGTGGACGGGGTGCTCCAGGTGGCTGCCGAGGACCTCGAGCGCATAGCCGACCGAGAGCACTCCGTACTGGTGCCACTCGGCGTCGTGGTCGAGCGCGAGTGGATCCGGTCCCAGCGCCGGTTCGCGGGGCTCGGTGACGAGCCCGGTGACCGGGTCCTGGAGGCCCCGGAGCCAAGAGGTCAGTTCCTCGACCGGTCCGGCGCGCGCCACATCGCCGAAGGCCGCGGCGATCTCGATGGCGTCGCAGGTCGGTCGGATCCGCTGTGGGCCGCCCGGAACGTCGACGTATCGGACGGCGGCTCCCTCAGGTGTCCGGTGGTGGTCCAGCACGTCGGGCCACTGCTCGGCGACACGTTCGATCCAGCGCTCGACATCGGTCCGCCTCTGGATGAGGCTCGGTGTGCTGCGTTCCGACGTCCGACGGTCGGCGATCACGCGGGCCGGCACTCCGGCGACCACCGACCACGGTGGGACGTCGCGAGTGATCACCGCTCCGGCGGCGACGACGCTGTGGGCCCCGATCGTCACGCCGTCGGTGACGACTGCGTGGGTGCCGATCCAGACGTCGTCCTCGACGACGATGCCGCGTTCGTCCAGTCCCTGGAGCCAGATCGGTGTGTCCAGGTCGTCGAAGACATGGTTGAACCCGAACAGCGCGGCGTGGGAGGCGATCCGCACCCCGTTGCCGATGCGCACCCGTCCTGCCAGCGTGACGTACGGGTTGAGCGACACGTCGTCGCCGATCACCAGTCGGTCGCGCAGCACGCAGCCGTGCGCCGCGAAGCTGCGGTCCCCCATGCGCAGCGACTCGCAGGCGACGTGTGCGCCCTCCGCCACGTAGACACGGCTCCCGAACTCGGCGCCGGTGCGGCGCCGCAGCTCGTCCTGCCGTTCCGCTTGGCCGGGCCACAGCTCCTCCGGGCCCCACACGGCGATCCAGGGCTCGATCTCGACCTGCTCGGACGGCTCCCGATCGAGGTCGGCCCCGTCGGCGGTTCCCTCGTTGCCCGGCTCCACCGGACCATCTTGGCCGCTGGGCGCTCCCGTCGACACCCCGGCCCGGGGATGCTGCGGCTCAGCCGCTCCGCTGGTCGAGCTCACCCTCGGCGACCAGGCGGTCCAGCGTCAGTTCGGG
>JBMOJH010000086.1:0-14487 GCA_049316905.1 Microthrixaceae bacterium | reverse complement strand
GTCCTGCGTCGTGCGCCGGTTCGTGTCATGTCGATCCTTCTCTGGTCCGTCGGGGCCGTTCCGCCGCCCCGTCCCGGTCCCGCACCACGTCGTGGGGCCAGTCTGCCGGGATCCCGCGCCGTTCCGGCAGGGCCGGTCCGGGGCAGGTCGACCATTTTGCGGGTATCTCCTACCGCGCCGCCATTCGGGGCGATGAGGGATCAGGCGTCCTGGCGCCACTAGGGTGCGGCGCACCGGACGGCGCAACGGTGCGGCCCCGGTCCCGCCCCCCGGCGGGCACCAGACACCGGCCACGCCCTGCGACGGTCCCGGTCGAAACGAGAAAGGCACCTCCACCACATGCGCGTCCCCGCTGCTGCCATCCACTTCCCCGACGAGGACCGCGAGGAGATCCTCCGCCAGATCGACGAGTGCCTGCGCACCGGCCAGCTCACCCTCGGGGCCATCGGCCGCGAGCTCGAGGCCGAGTTCGCGGCGGCCCACAAGGTGGAGCACGCGATCGCGGTCAGCTCGGGCACCAGCGCCCTCGAGATCCCGCTGCGGGTGCTCGAGTGCCGCGGCAAGGAAGTGCTGGTGCAGGCCAACAGCTTCTTCGCCACCGCCGCCGCTGCCGTCTCGGCCGGCGCCAGCATCCGCTTCGTGGACTGCGACCCCGCCACCATGGCGCTCGACCCCGCCGCCCTCGAGGCCGCGATCGGCCCGAACACCGTCGGCGTGGTGATGGTCCACATCGGCGGCTACGTGGCGCCCTCGGTCCTCGACGTGCAGCGCATCTGCGCCGAGCACGGCCTGTGGCTCGTGGAGGACGCGGCGCACGCCCACGGCAGCTCGCTCGACGGGCAGATGGCCGGCACGTTCGGCGTGGCCGGCTCGTTCAGCTTCTACCCCACCAAGGTCCTCGCCGGCGGTGAGGGCGGGATGCTCATCACCAACGACTCGCACTTCGTGGACGAGGCCAAGATCTACCGCGACCAGGGCAAGGCGTCGTTCCTCACCAACGACCACACCCGGCTCGGGTACAACTGGCGCATGAGCGAGCCGCACGCGGCGATCGCGCTCAGCCAGCTCCGCCGCCTCGACCAGTTCGTGGAGCACCGCCGCTCGGTGGCCGCCCGGTACGACGAGGCCTTCGCCGACGGCCCGCTCCGCCCGCTCGACATCCCGGAGCGCAGCCGGTCGAATTTCTACAAGTACGTGGCCTTCCTGCCGCCCGAGGCCGACCGCGGGATGGTCAAGAAGCGCCTCCGCGAGGAGTACGAGGTGGGCCTCTCCGGTGAGGTCTACGAACTGCCGCTGCACCTGCAGTCGGTGTTCGAGCCGTGGGCCGACGGCCCGCTGCCCGGCGCCGAGGAGCTCTGCGCCCGCCACGTGTGCCTGCCCGTGTCGGCGATCATGACCGACGAGCAGGTGGATCTGGTGATCCGCGGCGTGAACGAGGTGCTCGCCTCGTGAGCAACTCCCCCGGCACGGTCGCCGTCACCGGCGGCACCGGCTTCATCGGCTCCAACGTGGTGGACGCCCTCCTCGCGTCCGGCCGCACGGTCCGCGTGCTCGACACCCGGGCCCCGGACCGCGACGACGTGGAGTTCCATGAGGTGGACATCCTCGACGTGGACTCGCTCCTCCCGGCCGTGGAGGGCACCGAGGCCACGTTCCACCTCGCCGCGATGGCCGACGTGAACGACATCTTCGCCGAGCCCGCCCGGGCGGTGGCCGTGAACGTCCAGGGCACCGTGAACGTGCTCGACGCCGCGCGCCGCACCGACGCCGGCCGGGTGGTCCTCGCCTCGACCGTCTGGGTCTACGGGGCCACCGTGGGCGAGGTGGTCGACGAGACCACCCCGTTCACCCCCGACACGGACCGGCACCTCTACATCACCACCAAGATCGCCTCCGAGTTCGCCTGCAGGGACTATCTGAACCTCTACGGCCGGCCGTTCACGGTGCTGCGCTACGGGATCCCCTACGGCCCGAACATGCGCGAGAGCACGGTCATGTCGGCGTTCTTCCGCAAGGCCCTCGCCGGTGAGCCGATCACCATCGACGGCGACGGGATGCAGTCGCGCAACTTCGTGTACGTGGAGGACCTCGCGGCCGCCCACGTGCTGGCGCTGGCCCCTGCCGGCGAGAACCAGGTGTTCAACGTCGACGGGCCCGAGCCCGTGACCATCCGCCAACTGGCCGAGCTCACCGCGGAGCTCGCCGGCGACGTGGAGGTCAGCTTCGGCCCCAGCCGCCCCGGCGACCTCAAGCCGCAGGTGGTGCGCAACGACAAGGCGCGCGAGGTGCTCGGCTGGGAGCCGCGCATCGGCATCGAGGAGGGCCTCAAGCGGTCCTTCGACTGGTACGTGACCCACCGGACCGGCGACCGGCCCGGCTGAGCAGGCACCACCGCGTGCACGTCCTGGAGGGAACCGAGTGAACGTCACCGACGAGCCCCGCCCGCGTCGCCGCATCGCCGTGGTGCCCGCGTACAACGAGGAGCCGACCGTCCGCGACGTGCTCGGCAAGCTCTACGGGTACTGCGACGAGCTGGTGGTCGTGGACGACGGCTCGACCGACCGCACCCGGGCCGAGATCCAGGCCTTCCTCCCCGACCACCCCGACGCGCGCATGCTGGTCCACGAGGTGAACCAGGGCATGAGCGAGGCGTACTACCTGGCCTTCACCGACCTGCGCCGCCGCCTCGAGGCGGGCGAGCTGTCCGACGACGACCTCGTCTACACCGTCGATGCCGACGGCCAGCACGAGCTCGCGGTGCTGGAGGACCTCCACCGGCGCACCGTGGAGGAGGGCCTCGACGCGCTGTTGGTGCAGCGGGACCTGTCGACCTACCCGCCCTACAAGCAGGTGGGCAACTGGGTGATGAGCACCTGGGCCACCCTGTGGGCCGGCGGCGTGCGCCTCAAGGACGTGGAGTCGGGCTACCGGATCTTCCGCCTCGGCGCCCTCGCCGACGCCCTCAACTACTACCAGGGCTACAAGTACTCCGAGACGGTCGAGGTGGCCATCGTGCTGTCCCGCCTCGGCTACCGGGTGCGCAACGACATCGTGGTGCCCGTGCCGGTGTTCCGGTCGCGGACCCGGATGAAGGACGTGGTGATCGACCTCTGGGCCACCGCCGCGGCCGCCGTGCGCGTCACCCGGCGCCGCCCCGCGGACCGTCCGGTTCCGAGCCTCGTGCCGCCGGTGGCGGCCACCGTGGGCCTCGCGGGCCTCGGCGTCCTCAAGCTGTTCGTGCTGGCCAAGCTCGTCGGCCGCCTCCGCCGCCGGGGCTGAGACCTGCCGGCCTGGGCTCAGCAGGTCCGCAGTGTGGTGGGCACGTCCACGAGTTGGTCGAGCCGCACCGGCCGCAGGCCCCGCTCCCGCAGCCCGTCGAGGATGAGCGGCAGCGCCCCCAGCACCACGTCGCGGTTGGTGCCGACGTTCCCGTCGATCCCGTCGTGCAGCAGGATGATCGACCCCGGCCGCACCTTCGCCAGGATGCGGCGCGCCACCAGCGCCCCGTCATCAGTGGCCCAGTCGCCACCGGACACGTCCCACGTGATCGTGCGCATGCCCTTCGCCGCCACCTGGGCGGTGATGAACGGGGTGCGCTGGCCGTGCGGCGGGCGGTACAACGCCGGGCAGGTCCCGGTGGCCCGCTCGATCGCGGTCTGCGTGCGGGGCAGCTCGGGGTAGAGCGGGTTCAGCCAGCGCCAGTAGTCGTGGTGGAACGAGTGGTTGCCCACGAGGTGGCCGTCGGCCAGCAGCCGCCGCACCACCTCGGGCTGGGCCTCCACCGCCTTGCCGACCACGAAGTAGGTGCCCTTCGCGCCGCGCTCGTCCATCAGGCGGGCGGTCTCCAGGGTCCAGCGGCCGTTGGGGCCGTCGTCGAAGGTGATCGCCACCTCCCGCGAGTCACGGGGTCCGTTCGGCACCACCGGCCCGAACCACGAGAGCTGCGGGTCGTTCGCCCCGGTCCACAGGAGGAGTCCCACCACCCCCGCCATCACGACGGCCACGAGCGCCCGCCGGGGCCGCACCCCGGCCGGCTCCGCCGGCACGTGCAGCAGCGCGGCGACCGCCGGCGGGACCACCGTCATGGCCGCCGCCAGCGCCAGCAGCGCGCCGCCGCGGCCCAGCACGAGGCCCCCGGCCCCCAGGGTGGCCAACCCGGCGCACCCGCCGACCAGCGCCGCCATCCGGTGCGACGGCCACCAGCGGTGCGCCCCGGGACCGCACGCCAGGCCCACGCCCGCACCGGCCGGCGCGGCGAGGATCGCGGTGGCCGCCCCTGCGGGCGTCACCGTGTACAGCAGGGCCGCCACACCCACCACCACCGGACCGAGCCAGACCGTCACCCGGCCCCGGGCCCAGCGTCCGTAGGCCACGGCCACCCCGACGGCCACCGCGAGGGCCACCACGGTGGTGACCCGCTCGCGGGTCCCCGCGTCCGCGGCGAGGGTCAGGATGGGCATGCAGAGCGCGGCAGCGCCATAACCTGTGGCCGCGGCGCCCCAACGGGCACGTTCCGTTCCTGGATCCAACGGGTCTCCTCGAGCCACCCGACCGACACAGCAGTTCCGAGCACCCACCGATGGCAGATCCCGTCCCCACCGGCCCGGCGGCCGTGAACACGGTAGCCAGCGACTCCGCGCCGGGGGCACAGCCCCTTCCCGAGGGCCGCTCGACCGACGCCTGGGACCGTTCGGGCCGGATCGCCACCGCAGTGATCGCCTCGGCGTGGGTGGTCATGGGCGTGCTCGCACTGTCCCGGCCCGTGTTCATCAGCCACGACTCGCTCAGCAACAACGTCCACGTCTGGTGGATCGCCGAGCAGCTCTGGGGTGGCAACGGCGTCCCGATGCACATCGCTCCGCTGGCCAACGGCGAGGCGCTCACGTTCCCCTACGCGTCGGTGCCCTGGCTCACCTCCGCGCTCGTGTGGCCGCTGCTGGGCGACCGGGCGGTGACGCTCTGGCTGGTGCTCGGGATGGTCGCCACGGTGGCCGCCACCTTCTGGACGTTCCCGACCCTGCGGCGGGGCTGGTGGGCCGCCGCCACCCTCGCGAACCCGTCGCTCGTCATCTCGCCCCTGCTCGGCCAGCTGCCGTTCCTGTGGGCGGTGGCGTGCTGCCTCCTCGCCATGGGGTCCTGGCACCGGGGCCGCACCGCCGCCGCGGTGGTGCTCGCCGTGCTCGCCCAGGTCATCCATCCGGCGGTGGTCATGCCGATCGTGGCGGTCGTGGTGCTGCTGTGGCTGCCGTTCGAGCGACCCGAGCGGCGGAAGCCGCTGGTGGGCTGGTGGCTGCTGTCCGCCGTGGTGAGCCTCCCGGCGGCCTGGGCGGTGTTCCAATCGCCGGTGGTGGCCCAGACCTCCATGGCCACGCAGGTGGGCGCCCTGTTCCAGACCGTGGCCATGCGCCTGCTGGTGGTGCTCGTGCCGATGGTCCTCGTCGGGCTGCAGATGCAGCGGCGCCGACCGCTCCCCGTCTGGGCCCCGGCGGCGCTGACCGGGGTGTTCCTGGTGCTCCAGGTACCGATGTTCGTCCCGTTCGGGATGGACTACGCGTGGGGTTCGCTCGTGCGGAACCCGCCGGCCACGATCGACCGCTTCGCGGACTCCGACGGGGTCCGGGAGGGCGACACCTACCGGGTGCTGTCGGCCTTCGACGGCAAGTACGGCCTGTACGCCGTGGCCCGCGCCGGCGGCGTGCTCGACGCCGAGTTCTTCCCCGAGGGGCTCCACCGCGGCGGGTTCGCGTCGGTCGACCAGTACGCGGCGTTCCTCCGCCAGCGGCAGGTGGACCACGTGGTGGCCTTCGACAACTACACCGACCGCTACACCCGCTCGAACGAGCCGGAGCTGCTCCGCCGCATGGCGGACGAGGGGTGCGTGGGCGGTGTGCGGATCACCCGCGTGCCCGGGGGCGACGGGTGGTCGCTCTACGACGTGGAACGGGGCTGCTGAGCCACCCCGTCAGCCGAGGCGCAGACCCAGGTCCCCGAGGCGACGGTCCGCGGAGTCCTCGCTCACCCCGAGGATGCAGGCGATGGCCCGCATGTCGTCACGGCGGATCGTGAGCACCCTGCCGTTGAAGTCCTGGCGCTGCACCTGGATCATCCGCAGGTACCTCGAGAGCATGTCGGCCTCGGCGCCGGAGAGCTGCTCGAGGCGCGTCAGGTCGATCTTGGCGCCCATGCTGTCCTGGTCGCGGCGGCCGGCGTCCTCGGCGGCCTCCTGCTCCTCACCCGGGAGGAGCTGGTCGACGGGCACCTTGTAGAACTGGGCCAGACGGTGCAGGCGGGGCACGGAGATGGCCCGCTCACCACGCTCGTAGGCACCGAGCACGCTGGCCTTGAACTCCTGGGCCGAGACGGACTCGACCTCCTGGAGCGACAGTCGCTTCTGGCGACGGATCTGACGGAGGCGCTCGCCCACGACCTTGCCGTAGCTCTCGTCCCGCAGTTCCTCGTCGTCGGAGATGTCCTGGCTCATGTCGCCCTTCCCTTGTTCAGGGCCGACCCGTCGGACCGGCATGGGGACCGGGTGGGCCCCGGTGCAGCGCAGGCACCACTCTGCGTCGGCGCGTCCACCCGCGCCAGAGGGAAAAGTACCCGCGGCAGCACCCTCCGTGGCAATTCGTCGAGGGAAGGTCGATCAGCGACCGTGGAGCGCGCCGAGCCGAACACCCGCAGCGACCGCCGCGGTCTCGGCCCGCAGCACCGCACCACCGAGGGTGACCAGTTGGTCGGCCCCGGCCGCCGCGAGCTCCTCCGGTGTCCAGCCCCCCTCGGGGCCGACGAGCACGCATCGGTCGGCCGCGTTCAGGTCCCGGCCACCGGGCTCCGCGAGCACCGCGCCCCCCGCCAGGAGCTCGGCCGGGGACGCCACCTCGATCCGGGGCAGCCGGACCCGCCGGCACTGGCTGATCGCTCCCCGGGCCACCCGCTCCAGGCGCTCCAGATGGCGGACGCCCCGCTCGCCGTCCCAGCGCACCACGGAACGTCCGGCGCGCAGGACCACGATGCGGTCGACGCCCAGCTCGGTCAGCTTCTGCACCACCCACTCGGGTCGGTCCCCCTTCACCGGGGCGAAGCCGACCGCGAGCTCCGCAGCAGGAGCGGGTTCGGCCACCACGGGGCCCGTCGGCCGGAGCAGCGGGCCGGTGGCCCCCGGGTCGCCGAACTCGCACGGCCGCCACGACCCGGCACCGTCGGTCACCGTGACCGGCTCGCCCGGCCGCAGCCGCAGCACCCGCACCAGGTGATGGCGGTCGTCGTCGTCGGGCTCGGGGGCGTGGAGGTCCGCGACCACCACGTGGGCCGCGGCCCGGCGGAGGAGCTCGTCGGCCACCGTCAGCCGGCCACGATCAGCTGAACGCCGAGCGGATCCGGGAGAAGAAGCCCTCGTCGTGGGGGGCCACGTCCTCGCCGCGCACCGCGGCGTAGGCCCGCAGTGCGTCCTCCTCCTCGGCGGAGAGCTTCGACGGCGTCTCCACCACCACCTCGACGTGCAGGTCGCCGCGACCCCGGCCCTGCAGGTGGGGCACGCCCCGACCCTTCAGCCGGAACACGCGGCCGGTCTGGGTCCCGCGCGGCACCACGAGGGTCTCGACCCCGTCGAGGGTGTCCACCAGCAGCGATGCACCCAGCGCGGCCTGGGCGATGGAGATGGGGCGGCGCTCGAGCAGGTCGTCGCCGTGACGCTCGAAGGTCGGGTGGCGCTGCACCCGCAGCCGCACGTAGAGGTCGCCGGGCGGGCCGCCACGGGGACCCACCGCGCCGCGGCCGGTCAGGCGCAGGGTGGAGCCGTCGTCCACGCCCGCCGGCACGTCGACGGTGTAGGTGGTGTCGGTCGCCACCCGGCCGTCACCGGCACACGTGGGGCACGGCGAGGCGATCACCTGGCCCGTCCCGCCGCACTGCCGGCACGGGGCGGCCGAGACGATCTGGCCGAGCACCGTCTGGCGGACGGTGCGCACCTCGCCGGTGCCGCCGCAGTCGGGGCAGGGCTCCGGGACGGTGCCCGCCACCGCGCCCGTGGCGTCGCAGTCCTCGCAGGCGAGCGCGGTGTGGACCGTCACCGCGGTCTGGGTGCCGAAGACCGCCTCGGTGAACGGCAGGGTGGCGGTGACCTCCAGGTCGGGACCGCGCCGCGGCCCGGCGGGGCCACCGCGGCCGCCCTGCCCGCCGAAGGGCCCGGCCCCGCCGAAGAACACGTCGAAGAGATCGCCGAGGCCGCCGGCGCCGGACCCGAACGGGTCGCCGAGGTCGAAGCCCTCGGCCGAGCCGTAGCGGTCGAAGCGGGCGCGCTTGTCGGGATCGGAGAGGATCTCGTAGGCCCCGGCGAGCTCCTTGAAGCGCGCCTCGGCGTCGGGATCGTCGGGGTTCGCGTCCGGGTGGTACTGCCGGGCGAGACGCCGGTACGACCGCTTGATGTCGTCGTCCGTGGCGTCGCGGGACACCTCGAGGATCTCGTAGGGATCAGCCATGGTCGCCGCTCAGCCCTCGGTGAGCGTCCGGCTGAGGCGCTGGCTCACCATCGCGACCGCGGAGAGGGTCTCGGAGTAGTCCATGCGGGTGGGGCCGAGCACCGCGATCGTGCCGGCCACCTCGCCGCCCGGACCGTACGGGGCCACCACCAGCGAGCAATCCGCGAGGGTCTCGATCCCGGTCTCGGAACCGATCGCCACGGTCATGCCCTGGTCGACGAGGTCCTTCAGCAGGGTCACCACCACGAACTGCTGCTCGAGGATGCCCAGCACCTGCGCCACGGTCTCCCGGGCGTCGAAGGATCCGGCGATCCGCGACGCTCCGTCGACGAAGACCTGCGTCCCCTCGCCGTGCGCGGCCTCGTGCAGCGCCCCGGCCGCGATCCCGGCCAGCGCGGCGCCCGGCGCCCCGGCGGGCGCCGCCCAGGCGCCCACCTCGTGCAGCGGGTGACCCACCAGTTCCGAAGCCACGAGGGAGGTCGCGTCGTCCACCTCGTCGCGGTCGACGTCGGCCGCGAGCTCGACCGTGCGCTTCAGGACCACGCCGTTGGACAGGACCACCACGGTGAGCAGCGTGCGCGGGGACAGGTCCACCAGCTGCACCGACCGCAGGGTGGCGGCCTCGGGCTGCTCCCCCACCACCACCGCGGCGTTGTCGGTCAGCGAGGCCAGCAGGTGGGTGGTGTCCTTGAGCATCTGCTCGAGCTCGCCGTGTGCCGCGGTGAAGAAGTCGCGCACCCGCCGCACGTTGGTGGGGCTGAGGCCCTCCCCGGCGCCGCCGAGGCCGTCGACGAAGAACCGGTACCCCTTCTCGGTGGGGATCCGGCCCGCGCTGGTGTGCGGCTGGACCAGGTAGCCCTCGCGTTCGAGGACCGTCATGTCGTTGCGCACCGTCGCCGAGGAGACCGCCACGTCGTCGCGGGCCGCCACCGTGGACGACCCGACGGGTTGCGCCGTGGAGATGTACTGCTGGACGACGGCACGGAGGATGGCGGACTTCCGATCGTCGAGCATTGGCACTCAGTGTACGCGAGTGCCAATTCCCGGCGTGAGCAGCCGACCCGGACAGGGCGACCTCGTGGCCGGGGTTACTACTCCTCGAGGCGGAGGGCGGTGATGAAGGCATCGGACGGCACCTCGACGCGGCCGAGGTTCTTCATCCGCTTCTTGCCGGCCTTCTGCTTCTCGAGCAGCTTGCGCTTCCGGGAGATGTCGCCGCCGTAGAGCTTGGCGGTCACGTCCTTGCGGTAGGCCTTCACCGTCTGGCGCGAGATGATCCGGCTCCCGATCGCGGCCTGGATCGGCACGTCGAACTGCTGGCGCGGGATGATCTCGCGCAGCTTGTCGGTCATCCGCTTCCCGTAGTCGTACGCCTTGTCCTTGTGCACGATCGAGCAGAACGCGTCGACGGGCTCGCCGTTGAGGAGGATGTCGACCTTGGCGAGCTCGGCGCGGTCGTAGCCCACCGGCTCGTAGTCGAGGCTCGCGTAGCCCTGCGTGCGGCTCTTCAGCTGGTCGAAGAAGTCGAGCACCACCTCGGCGAGGGGCAGGCGGTACTGCAGGTCCACCCGCTCCGGCGACAGGTACTCCATCTTCGACAGCTCGCCGCGACGCGTCTGGCACAGGTCCATCAGCGTGCCCACGTACTCCGACGGCGTGATGATCGAGCACATCAGGTACGGCTCGCTGATCGACTCGAGCTCCACGGCCGGCGGGAGCTCCGCCGGGTTGTCGACCACCAGGTCCTCGCCGGCGGTGGTGCGCACCCGGTACTCCACCGACGGGGCGGTGGCGATGAGCGACAGGTCGAACTCGCGCTCGAGCCGCTCCCGCACGATCTCCATGTGGAGCAGGCCGAGGAACCCGCAGCGGAACCCGAAGCCCAGCGCGCCGGAGGTCTCGGGCTCGTAGCTGAAGCTCGAGTCGTTGAGCCGCAGCTTCTCGAGGGCCTCGCGCAGGTCGTCGAACTCGTCGCCGTCCACCGGGTAGAGCCCGCAGAACACCATGGGCTTCGGCTCGAGGTAGCCCTCGAGCGCCGCGGCAGCCGGGCGGGCCGCCTCGGTGACGGTCTCGCCCGAGCGGGCCTCCCCCACGTCCTTGATGCCGGCGATGAGGTAGCCCACCTCGCCCGGACCGAGCCCGGCGACCGGCAGGTTGTCGGGCGTGCGCACGCCCACCTCGATCGCCTCGTGCGTGGCGCCGGCCTGCATGAACCGCAGCGTCGAGCCGGTGCGCAGGTGCCCGTTGACCACGCGGACCGAGCTGACCACCCCGCGGTACTGGTCGAAGTGGGAGTCGAAGATGAGCGCCTGCAGGGGCTCGTCCGCCTCGCCCACGGGTGGCGGGATGCGCTCCACCACCGCGTCGAGGAGATCCGGGACCCCCTCGCCGGTCTTGGCCGAGATCCGCAGGATCTCCGAGGCCGGGATGCCCAGCACCGTCTCGATCTCCGCCGCGTACGTGTCGGGGTCCGCGGCCGGCAGGTCGATCTTGTTCAGCGCGGCGACGATCTCGAGGTCGTTCTCGAGCGCCAGGTAGCAGTTCGCCAGGGTCTGCGCCTCGATCCCCTGGGAGGCGTCGACCACCAGGATCACGCCCTCGCAGGCGGCCAGCGACCGCGACACCTCGTAGCCGAAGTCCACGTGGCCGGGCGTGTCGATCAGGTTGATCACGTGCCCGGCGTGCTCGAGGCGGACCGACTGCAGCTTGATCGTGATGCCCCGCTCCCGCTCGAGGTCCATCGAGTCGAGGTACTGGGCCCGCATGTCCCGGGGGTCGACGGCGCCGCAGAGCTCGAGCATGCGGTCGGCCAGCGTCGACTTGCCGTGGTCGATGTGGGCGATGATCGACAGGTTCCGGATGCGGCTCAGCTCGGTCACGGCGCCCACAGTCTGCACGCGGCGCGCGCCGCGGTCCGCATCGGTGCCGCCGGCGGCGCGACAGGCGGCGCGACGGGCCGCCCGAGCGCCGCGGCCGCGGGCTCCGGCGGGTGGACCTGACGGCCGTCGCCGTGGCCGCTATCCTCTCCGGGTCGCCCGGGCGTGTGCCCACGCCCCGACCGTCGGTCCCGCAGAGGTGGCCGGCCCCCGAGAACGATCGCAGGACGGACCGTGGCCAACATCAAGAGCCAGATCAAGCGCAACCGCCAGAACGAGGCCGCTCGCGAGCGGAACCGCGCGGTGCGCTCGGAGCTGAAGACCCGCACCAAGGCCGCCGAGGCGGCCACCGGTGAGGAGCGCGACGAGCTCGTGCGCCTGGCCGTGAAGCGCATCGACCAGGCCGCCGCCAAGGGCGTGCTCCACAAGAACACCGCGGCGCGGCGCAAGTCCCGCCTGATGCGGTCGGCCGGCTCGTCCGACTGACCCTCCCGCCGGCCCCGCCGGCGACCACTACCTCCGACGGGCCGGGCCGCTGCGCCCGGCCCTTCCGCGTCCGGGGGACAACCGGGCGAGGCGACCCACCAGCACCTCGAGGACCTGTTCCGGCGGGGTCCCGGTGCGCCCGCGGAGGTCGAGGTCGGCCTCGGCGAGCAGGACCGCGGCGCGGGTGAGCCGCTCCGGTCCCATCGACCGGCCCTGCTGGAGGGCCTTCTTCGCCGGGAACGTGGAGCCCTTCATCCCGAGCAGGGCCGCGGCGGCCCGTTCGTCGGCCACGCCGGCGCCGTCGAGGCGCAGCATCCGCTCCACGTGGGTGGAGAGGGTGGCCATGACCTGCAATGGGTGCCGCCCTCCCCCGGCGGTCATCCGCCGGGCGAGGGCCACGGCCCGGCCGGCGTCACCCGAGTCGATCGCATCGGTGAGGTCCCACGGCGGCACGCCACCCGCGTCGCCGAGGTAGGCCTCCACGTCGTCCGGTCCGAGCGGGCCCGCACCGGTGCCGTGCACCCCCTCCAGGGTGACGAACAGCTCCCCGAGGCGGGCGACGTCCTCCCCCAGCCGCTCGACGACCAGCCGCCGGGCCGCCGGGCCCAGCTGGACCGGCGCGGCGTCGAAGCGGTCGGCGAGCCAGCCCTCGAGGGCCCGGCCCGAGGGCGGACTGGTGTCGGTGACGGTGCCGCCGGCCTCCTTCAGGGCGTCGGCCACCTTCTTCGGGACGGGGTACGCCTTGAGGTTCGGGGAGGTGGGCTTGTCCCACACGAGCACGAGGCTGGTGTCGGGGGGCGGGTCGGCGAGCAGGTCGAGCAACGGACCGAGCTCCGCGGACGGGAACCGGGCGAGGTTCCGGGCCACCACCACCCGGTCGCCGAACATCGACACGGTGGTGGCGGCGAGCACCACGGCCTGCAGGTCGTAGTCGTCGCCCGCGAACTCGTCGAGCACCTCGGCGCGCGGGGCGTCACCGACCGCCGCGCTCACGGCGTCGCGCGCCGCCCCGGCGAGCACGGTGGGGTCGGAGCCCTTGAGCAGCTGGATCCGGCCCGAGCTCATCGGCCGCGCTCCCCCGGGGCGCCGGTGTGCTCGAAGCGCTCGGTGCGTTCCCGCTCCAGCACCTCCCAGACGTCGAGGCACCGCCGCGCCGTGACGGGGTCGCCGCACCGGACGACCCGTCGACCGGCGGCGAACGCGATCACCAGCGACGCCACGAGCGCCGGTTCGTCGAGGTCGTCGGGCAGCACCGCGGCGAGCGCGGGCCCCGGGGGCGGCGGGCGGGGCGTGCAGCGCGCCGAGAGCGCGTCGACCGACAGCAGGTCGAGGCGGTCGTCGAGGACCACGCGTGCCGGGTCGCACCCCGCGACCTCGAGCGCGCTGGCGGCCGCGGTGCACCATCCGGGGTCGGTGACGCCGGGGGCGGACCACCACACGGTCGGGGCCCCGCCGTCGAGGGCCCGGACCACTGCCGCGACGTCGTCGGTCACGACCCGCTCCACCGCGGCGTCGCCGTCGAGCACCACCGCCCGGTCGGTGAGGTCGAGCTCACGGTCGCCGAGGAGGAGGTGCACGGCCCCGAACGCTACAGGCCCCCTCGGCGGCCTCCGGTGCCCGCACGAGCTGCCGCTGCAGGTCACCGAGCACCACCCGGTCGGCCCCGACCGACCGGACCTCGACCGCGGAGGTGACCCCCGCTCGCCAGAGTCCTTCGAGCACCTTCCCGGTCCTGGCCGCGCGGCCCACCACGACCTCCGCGCCGCACGGACCCGCCCGGACCCGGGCCCCCGGCGCCACCGCCGTGCTCCCCGGTCCGAGCCGCGGCGGGAGGAGCGCGGGTGAGCACAGCAGGAGGACGCCGAGCAGGCGGGCGGACGTTCGGGTCCCCGAGACGGCGGCGGGTCGGTGCCGCGCCCACCACCACGCGAGGAGTCCCACGACGGCGAGCCAGGCGAGCCGGACCGGGCCGAGTTGTCCGGTGGGGACCCGGGCCCCGACCCGTGCCACCCCGTCGATCCACGCGAGCAACCAGGCCGTGGGCCGGTGCAGCAGCGCAGCCGGCGCCTCCCGCACCGCGCCCGCGACGAGGCCGGCGCCCAGGCCGACCACCATCACCACGCCGGCGGCCGGCACGGCCAGCACGTTGGCGACGACCGACACGACGGGCACACCTCCGGAGAGGCCGAGGGTCACCGGCAACGTGCCCGCCGAGGCCGCGAGGGTGGTGGCGAGGGGCTCGCGGAACCAGGCCGGGCCCCGGAGGCGCCGCTCGAGCGGCCGGCTCAGTACGAGCAGGCCGATCGACGCGGCCACCGACAGCCGGAACCCGACCGAGCGCACCAGCAGCGGGTCGACGAGCAGCAGCCCGGTGATCGCGAGCGCGAGGACCCGCCCGCCGGGCGCCACGCGCCCCGTACCCGACGCCACGAGCGCGACCGCGGCCATGGCCGTGGCCCGGAGCACCGACGGCTCGGCCCGCGTGACGAGGACGAACAGGGCGAGCACCGCGAGACCCGCCACCACCCGCGTCCGGAGGCCGCAGCGAGAGAGCAGGGGCCGCGCCAGGACCAGGACGAACGCGACGTTCTGGCCGCTCACCGCCAGGAGATGGCCCAACCCCGTAGCGCGGAACCGGAACCGCGCCA
>JBMOJH010000085.1:0-14983 GCA_049316905.1 Microthrixaceae bacterium | reverse complement strand
CCCGCCTGCCACACCTTCACGTAGTCGACGTCGAGCCGGTCGCTCACGGTGGCGCCCGCGAGGCCCCACTGCCGCTGCCAGTCCACATCGACCATCAGGTTGATGATGACCTCGAGGTCGCCACTCCACACCGGACCGGTGAAGCTGCCGCACCTGCGGCCGTCGATGTAGAAGTCGATGAAGGTGGGCTGCCAGTTGATGCCGTAGGTGTGGAACCCGTCGGCGTAGTCCTGCGTGGGGCAGGCCCCGTTGCCCCCACTGCCGTTCGGGTCCCATGCGATCGTCCGGTTGGTGTGGTGCACGTGCATCCACGTGGTCCGGTCGGTCGAGCCCAGGGTCTCGAACACATCGACCTCGTACGGGTAGTTCCAGTTGTTGTAGTCGGGCGGCAGCAGCCAGAAGGCTGCGAACATCCCCTTGGACCGGGGCAGCTTCATCCGGCCCTCGAGGTACCCGTAGCGGAACTTGAACAACGAGTTGGGGTTGCCGCTCGACATCGGCCGGTTGGTGGTGGACAACATCCCGGAGACGTAGTCCTTGCCGTTCACCGGGGTGGCCGGCTGGGCGACGAGCGACGCCACACCGTTGTTGATCTGCACCTGTGAGGGCGAGTACCGCTCGCGCCCGTTGTTGAACGAGGCCGTGCAGCCGTCGTAGCTCCAGGCCCAGCTGAAACAGGGCGTCCACTTGTTCAGGTCGAGCGTGCCGGAGGTGAAGTCCTCGTTGAAGGCGAGCCGCCAGTTCGTCCCGGCCGGGGCCGCCACCGGCGGCTGTGCGCCACCGCCGGAGGGCAGCGTCGTGGTGGTCGTGGTGGTGGTCGTCGTCGTGGGCGCGATGGTCGTTGTCGGCACGGTGGTCGACGTGGTGGTCGTCGACTGCTGGGAGGGTGCCGTGGTCGTGGGCGCCACCGCGGCCCCGTCGCCGGGGACGAACACCACGTCGGCGTAGTAGGCCTCGCTCCGGTACGTGGCGGTCGGGAACGACGAGCCCCCTCCGTACGAGTAGATGCCGTTCACACCCCGGTCACCGTCACGCAGCGCCCGGACGGGCCCGCCCGTGCTGCGCTCCGCGGCCAGACCGTTGACCGTCGACGCATACCTGCCGTACGGGGCGAAGTAGGACACCACGTACACCTGGCCGGCCGTGAGCTGCACGGCGGAGGTGAGGTTCGCCTGCTGCCAACCGGAGCGTGTCGTCGAGGCGAACTTCACCGAGGCCAGCCTGGTGCCGGTGCCGGTCCACAGGGTGCCCTCGAAGGGGCCCTGGGTGGCCCGGTGCTTGTAGAAGCGCAACGCGGTCACCCGGCCACCGACGTCGACGGTGAACCGTGTGCCGAGCACGGTGGGCTTCGTGTCGGCGTCCGCCGATCCGGGCGGCGTGGTGGTGCCGAACATCGTGGTGCCCGGCGCCGGAGCGGTGAGGGCGGCGACCGAGCCGTCGACCTCGTCGGTGCCGCCGTCGGCGGCCGGCGACGGGGTGCACGCCGCCAGCACCAGTACGAGGGTCGCCGCCACGGCCGTGGCGGCGCCCCGCCGGCCCGAGGCGCCGCAGCGCGAAAAGCGAGTACCTACCATGGCCTTCTCCCCAGCTCGTGGCGGCCGAGTGGCTCACCGGCCACTTGGATCGGCGTCGCCGATCCGCACCTTGAGCCGTGGAGTCCGACCGGGCCGATTCCGGCGCCCGACCTGTGGGACTCAGGCCGGCAGTGCGGCCACGAACTCGAGCGAGCGACGGATGACGAGGTCCCGATCCAGATCGATCGTGGCCACGTGGTAGCTGCGGTCACAGCTCACCCGCTCGACCGGCCCTGACACCGCGGCAGCGAGCACGTCGGAGTCCGACGGCGGCACCACGTGGTCCTCGGGGCTGGTGAACAGCAGCAGGGGACACGTGACGCGACCCAGCTCCGGGCCCACCTCCGCCGCCGCCGCGAACATCGTCAGCAGCGGCGCCAGGGGCGTCTGCGGATAGGCGGTCTCCACCACCTCGGGATCGGCCACGTCGGAGCCGATGCCGTCCATCACGGTCTCGCCCGCGGCCACGAGTCCCTCTACGACCTCGACCATTCCCGGATCGGCCACCACGGCCGGGTTCACGCAGATGATCCCGGCGAGCTCGGGGTGGCGGATGGCGAGCCAGCAGGTGAGCGACCCGCCCATCGACAGCCCGGCCACCACGACCCGCTCGCAGCGGGCCTGCAGCGACTCCAGCGACGCCTCGGCGGCCGCCGACCAGTCGGCCCAGCCCGTGTCGAGCATGTCCTCCACCCGGGTGCCGTGGCCGGGCAGCAACGGCATCTCCACGGCGTGGCCGGCGGCGGCGAACGCCTCGGCGAGCGGCCGGACCGAGCCGGGGTTGCCGGTGAAGCCGTGCAGCACGAGCACGCCGATCGGTCCGCCGGGTGCGCTCCACGGCTCGGCGCCGGGGATCAGGTCGCCGGGGGTCGGGGCGTCGGGTTCGGGTGCGGTCACGGCTCCTCCGGTGGGTCGGCCGACGGCAGCGCCCTAGGCCCGGCAGGCGGAGGGTCCGTCGGTGAACCCCGAACGATACGCCGCCACCCGGTCGAACCCGGTGGCCTCCTTCGATCCCGCCGAGGAGCGGCTGGTCCCGAGCAGCGCTCCGACGGCCTCGTCGAGGTCGCCCGGCGACAGCGACAGCTGCGCGCCCTGGCGCTCACCCCGGAACACCGAGGCGGTCCAGGCGCCGGTCAGGCAGTCGGCACGGCGGTCCCGGGCGGCCCCGGTGCTGCGGTCGCCGGCCTGGTCCAGGGCCGAGAAGGCCCACGTCCGGCCGAGGAGCGCACCGAGCGCGAAGTCGCCGATGCGGTCCACGGCACGGGCGGCGATGCCGTCGGTCTGCACCGCGATCGTGGTGTCGCCCGGGCAGTAGAAGAGGTCCGCGGTGCCCTCGCGGCGGTCGCACGTCGGGGCCTTCCCCGACGCGAAGGTCACCGATGACGGGGCCGCGTAGCCGGAGATGCCCAGGGCCGGGGCGCCCTCGGTGCTCCAGTAGTCCTTCAGGTCGGCGCTCATCGACTCGTACGCCTGCTGCAGCGGCAGGTTGCCCTGGTTGGCGTAGTCCTCCTCGCTCGTGAACGGCAGCGCCACGAGCGAGTTCGCCACCTTGGACACCGTGTAGTCGGCACAGGCCGAGGCGCCACCGTCGACTCCGTCCTGGAAGGCCCGGATCCGGTCGAAGGCCGAGCCGTGGGCGTTGGCCTCGGTGGACGCGGTGATCCCGGGCTGGTCACGCAGGGCCAGGAAGCCGGCGAGCGCCTTGTCGAGGGCCGGGCCGTCGACCGCGAACGACCGGTCGCCCGCGTCGCGCACGTCCGCGACCCACGCACCGGCCATGCAGTCGGCCTGCTGCTCCAGGAACACCACCGGGCCGCGGATCCGGGCCCTGCTCTGCACGGCGTGGCCCCACTCGTGGGCGAGCACCAGGGCCACGCCGAGGTCGCCGAACTGCTTCCGGATCGACGGGAGCAGGTCCACCGCGTCCCAGGCGATGACGTCGGCCTCGGGGCAGTAGAAAGCGTTGCCCCGCACCTGCTCGGGCGACTGCGTGCAGGGCACCGCGGTGCGGCCGTCCGCGGCGTAGAACCCGCCCTGGACCGTCCGGTAGGTGCCACCGAAGACCTGCGGGTAGGTGCGCCGCCAGTAGCCGTCGACGTCCGCGAGCGCCGTCCGCACCACCTGCTGGGTGGCGTCGGAGGGGTCGCCGCCGCGGATGACGATCGAGTCGACGCCGTCGGGCTGCTGCACGGGCTGGGACGTGAGGACGGTGCCGGAACCGGCTGCGCCTGCGGCCGCGGTGCCGCGGTCGAGCAGCGCGCCCGTGGCGCCGTAGGCCACCACGCCGGCGAGCAGCGCCACCACCACGAACGCCGCGACGCCGGTGACGACCGCTGCAGTCCGCCGTCGGGGCCGGTGCGGTCGGCGAACCGGCGGGACCGGGGCCGGACCCGGCGGGACCCACGGCCCCGAGGCCCACGGTCCGGGGGGCGGGAGCAGCGGGGGACCCGTCGGCGGGCCGAGCGGCGGACCGGAGGGCGGCCCGGTCGGGGGACCGGCGACCGGCGGCACCGGCGGGGCGGTCGGCGGGCCGAAGGGCTGCTGCGGGATGTCCTGATGAGCCACGGGGCGACGGTACCGAGCCCTCCCGACCGAGTGGGCGGCAGCCTGCGAAGCCGTTCAGCCCGGGCTGTCGGGCTCCTCAGGCGGGGTGGGGCGCTACGCTGCCGCGCGGCCCACGGGGGGCCGAGTCGACGAAGGGGGCCCGGTGGCCAAGTACAAGTTCCTGTCCGAGGAGTGGATCGCCGAGGCGAAGCGCATCCGCGAGGAGATGGAGGGCGACGCCCCGGCTCCCGCCCACGAGGTGCGCATGAACCAGATCATCACCGACGTCCCGTTCGGCGACGGTGAGCTCCAGGCCCACATGGACACCAGCGACGGCGAGATGAAGATGGACCTCGGTCACATCGAGAACCCCGACCTCACCGTCACGCTCGACTACGACACGGCCAAGGCCATCCTCGTGGACGGCAACGCCCAGGCCGGGATGCAGGCGTTCATGGCCGGCAAGGTGAAGGTCCAGGGCGACATGACCAAGCTGATGGCGATGCAGCAGCAGGGCGGCGACCCCGAGCTCGCCGCGAAGGTGAGCGCGGCCATCAAGGAGATCACCGAGGACTGAGGCCCGACGGGCCGTCCCGGCCGTTCAGGCCGCCGACGCCGGCCGGCGTCGCCCACGACGGGCGGCGTCGGCCGGGTCGCGCAGGAACAGGGCGAGCACCACACCGCACCCGCTCACGACCGCACCCACGCCGTAGGCGATGCTGAAGCTGGTGCCGAGCCCGGAGCCGCCCTTGCTCGCCACCTCCACCGCCTCGAGCAGGTTCATGCCGACAGTGGTGCCGACCTGGGCCACGAGCTGCTGGGTGGCCCCGGCGATGCCCAGGTCCGCGTTGTCCACCGAGTTCGCGACCGACGCGGCGATCCGCGGCTGCGCGGCGCCGATGCCCACCCCCGAGAGCGTGAGGGCCAGCACGACCGCCGCGGTCCCGGGATCCGGCGCCACCAGGGCGAACACCGCCATCGAGAACGTGAGGCACACCGTGCCGAACACCACCGTGGAGCGGGCCGTGACCCGGGTGGCGAGCCAGCCGGCGACCGGCCCCGCGATGGCGAAGGTGAGCGGCCTCGGCACCATGATCAGCGAGATCGCCTCGGCGCTCAGGCCCCGCACCTCGCTCAGCAGCTTGGGCGTGAGGATGAACCCGCCCATGTAGCCGAACTGGATGAAGAACGAGACGAACACCGGCACCGAGAAGCCACGTCGACGGAACCACGCGAGCGGGATCAGCGGGTGCTCCACCCGGCGCTCCACCCGGACGAACCACCACAGCGCGGTCGGCACGAGGGCGAACGAGGCCAGCACCCACGGGTTCGTCACCCCCCAGGCCGCGGCCCGGTCGATGCCGAAGAGGAGCCCCGCCAGGGCCAGGGACAGGATCAGCTGGCCCTTCACGTCGAAGTGCACGTCGCGGCGACGCTCGGTCTCCGGGAGCACCGCCCACGACACGATCGTGGCCACGAGCAGCAGCGGCGCCTGCAGCACGAAGATCGCCCGCCACCCGAAGGCGTCCACCATCGGACCACCCACGACGAGGCCGACCACCGGTCCGCCGGCCACCACGAGTGACCAGAACCCGAGGGCGCGTGACCGCTCCTCGGCCGGGAACATCCGGTTGATGATCGCGAGCGACGTCGGACCGGTCGCTGCGCCGATGGTGGCGCCGAGGACCCGGAACGCGATGAGCGACAGGCCCGACCACGCCACGGCCGACAGGACCACGAACACCGTCGCCCCCATCATGCCGATGAGGTAGACGCGGCGGTGGCCGTGGAGGTCGCCCAGCTTGCCGGCGGTGGTCCCGGTGATCGCCACCGCGATCGTGGGCCCGGAGATGAGCCACACCAGGCTCTCCACCGACGTGCCCAGGTCCGCCGCGATCGTCGGCCGGCTGACGGCGAGGATCGTGATGGTGCTGGCAACCCAGAACGTGCCGAAGAGGACGACCCACGTGACGATCCACGGATACCGGTCGCTGCGCCTGGCCCGGTGCTCCACCCGCCGCTGCAGGAGGATCGCCCAGGGGACGACCGCCTCCTCGTCCACGCCCGGGGCCTCGATCGCCACCGAGGTGATCGGCTCCTCGGGGGTCGGCTCGTCCATGGCGGGTGGAGGCTAACGGAGGCACCTCCGGCGGGCCCGGCCCGAGGGCGGTGGCCCCCGTCACGCTCCGCTCCCCCGCGGGCGCTCGGCGGGCCCCCATCCCCCCCATGCCTGGCTCCGGTCCCGGCGCCGCCGGGCCGGTTGGGGTGGCCGCCACTCGCGGCGGCTGGGGAACACCACGTCCGGCAGACCACCCCAACGGGCTCGACGGATCGAACCGCGCCAGAACGCTAGGACGGACCGGGCCGGGGGTGGTGGATCCCACGCTCCGCGCGCACGCGGACGGTGCGAGGGACTGCCGGCTCAGGTGCGGGTGAAGATGCGCACCGCCGTGCCGGGTGGGACGGCCTCGCCCGCGGGCGGGTCGGTGGCGAGCACCGCGCCCGACGGCGGTCCTTCGATCCCCGCCACCGCGAGGCCCGCCGCCTCGAGGGCGGCCGAGGCGGCCGTACCGCTCCGGCCCCGGACATCGGGCACGGGCACCGGTGCCCGCCCCTTCGACACCACGAGGCCCACGGTGCTCCCGCGCTCCACCTGCGTGCCGCCCGCCGGGTTGCTCGACAGGACGTAGCCGGCGGGGAGCGTGTCGTCGTACTGCTCGGTCACCGAGACCTGGAGCTGCAACGAGGCGAGCGTGGCCCGCGCGTCGGACAGTCGGGCCCCGGGCAGGCCGGTGGGCACCACTCGTGGGGCGGGACCGGTCGAGACCACGAGGTCCAAGGTCGTGCCCCGGGGCAGCCGACCCGACGGGTCGGGCGCGGGTGCGTCCGCCGCCGGCGTGACGCGCACCACCGATCCTTCCGGCACCTGCTCGTCGTCGGCCGGGGTGACCGTGCCCACCACGAAGCCGGCGTCGGCGAGAGTGGTGCGGGCCTCCGCCTCGGGCCGGCCCACCACGGCGGGGGGCACCACCAGCGTGGGTCCGAGGGACGCGGTGAGCCGGAGGGTGGCGCCCTCCTCGAGCGACTCCCCGGCGCCCGGCCGCTGGGCGACCACCTCGCCGGGCCGCGTGCCGTCGCGGCGCACCAGGTCGGAGGCGTCCACGCGCCAGCCGTTGTCACGGGCCCGCTCACGCGCCTCGGACACGGTGCCGCCCACCAGGTCCGGCACCTCGTGGGTGGGGACACGCACGACGAACCACCACGCCGCAGCCAGGGCGGCGAGCACAAGGAGCACCGCCGCACCGGCGAACACGCGCCGACGGCCGGACCGCGGTGGCGCCGGCTCGACCGCGGTCGGCCCGGCCGGGGTGGGCGGCGCGAACGGCTCCACCGGGCCGAACTCCGCCGGCCGGGAGGAGGAGAGGAGGTGGTGCTCCTCGGCCACGACGATCGGCGTGCGCTCCAACGGACCGGTGGCATCCCGGGGGTCGGGGGCGTCGTCGGTCGCGACGTCTGGCGCGTCACCGGCTGCGTCAGCGGCCGCGTCACCCGCTGCGTCAGCGGCCGGGTCACCGGTCGCGTCACCGGTCGCGTCACCGGTCGCGTCACCGGTCGCGTCACCCTCCGCGTCGGGCAGCACGATGAGCTCCCCCGTCGGCTCGGCCCGCGGGAGCGGCGCATCGATCGGCGTGGCGCCCAGCGCGTGCAGTTCGGTGGTGACCTCGTCCTCCCCGATCGGCGGCGCGAGCGGCAGCGGTTCCGGCCGCGGCATCGCCTCGGCCGTGGCCAGCAGGGCGATCTCCAACTCGTCGGCATCGGGACGCTCATCGGGATCGAGGCGCCCGGCCCGCTCGATCGGGCCCCGCAGGGCACCGAAGGAGGGATCGAGCTCCAGGTCGCCCTGGGCCCGGGCCGCGAGCGTGGCGGCGGTCGTGTCGGCCGCGAACGGAACGGTGCCGGTGACGGCCTCCGCGAGCACGAGCGCCAAGGAGTAGACGTCGGAGCGGCCGTCGACGCGCCGGCCGAGCGCCTGCTCGGGCGACGCGTACCGGGCGGTGCCCAACGTGGACCCGGCCGGCTCGGTCCAGGAGGCCTCGGCCACCGCGCGGGCCAGGCCGAAGTCGGCGAGACGGAGCCGCCCCTCGCCGTCGAAGAGCAGGTTCGCCGGCTTCACGTCGCGGTGCACCAGGCCGCGGCGGTGCGCGTGGGCGAGCGCCCGGGTGGCGTCGAGGCCGACCAGCAGCGCCTGGCTCGGGGTGAGCAGCCGGCCCGCGTCGAGCAGGTCGCGCAGGCTGCCGCCCTCGAGGTACTCGGTCACGAGGTACGGCACCGGCCCGTCGGGCGTGTCGTCCTCACCCCAGTCGTGCACCGCCACGATGTTCGGGTGGTTGAGCGCGGCGGCCGCCCGGGCCTCGGCGCGGAAGCGGGCCAGGAACGCGGGGTCCGCCGCGAGCGCCTGGTGCACGAGCTTCACCGCCACGCGGCGGCGCAGCCGTTCATCGGCGGCCAGGTAGACCCTCGAGGAGGTGCCGACGCCCAGCGTGGCCACCAGTCGGTACCGTCCGCCGAGCTCCCGTCCGGTCTCCCCGGCGGCACGCGGAGGGGACGTCACGGCCCGAGATCGTACCGCCGGTCCCCCGCGTGCCCGGGGACGGGGTAGACCGTGTGACGCGATGGACGACCACGCGACCGATCCCACCCCCGGGCCGACCGACCCCGGCGACGATGCCTTGGCCACCAACGACGCCATGCCCACCGACGACGCCATGCCCACCGACGACGCCATGCCCACCGACGACGCCATGCCCACCGACGACGCCATGCCCACCGGCGACGAGCCGCGCCGACGTGTGCCGATGTGGATGCAGCGCGCGCTGATGCTGCTGCTGCTCGCCGGCGCCGTGGTGGGCCTGGTGGTCACCGTGGGGCTCGCCACCACCGGGAACGACAACACCTCGTCGGCCAAGCCCGACGGCGTGGAGTCCCTGATCCCGCCCTCCGGTGCGGAGGTGCTGCGCCAGGCGTCGGTGGGGCTCAACCTCGCGGACGGCTACGACGCCTACCTGATCGTGAACGGCACCGAGATCCGCTCGAAGGAGGACGGTCTCGTGAAGGACCTCGGGACCGGACTCGTGGAGTTCGTGCCGGGCCCGGGTCGCCCCGTGGAGGAGCTCGAGCCCGAACGGAACTGCGTGGTCGCGATGGTCTGGAAGCGCACCGAGGGCCAGGGCACCGCGCAGCCGGTCTCCTGGTGCTTCAACGCCGCCTGACCCCGACGCACCTCGCCCCGGGCGCTGCCCGGCATGCCGCGCTCAGTCGGCGGCCACGAGGCGCTTGAGCTCGGCCAGCGCGGCCGCCACGTCGCTGCGCTCCGGGCCGATGAGCACGGCGCGGATGCCCACCCGCTCGGCGCCCGCCACGTTGCCCGGGGCGTCGTCGACGAACACTGTGTCGGACGCGGCCACCCCGAGGCGGCCGAGCGCCAGTTCGTAGATACGCGGGTCGGGCTTGCGGAGGCCGACGTCGGAGGAATCCACCACGTCGTCGAACAGCTCGTCGAGCGGCAGCAACGGGCGCCAGAAGTCCTCGAACTCCTTCGCGTTGTTGGTCAGCAGCCCGGTGCGGATCCCCCCGGCGCGCAGTTCGCGGCAGAACTCCACCACCTCGTCGCGGATCTCGCTGCCGGAGAGCGAGGCGAGCAGCTCGAACGGGTCGATCGGTCGCCCGGCCTCCTCCACCGAGGCGGCCAGGATCGCGTCACGCGCCTCGATCACCGTGATCTCACCGCGCTCGAGCCGGTGCCACGGGTGCTCGGTGTCCTCGTCGTAGGGACCGAAGATCACCCGCAGCATGAGGTCGGGGTCGAGGCCGGCCTCCTCCGCCGCGTGGAGCAGCGCGGTGAACGGGGAGTCGATGAACACCCCGCCGAAGTCGAAGATCACTGCCTGTGCCCCCACGGGGCCCTCCTCACCCGGGCAGGTCGCCCGTGTCCAACAGATCGCGGAACGCATCCGGGCCGACGACCGGCACACCCAGCTCCTCGGCCTTGGTCAGCTTCGACGCCCCGGGCTCCTCGCCCACCACCAGGGCGAACGTGCGCTTGCTCACGCTGCCCGGGCTCTTGCCACCCCGGGCCTTGATCGCGGCCTCGGCCTCCTCCCGGGTGAACCCGGGCACGGTGCCGGTCACCACCACGGAGCGACCGGCGAGGGTCTGCGGCAGCACCGACCGCTCGGGCCCCTCGACGTTGAGACCCGCGGCCACGAGCCGGTCCACGAGCGCGGCGTTGCCGTCGTCGGCGAAGAACGCGTGTACCGACTCCGCGATCACCGGGCCCACGCCCTCCACCGCGGCGAGGTCCGCCACCGACGCGGTGCGGATCGCCGCCAGGCTGCCGAGCGCCGAGGCCAGCGCCTCCGCGCCGGCCTGGCCGAGGTGGACGATGTTGAGGCCGAACAGGAGGTTGGCGAGCGGGCGCCGCTTCGACGCCTCGATCGCGGCGGCGAGGTTCGCCACCGACGTCTCGCCGTAGCCGCGCAGCTCGCGGATCCGGTCGAGGTCGAGCGAGTAGATGCCGGCGACGTCGTCGAGCAGGCCGAGCTCCAGGAACAACGCCACCTGCTGCTCGCCGAGGCCCTCGATGTCCATGGCCCCACGGGAGGCGAAGTGCGCGATGCGGGCCCACCGCTTCTGCGGGCAGTCGGGGTTCACGCACAGCGTCTGGGCCTCGCCCTCGGGCCGCACCAACGGACCGCCGCAGGCCGGGCACTCGGTGGGGAACTCCCACTCGGGCAGGCCCGCGGGACGCAGCTCGAGGACCGGGCCCACCACCTCGGGGATGACGTCGCCGGCCTTGCGCACGATCACCGTGTCGCCCGGCCGCACGTCCTTGACCTTCACCTGGTCCTCGTTGTGCAGGGTGGCGAGGCCCACGGTGGAGCCGCCCACGAACACCGGCTCGAGCACGGCGAACGGCGTGGCCTTGCCGGTGCGGCCGATGGAGACGTGGATGTCACGCAGCAGCGTGGTGCGCTCCTCCGGCGGGAGCTTGTAGGCGATCGCCCATCGGGGCGCCTTGGCCGTGGCCCCGAGCGCGGACTGCACGGCGAGGTCGTCGACCTTCACCACCACGCCGTCGATCTCGTAGGGCAGGTCGTGGCGGTGCTCGACCCAGTGCGCGCAGAACGCGTACACCTCGTCGAGGGAGGTGAACACCTCGGTGGTGGGGTTCACCGGCAGGCCCAACGACCCCAGCCACTCCAGCGCAGCGGAGTGGCTCGGCGGCGCGTCGGGACCCACCACCTCCCCGAGCTGGTAGCACCAGAAGTCGAGGCCGCGGGACGCGGTGACCTCCGGGTCCTTCTGGCGCAGCGACCCCGCGCCGGCGTTGCGGGGGTTCACCGGCACCGGGCGGCCCTTGCGACCCGCCGCCTCGGCCGCCTCGTTCTCCGCGACGGTGCGGGTCTTCAGCGCCTCGAAGGCCGCGAGCGGCAGGTACACCTCGCCGCGGGCCTCGAGGAGTTCGGGCGCACCGGACCCGAGGCGGTGCGGCACGCCATCGATCCGCAGCACGTTGGCCGTGACGTCCTCCCCGGTGCGCCCGTCGCCGCGGGTGGCGGCCTGCACCAGCCGGCCCTGCTCGTAGCGCAGCGACATCGCGAGGCCGTCGATCTTCAGCTCGCACACGTAGCGGACGTCGCCGGCGAGGCCGAGCTCGGCGAGACGCTTGGCCGTGCGCTCGCCCCAGGCGCGCAGCTCGTCCTGGTCCATGGCGTTGTCGAGGCTCATCATCCGCGTCCGGTGCTCGACCGGCGCGAACTGGGTGGCCACGGGTGCCCCGACGGTCTGCGTGGGGCTGTCGGGGGTGATCAGGTCGGGGTGGGCGGCCTCCAGCGCCTGCAGCTCACGGACGAGGAGGTCGTAGTCGGCGTCCGCGACGATCGGTGCGTCGAGTTCGTAGTAGGCCCGGTTGTGGCGGCGGATCTCCCCGCGCAACCAGTCGACGCGCCCGGCCGGGTCCAGGTCGGGATCGGGGGTGGCGTCCGACGGTGAGGGCACCGTCGCAGGCTACTTCGGCCCCCCGACACCCTCGTCCGGCGCGGCGGGCGCGATCGCCCCGTCCGCCGGCTCGGCCAGCTCGCCGTCCACGGTGTGGCCCCAGAACCCCCGCGGGGCGTCGAGCGCCTCGATCAGGCCCTCCATCCAGGGGGCGTGCTCGGCCCGCAGCGCCTCGACCCGCTCCCATGTCTCCTCGAACGGCCGCAGCGGCAGACCGAGCGGCCCGAGCTGCTCGTAGCCGTAGCGCCACATCTCCTCGGTGATGCGGGGACCGAAGTCGGGTTGCACGCCGATCCGCTCCGACAGCGTGCGCAGGCACAGCGCGGCGCGGCGCTGCATGAAGCGCGCGGCCGAGGTGTCGGTGCCCGGCACGGCGCCCACGTAGCCGGCCGCGGCGTCGGCCACCACGCCCATCGCGGTCACCCACGACTGCCCGGGCCGCTGGGACCGGAACAGCATCAGCATCGGGAACGTCATGTGGGTCTCGAGCACCTCCGCGGTCCACCGCTCCCAGTCCTCGAAGAACGATTCGAGGCGCCGGACGTCGCCGTCCACCACCCGCGACGCCGCCAGGTTGACCGCCACGATGCGGTGCTCCGTGAGGTCGTCGAGCAGGGCGAGCTGGGCCTCGCGCTGCTGGTAGGCGGAGTAGAGCGACGGCAGGAAGCCGATGACCAGGCCGAGGAGGCCGAGGCCGGTGAAGGCCTCGGCGATCGACAGCAGGCGCACGGCGCCGGTGCCGGGCAGCACGTCGCCGAAGCCGACCGAGAAGTAGGTCACGCCGGAGTAGTAGACGGTGTCGACCCAGTGGGTGGGAGGGTCGACGAAGCTGCCGCGCAGGCCCCACCACACGAGCGACCAGCCGACGATCGCACCCGCCGTCCACAGGCCGAGCAGTACCAGCAACGACAGCGGGCCGAAGAGCGAGAGGAACTGCTCGCGCCGTGGGCCCTTCCGCACGCCGCGCGACATCGCCCGCCACAGCTTCCAGGTGCCCCGGTAGAAGACCTCGGTGGGCCACCACCGGCCGGAGCGCAGACGGGTGGACACGAGCGTGTCGGCCGCGTCGGCCAGCACCACCAGCACGATGACGGCGCCGACGGCGATCGCCACGGCATCCACGCCGCCGGCCTCAGGCCCCGAGGGACAGCCGCGCCGCCACGGTCTGGCGGCGCACCTTGGCCGACAGCGCCGTCGTGAGGTCGATGACCCGACCGGCCTGGGTGGGCCCGAAGTGGGCGAGGCCGTCGGCGGGCGACACCATCGACCGCAGGCGCAGCAGCAGCGGGTCCACGCCGAGGGCCGTGAACTCGGCCCAGACCGCGGCGAGGCGGCGCCACAGGAGCTCCTCGCCGGTGCCGAGCGGCTGGTCCACCGGGACCGCGCCCCAGGCGACCCAGCCCCCGGCCGCGAGCATGCGACCGATCGGATCGGCCCAGCCCGCGAGCGCCTCGTGGGCCGGGGCGGAGAGCATCGACACCCCGGAGCCCAGGACGGTCTCCCAGTCGGTGCGGCCGGGCACGTGCACCCCGATGACCAGGCGGGCGCCGGTGACACCGCCGGCGGCCGGGCTGCGGTCGAGCGCGTCGACCACCGGGTCGAGCAGGTCGCGCAGGCCGCCGCGGGTGAGCGGGAAGGTCGGGTGCATCGCGCCGATCAGGCCGGGCTCGTCGAGCACCACCACCGCCACGGCAGCGGGCAACCGCGACCGCAACGACTCGAGCAGCGCCACCGCGCGGGCGGCCACGAGCGGACCGGCCACCGCGGCGGCGCGCGGGAGCGGGACCCCGGCCGCCCGGAGCGCGAGGGTGAGGGTGACGGGGCCGGTCAGCGGGACGCGCACCGGGCCGTCATGGCCGGCCGCGGCCAACGCCTCGAGGGTGGCGTGCAGCGGGGCGAAGCAATCGCGGTCGAGCAGCGAACCGGCGGCGGCCTCCGCATCGGGTGCGGCCAGCGAGTGCGGGTGCGACAGCCGGAGCAGGCCCGGGGGCACCGCCGCCACCCCGTCGAGGCCGGCGACGGCCTGCGCCAGGAGCGAGTGACCGGCGCCCGAGAGCACCGGCACCGTGGGGAAGCGGTCGTGGGCCCTGAGCGCGAACTCGACGGCCGGCCCCACCTCGTCGAAGGGCAGGGGGCCGACCGAGGTGGCCAACGCGAACGGAAGTTCGACTCCATCCCCCATGCCCCGTTGCTAGCGGTGGCCTTCCCGACCGCGCAAGTCTGTGGGCGTGCAGGCTCCCCCCGTCCTCTGGGTCTTCCGCGTGCTGTGGCTGACGCTCCCGTTCACCCTCGGCGAGGCGGTGTCCGGCGCCGTCGACGGCCGCTCCGACGCGGTGCGCCTCACGGTCGTCGTCCTGGCCTGGCTGGGGTGGGGCCTCGCCCTCGGCGTGTCGCTCGTCGCCGCGCCCCGGGCGCTGACCGCCACGCGGGTGCTGGCCGTGGCCGCACCGGTCGGCGGGGCCGTGGCCGTGGCGGTCGCTGCGGTCGAGGGCGGCTACATGAAGGAGGCGCTGGTTTCCAGCAATCGCGCCCGTGTCGAGGCGATCGAGCGCGGTGCCATGAAGGTGGTCGGCGTCAACGCCTATACCGAGAGCGAAGCCTCGCCTTTGGTCGGCGGCGAAGAGGATGGGCTCAAGTCGATCCAGAAGATCGAAGCGCATGTCGAGGGCGAGCAGATCGCCCGCCTCAATGCCTGGCGCGCCAAGCGTCACGGCTGGGAGGCAGCGCAGGCTCTGGCGCAGCTCGAAGCGGCCGCGAAGGAAGACCGCAACATCATGCCCGCCTCGATCGCCTGTGCCAAAGCGGGC
>JBMOJH010000084.1:0-15042 GCA_049316905.1 Microthrixaceae bacterium | reverse complement strand
AGGACCGCTGAGTCCTGCCCCGTGTCCTGCCCCGTGTCCTGCCCCGTGTCCTGCCGTGAGTCCTGCCCCGTGTGCCGCGAGCCCCTCGGGGCCGATCGATCGGTCATTCGTCCTTCCACCTCCCGCCGCCGGAGTGAGCCCCGGCGCTTGCTCCCACAAGCAGTGTGTCACCCGCGGCCCGGGCTCTCCGAGCGCCGTGCTGGACTGGCCGCCGCCGAGATGGAGGACGAGCTGTGGGCGGCGAGGGGAACACGAGCCACGAGAATGCAGGACCGGCGGGCGGCCGGGAGATCGGCCGGGCCCGGTGACGACCTCCCCCGAAGAACGGCTGTTCCCGCCGAGCACCCTGCGGTCGCGCCTCGCGTCGATCGAGGCCGCGGCGGTGGCGGGGATCGTCTGCGCCGCCGGCTGGTCGCTGTCCCTGCGCGGGCTGCTGGCCACACCGGACCTCGGCGCCACCGACCGCGAGATCACCCGCTTCTACTCGGATCCGTCGAACGGCACCGCCGCGCTGGTGTGGGTGCAGGTGCTGGTGCTCTCCACGATCGCATTCCTCTGGTTCGTGGGCGTGGTGCGGGGCCGCGTCGGGGACCGCGAGCCGAAGCTGTTCGGCACGGTGTTCCTGGGCTCGGCCGTCCTGCTCGCCGGCCTCATGTTCCTCGGGGCGACGCTCCTCGCCGCGCCGGGCGTCCTCGTGGCCCTCACGGACACCGCGCCCGACCCCGGGGCCGTGTCGCTGCTGCGGGCCGCCGCGGCGGTCGTGCTCTCGGTGTTCCTCCCCCGCGTGGCCACGCTCGTGATGTTCTCCACCGCCAGCCTCGGCCGCGTCACCGGCGGGCTCCCCCGCTGGCTGGTCTGGGTCACCTTCGCCATCGGCCTGTTCGAGCTGGTCAACGTCACCGTCTCCACACCGACCGTGTTCCTGGTGCCCGCGTGGATCGCGCTGGTCAGCGTGGTGCTCCTGGTCCGCCACCCGGCCGACGCCTTCGCGCTCGGGACGCCACCCGCCGAGGGGTGACCACCGCATGCCCAGCACCGGAGCGGATCAGCGGTGGGCCTCCACCCACACGACCGCGTCGGCGTGGGCCCGCTCCACCGTGGCCCCCACCCGTTCGTCGCCCGGGTAGACGCCGTCGGCGCCGATGACCGCGGTGATCCCGGTGACCTCGAGCTGCTCGATGATGCGGTCGTTGGCCGAGACGATCACCAGCCGGCTGCCCGCCGCCACCAGTGCCTCGGCGTAGCGGCGCAGCACGTCCATGAAGGTGGTGCCGAGGTCGCTCCGGCCGCGGAGGCGCAGGATCACCACCGAACCGGCCGAGGTCTCGCCCACTGCGGGCAGGGCGGCCTCGAACACCGGGGCCGCCGCGAAGAAGAGGCTCCCGTACGGCTGCAGCACCACCACCTCGTGGGCGGGCAGCTCCGCCGGTGGGTCGACCTCGATCAGGTCGCCGCCGTCGTTGCGGGTCCGGCGCCGGATGGTCACCTGGTTCGACTGGCGGACCACGTGCAGCAGCACCGACAGGCCCACCCCCGCGAGCACCGCGTACTGCAACGGGATCACCATCGTCAGCACGAAGGTCACCACGAGCACCGCCCGCTGCACCGGTCCGGTCCGCCAGACCGAGGCGAGGTCCGCCGGCTTCACCGTTCGGTAGCCGATCAGCATCAGGAGGCCGGCCAGGGCGGGCATCGCCACCTGACCGACCACCTCGCCGAAGGCCACGATGACCACCGCCATCACCGCGGCGGCGAACACCAACGACCAGCGTGACCGGGCCCCGGCCTCCTTGTTGAGCGCCGAGGCCGACACCGAGCCACCGACCGGCATGCCGCGGAAGAACCCGGAGGCCACGTTGGCCACGCCCTGGCCGAGGAAGTCACGGGACGCGTCGGGGTACGTGCCGTCGGGGTTGGGGAAGTTGGCCGAGATGCCGGCGCCCTGGACGAGGCCGACGAACGCGAGGGAGACCGCGGGAACCAGGAGCGCCGGCACCAGGCGCAGCAGCGGGAGCTCGGGGGTGGGGAGGCCGGAGATGGCCACCCCGAGGTCGTCGAGGGTGGCCACCTGGTCCCAGCCCAGCACGTACACGGCCGCCGAGGTGATCACCACGGCGACCACGAGGCCGAGCGAGCGGAGGCGGGTCCGCTCGAGCACCACGATGAGGGCGATCGTGACCACGCCCACGAGCAGCGTGCGGCCGTCGAGGCGCCCCGGGTGGATCAGCGTGTTGACCGCCCGGATGACACGGTTCGCCCCCTCGGCCGAGTAGCCCGTGAGGTTGGCGAGCTGGCCGAGCACGATGTTGACCCCCACCGCGTTGATGAAACCCACCATGACGGCGTTCGAGACGAACCGCAGCACGGAACCGAGGCGCAGCAGGCCGGCCACCACCATGACCAGGCCCGTGAGCAGCGACAGGGTGACCAGCGCCCGGGTCGGGTCGGAGCTGGTCCGCAGCACGTCGACGTCCGCCACGAGCATCGCCATGGCACCGGTGCCCTGCACGGCCATGAAGACCGCGCTGGTGCCCACCGCTCCGGCCAGGGTCCCGACCATGTAGCCGTAGAGTCCGGCGAGGGGGTTGACCCCCGCGAGGAGCCCGGTCGCGAGGCCGTCGGGCACCGACTGCACGCCGAGCACCAGGCCCGCCACCGCGTCACGGCGGAGGGAGCCGCCGCGGCCGCCGTCCGGGCCCGCCTCCGGCTCCACGTGCGGTGTCGACACGCCGGGCACCCTACGCGGCGACCGACCCTCGCACCGGCGGTGAGGGCGTTACATTCCGCCCATGTCGACGCCGAACGTGCTGCTCATCATGACCGACGAGGAGCGCTACCCGCCGCCGTACGAGACGGCCGAGGTCACCCGCTTCCGGCGTGACCAGCTGCCGGCCCGCGACCGGATCCGCGAGGGCGGGGTGGAGCTGCACCGCCACTACGTCGGCTCCACCGCCTGCGTGCCGAGCAGGGCGACGCTGTTCACCGGCCAGTACCCATCACTCCACGGGGTGGCCCAGACCGACGGCGTCGCCAAGGACGCGGACGACCCCGAGATGCGGTGGCTCGACCCCGACGGCGTGCCGACCCTGGGCGACTGGTTCCGCGCCGGCGGCTACGACACCCACTACCGGGGCAAGTGGCACATCAACCACGCCGACCTGCCCGTGCCCGGATCCCACGAGGGTCTCGCCGCGTCCGACGACGACGGCCGGGTCATCGCCGAGGCCGTCGAGGCCTACCGCGCCGCGGACCGGCTCGACCCCTTCGGGTTCTCCGGCTGGATCGGCCGTGAACCCCACGGCGCGGCCAAGTCGAACAGCGGCAGCGTCCGCGACCCCGTCTTCGCCGAACAGGTCGTGGAGCTGTTCGGCGACCTGGCGGAGGGTTCGAAGGAACGGCCGTGGCTGGCGGTCGCCTCGTTCGTGAACCCCCACGACATCGCGTTCGCCGGCGGCTTCTACGAGCTGCTGCTCGGCCTCGAGCCGGGCGACGACACCGTGCCCGGGATCCCCGCGCCGCCCTCCCAGGCCGACTCCTTCGCGGGCCGCCCCGCCTGCCAGGAGCAGTTCCGGGAGCTGTGGCCGAAGATGGTGGCCCCGCAGCCGGCCGACGACGCCTACCGACGCCTCTACTACTACCTGCACAAGCTCGTGGACCGGGCGATCGGCCGCATCCTCGACGCGCTCGACGCGTCGGGCATGGCCGACGACACCATCGTGGTGTTCACCTCCGACCACGGCGACCTGCTCGGCGCCCACGGCGGTATGCAGCAGAAGTGGGCCAACGCCTACGACGAGGCGCTGCGGGTGCCCATGGTCGTGCGCGGCCCGGGCGTGGCGCCGGTCGACGGCGGCATCTCCACGCCCACCAGCCACGTCGACCTGGTCCCCACCCTCATGGGCCTCGCGGGTATCGACCGGGAGCGTGCGGCCACCGAACTGGCCCGCGGCCACCGGCTGGTCCGACCGCTGCCCGGCCGTGACCTCAGCGGAGTGCTGACCGGCGCGGTGGGCGCGGACGACCTTTCCGGGCCCGTGTACTTCATGACCGAGGACGCCGTGACCCGGGGGGCCAGCCAGAGCAACGTCCTCACGGGCGAGCCCTTCGACTCGCTGACGGCACCGGCCCGCATCGAGTCGGTGGTCACGACCCTGCCCACGGGCGACGGCGGAGCGCCCGAGCTCTGGAAGCTGAACCATTACCACGACGGCCTCGGCGAGTGGGACGTCGACCACGGCCTGGCCGGGTCCACGGTGCCGGCGGTGGAGTCGGAGTGGGAGCTGCACAACCTGACCGCAGACCCCGAGGAGCGCCGGAACCGGCGTGACGACGCCCCCGAGGTGGTGTCCCGGATGCGGACCGTCCTCGACACCCAGCGCGACCAGAAGCGGCTGGTGCCCGGATGACGCCGTCGCCGTTGCCGCCGCTGTCGGTCCTCGACCTCGCCGTCATCCGGCGCGACCAGACGGCGGGCGAGGCGCTCGCCGGCTGCGTGGAACTGGCGCGCCGGGCCGAGGAACACGGCTACGGGCGTGTCTGGTACGCCGAGCACCACAACATGACGTCAGTGGGGTCGTCGGCGCCGGCGGTGCTCGTGGCCCACGTGGCGGCCAACACCCGCACGATCCGCCTCGGCGCAGGCGGGGTGATGCTCCCCAACCACCGCCCGCTGACCGTGGCCGAGCAGTTCGGCACGCTGGCCGAGCTCCATCCCGGTCGCATCGACCTGGGCCTCGGCCGGGCGCCGGGCACCGATCAGGTGACCGCCGCCGCGCTGGGCACCACCGCGGCCCGTGCCGAGCGCTTCCCCGAGGAGGTGCTGGAGCTGCAGGCCTTCCTGGGCGACCGGAGCCGGGTGCCGGGGGTGCGTGCCGTGCCCGGCCGGGGCACCCACGTGCCGCTCTACATCCTCGGCTCCTCGCTGTTCGGCGCCCGTCTCGCCGCCCATCTGGGCCTGCCCTACGCCTTCGCGTCCCACTTCGCCCCGCAGGCGCTGCAGGCCGCCGTGGCGCTGTACCGGGCCCAGTTCCAGCCGTCGGAGCAGGCGGAGCGGCCCTACGTGCTGGCCGCGGTGAACGTGGTCGCTGCCCCCTCCGACGAGGAGGCCCGGGCCCGCCTGGACCGGGCGGTGCGCTCGCGGGTGGTGCGGTTCCTGGCACCGGACGCGGAGCTCTCCGACGCGGAGGTCGACGCGCTGGTCGCCTCGCCCCAGGGCCGACAGATCGTCGGGATGATGGAGTACACCGCGGCCGGCGACCCGGCGGCGGTGCGGGAGCAACTCGCCGCGTTCGCCCTCCACGCGGACGCCGACGAGCTGATCACCGTCCACGCCGCCGCGACCCTCGAGCAGCGCCTCGAGTCGGTGGAGCTCACCGCCGCGGCCGCCCACGCCTGACCGGCGGCGCGGGTCCGCCGACTCCCCGCGTGTGCTGGAATGCCCCTGCCGGCCCGGGCCGGTAGGGCCACGCCGACCGACGCGAGGAACTGAGCCGATGCTGAAGCTGCCGATCATCGCCGTGCGCGCCCTGCTGGTGTCGTTATGGCGTCGGATCCGGTTCGGCCCGGTGGACCCGGCGTGGTCGTGGCGGACCTCCACGATGCGCGACGTCCTCGCCGCGCTCACCGACGAGGTCATCCTCCTGCCGCCGTGGATCGTGCCCCTGCTCAACCGGTTCATCGTCTCGGGCACCCCGGTGAGCCTCGGGCGGGTCGTCCGGCTCGGCAAGGCCGACCTCGACGGCGTGCAGGCGGAGGTGCTCACCCGGCCGGAGTCGGACCTCACCACCGTGCTCTTCCTCCACGGCGGCGCCTACCTGGTCGGCTCCCCCAAGTTCGTCCGGCAGATCACCGCGTGGCTCACGTGGTCGTTGCGGGCCCGGACCTTCGCGATCAACTACCGCCTCGCCCCCCGCCACGCGTTCCCGGCCGCGCTCGACGATGCACTCACCTCCTACCGCTGGCTGCTGGACCACGGTGTGGACCCCCGCACGATCGTGGTGATGGGCGACTCCGCCGGTGGCGGCCTCACCGTCTCGCTGCTGGTGGCCGCCCGCGACGAGGGCCTGCCCCTCCCGGCCGCGGCGGTCTGCCTCTCGCCGTGGACCGACCTCACCGCGTCGGGCGGGACGATGGAGTCCAACGCGGCGACCGACTACCTGCCGTCGGACAAGATCCCCCACGCCGTGGAGATGGTGGTCGGCGGGGCGGACCCGACCGACCCGCGGGCATCGGTCATCAACGCGGACCTCACCGGGCTCCCGCCGCTGCAGGTCTTCGCCGGGAGCAACGAGGTCCTCCTCGACTCGATCGCTGCGTTCGTCGACAAGGCCCGCGACTCGGGGGTGGAGGTGGACTACGTGGTGGAGCCACACATGTTCCACGACTGGCTCACGGTGCTGCCCGGCGGCGTGTCGAGCATGCTCACGATGGAGCGGATCAGCGACTTCGTGGCCGCGAACGTCGACGAGAAGGTCGTGCGACGCCGGCGCGGCGCCCGGGTCCTGGACGCCTGAGCTGCACCGACAACAGGAGGGACCGCGACATGGAGACGGAACCGATCGGGAGCATCCCCCGTCCACCCGAGCTGGTGGCGGCGATGACGGGCGGGGCGGGGGCGGACCGCCTCGACCAGCTGTTCGACCTGGCGCTGCGCGACACCCTGCGGCGCTTCGAGGCCACCGGGTCGCCGGTCGTCACCGACGGCGAGCAGACGAAGTCGAGCTTCGTGACCTACCCCCTCGACGGGCTCGCCACGATCGGCCCCGGTGGCGCCGTGATCCCGTTCGCCGACGGCCACACCCGGCAGCTGCCGCAGCTGACGGGTGGACCGTTCCGCTACGCGCACCACGCGGACGAGTTCCTCCGTCGGGCGGTCGGCCTCACCGACCGCCCGGTGAAGCAGGCCGTGATCGCGGTCTCCGCGCTCAGCCTCCTCTACCCGCAGGACGGGCTCGCCGACTACCCGCAGGAGCAGTTCCTGGGTGATCTGGTGGCCGAGGGAGTCGCCGACATCCGCGGCTGTCTCGACGCCGGCGCGCACAAGGTCCAGATCGACTTCACCGAAGGGCGCCTCGCGCTGAAGCTCGACCCGTCGGGCGGGCTGCTCCGGCAGTTCGTGGCGCTCAACAACCAGGTGCTCGACCACTTCGACGACGACGAGCGCTCCCGCATCGGGATCCACACCTGTCCCGGCGGCGACCAGGACTCCACCCACAGCGCGGACGTCGACTACGTCGAGCTCCTGCCCGAGCTGTTCCGACTGCGGGCCGGCAACTTCTACCTCCAGCTCGCGAGCGAGACCGACCGGCCCCGTGTGCTGCGCACCGTCGCCGAGCACCTGCCCGCAGCGGCCACGGTGTTCGTCGGGGTGATCGACCCCATCGACCCGCGGGTGGAGACGCCGGAGGAGGTGTGCGCCCGGGTGCTCGAGGCGGCCGAGCACCTCCCGGTGGATCGGCTCGGCACGTGCGACGACTGCGGCTTCTCCCCCTTCGGTGACGACCTCTCCACCAGCCGCGACCTGGCCTTCGAGAAGATCCGGGCCCGGGTGGAGGGCACCCGCCTCGCCGAGGAACGCCTCGGCGACTGACCGGGCGGACCCCTCACCCCCGGGGGGCGCGCCCTTCCAGGGCGGAGGAAGCCCACGAGCGAGGGTCGGCCCGTACAGTCTGGCGGGATGACTGACACGTCTGTCGCACTCGCTCGGCTCAGGCCCTACAACCTCGCTGCCGGGGCGCTCCACCTGCTCCAGGCGGTGGCGATCGTCGTCCTTGCGAACGACTTCTCGCTCCCCGTCGACGCCAGCTACATGGCCGGCCCACCCGGTCCGGACGTCGGCCGCCAGAGCGTGACGCTGTTCAACCTGAACTTCGCCTGGGCCATTGCCGCGTTCTTCGCCCTGTCGGCGTTGGCGCACCTCACCGTGGCCGGCCCGCGCTGGGCGTCGTACCAACGCGAGGTCTCGGGCGGCCGGAACCCCTACCGCTGGCTCGAGTACTCGGTCAGCGCCTCGATCATGATCGTGCTCATCGCCATGCTCACGGGCATCAACGACGTCGCCGCGTTGACCGCCCTGGTCGGCGTGAACGCCTCGATGATCGGCTTCGGGTGGATGCAGGAGCGCTACGAGTCCCCCGGCGGCGGCCTCGGCCCGTTCTGGATCGGCTGCGTCGCCGGCGCCGTCCCGTGGATCGCCATTGCGATCTATCTCATCGGCCCGGGCGCCGATCAGCACGCGCCAGGGTTCGTCTACGGCATCTTCGTGTCGCTGTTCGTGCTCTTCAACTGCTTCGCCATCAACCAATGGCTGCAGTACAAGCAGCTGGGCAGATGGGCGGACTACATGTTCGGCGAGCGCACCTACATCACCTTGTCGCTCGTCGCGAAGACCCTGCTCGCCTGGCAGATCTTCGCCTCGACCCTCGCATCGACCACCCCGAACTGACGGCGGAGCCGTTGCACCCTCGGGTCCGGCCGCCGGGAGCGGACCGGAACCGCAGGCGCGATGCCCCGTTGCGGCCTCCTACGCTGCCGACGTGACCGATCCGGGCCGGCTCTTCCCGACGCGACCCGATCCCGATGCGGTGATGGACGAGTTCATCGGCTGGGTCGAGGCCACCGGGCTCTCGATGTACCCGCACCAGGAGGAGGCCCTCCTCGAGATCGTCGCCGGGTCCCACGTCATCGTCGACACGCCCACCGGGTCTGGCAAGAGTCTGATCGCCGTCGCCGCCCATTTCGCCGCGCTGGCCGATCGGCGCCGCAGCTACTACACCGCACCGATCAAGGCCCTGGTGTCGGAGAAGTTCTTCGACCTCTCGGCCACGTTCGGGGCCGACAAGGTCGGCATGCTGACCGGTGACGCCTCGGTCAACCCCGACGCCCCGATCATCTGCTGCACCGCAGAGATCCTGGCCAACCTCGCGTTGCGCGAGGGCCGCGGCGCAGAGGTCGGTCAGGTCGTCATGGACGAGTTCCACTACTTCGCCGACCCCGACCGCGGCTGGGCGTGGCAGATCCCGTTGCTCGAACTGACCGACGCACAGTTCATCCTGATGTCCGCCACGCTCGGCGACGTGACCCGGTTCACCGAGACGCTCCCCGAGCGCACCGGCCGACCCGTCGCCGTGGTCCGCTCGGCCACCCGACCCATCCCCCTCGTCCACGAGTTCCGGATGACGCCGCTCACCGAGGTGCTCGAGGAGCTGCTGTCCACCCACCAGGCCCCCGTGTACGTCGTGCACTTCACGCAGGCATCTGCGGTCGAGCGGGCGCAGTCGCTGATGAGCGTCAACCTGCTCAACCGGGACGAGAAGGCAGAGATCGCCGAGCTCGTCGGCGGGTTCCGCTTCGCCGCCGGGTTCGGCAGGACGCTCGCCAAGTTCGTGCGCCACGGCATCGGCGTCCACCACGCGGGGATGCTGCCCAAGTACCGGCGCCTGGTGGAACGGCTGGCCCAGGCCGGGCTGCTCAAGGTCATCTGCGGAACCGACACCCTCGGCGTCGGCATCAACGTGCCCATCCGCACCGTGGTCTTCACCGCCCTCGCCAAGTACGACGGCGCCTCGACCCGCCTCCTGAGCGCGCGGGAGTTCCACCAGATCGGCGGCCGCGCCGGGCGGGCCGGCTTCGACACCATGGGCACCGTCATCGCCCTCGCCCCCGACCACGTCATCGAGAACCACAAGGCGGCAGCGAAGGCTGCGGCGAGGACCGAGCAGGACAAGAAGGTCCGCAAGATCCAGAAGAAGAAGCCGCCCCCCGGCCAGGTGTCGTGGGGTCAGCCCACGTTCGACCGTCTGGTGACCGCGCCGCCCGAACCGCTCACGTCCAGCTTCACGGTGAGCCATTCGATGCTGCTCAACGTGCTCGACCGGCCCGGAGACGGGCGGGCAGCGCTGCACCACCTGCTCACGGAGAACTACGAGACCGAGGTCAGGCAGGCCGAACACGTGGCACGAGCCGAGGAACTGTTCGCCTCGCTCCTCGACGCCGAGGTGGTGGAGGAACTCGACGAGCCCGACGACCTCGGGCGCACCGTCCGGGTCACCATCGACCTCCAGCAGACCTTCGCCCTGAACCAACCGCTGGCACCGTTCGCGCTGGCGGCGCTGGACCTGCTCGACCCCGAGTCCGACACCTACGTGCTCGACACCGTGTCCGTGATCGAGGCCGTGCTCGACGATCCCCGCCAGATCCTGGGCGCCCAGCTGTTCAAGGCCAAGGGCGAAGCGGTGGCGGCGATGAAGGCCGAGGGAATGGAGTACGACGAGCGCATGGCGGCGCTCGACGAGATCACGTGGCCCAAGCCGCTCGCCGAACTGCTCGAGCCGATGTTCGACGTCTACCGCGAGCGCCACCCCTGGGTGGACGAGCACCCGCTCTCGCCCAAGTCCGTGGCCCGGGACCTGTGGGAGCGGGCCATGGACTTCGGTGACTACGTGCGCTTCTACAACCTGGCCCGCTCCGAGGGCATCGTTCTGCGCTACCTGTCCGACGTCTACAGGACCCTCGTGCGGACGATCCCCGAGGGCGTCAAGACCGACGAGCTCATCGACTTCACCGAGTGGCTGGGCGAGCTGGTCCGGCAGGTGGACTCCAGCCTGCTCGACGAGTGGGAAGCGCTGCGCAACCCGAGCACCGAGCCCGCGAGCACGGCCGAGGTCGCGCCGCTCGATCGGCCCCCGCCGGCGCTCACGGCCAACGGCCGGGCGTTCACCGCGCTGGTGCGCAACGCACTCTTCCAACGAGTGGAGTTCATCGGCACCCGGCAATGGCAGGAGCTGGAGGCGCTCGACGGTGACGACGGGTGGAACGCCCAGCGGTGGTTCGACGCGCTGGTTCCCTACCTCGAGGAGCACGGCACCGTCGGCATCGGCTCCGACGCCCGCGACCACGCCCTGCTCCTGGTCGACGAGCACCCGGTCGACCACCCCGGCTGCTGGTCGGTCCGCCAGATCCTCCACGACCCCTCCGAGGACCACGACTGGCGCATCCTCGCCCTCGTCGATCTCGCTGCCAGCGACGAGGCCGGCCGGGCCGTGGTCCACATCACCGACGTCGGCCGTGACTGACCGGGAAGTCCCCGAAGGTTGGCCATGAGCGGTCACCGAACAGCCATGTTGAGTGGCGCTCCCGCGACTCACTGCCGTGTCGGAGGGGGGACTTGAACCCCCACGCCCTTGCGGGCACTAGCCCCTCAAGCTAGCGCGTCTGCCAATTCCGCCACTCCGACGTGGCCCCACCACGTGGGCGGGGCAGCCCGGGACACTAGCGCGACCGTTGCGGCGGTTCCGCATCCGACCGGCTCAGGACGCGGGCCCGCCGAACAGCCACCGGTCCGGTGTCAGCTCGAGCAGCGCGACCTCGCCCAGGTCCTCGTCCACGTCCACGTCGAGGTCCCACGAGTACTTGTCCCGGAACGCCGTGACGACCTCCGCCGGGAACGGCCGGGCCACCTCACGGGCCGCGCACTCGGCGGCCACGGGGGCGTTCCCGTCCTCGAGCGCCACGGTCGCGAGCCCGGAGCGTCGCACGTTGGCGACCTTCACCGAGCGGGCGCCGGTGCCCACCCAGAACGAGCCCCCCACGAACACGAACCACACCGGCACCAGGTGCGGCCGGCCGTCGGGTCGGGCGGTCGCGAGCCAGAGGTTGCGGTCGTCCGCGAGGCGCCCCACGCCCGGACCGTCAGACGTTCAGCGCCGGCGGCACCGACTGGAGCCGCATCACGTCCACCGCGGCCTGCACCACGTGCGGGTCCGGTGCGTGGGCCACCTTCGGGTCCTTGTGCTGGTACTCCAGGGAGTGCACCACGTGACGGATCGCCTCCAGCCGGGCGCGCTTCTTCTCGTTGGAGTTCACGACGATCCACGGCGCGGTGGGGCTGTCGCAGTGGATCAGTACCGCATCACGGGCCCGGGTGTAGTCGTCCCACTTGTCGAGTGACGCCTCGTCCACCGGCGAGAACTTCCACTGGCGGAGCGGATCCTTCTTGCGCTTCTCGAAGCGCTTGAGCTGGTTGGTCCGGCTGACCGAGAACCACAGCTTGAAGAGGTGGATGCCCGACTCCACGAGGCTGCGCTCGAACCCGGGGGCCTGGCGGAAGAACTCGCCGTACTCCTGGGGGGTGCAGAACCCCATCACGATCTCGACGCCGGCGCGGTTGTACCAGGAGCGGTCGAACAGGACCATCTCCCCCGCCGTGGGCAGGTGTTCCACGTAGCGCTGGAAGTACCACTGGCCCCGCTCGGTGTCATTCGGCTTGGGGAGTGCCACGGTGCGGGCACCGCGGGGGTTGAGGTTCTCGGTGAACCGCCGGATCGAACCGCCCTTGCCGGCCGCGTCGCGGCCCTCGAAGAGGATCACGACCTTCTCGCCGGACTGCTTCACGTGCCGCTGCACCTTCAGGAGCTCGATCTGCAGCAGCCGCAGCTCGTCGAGGTACTCGGTGTCCGGGATCTTCGACGGGTGAGGAGGGAGGTCCTCCATGTGGGCGATGGTCAGCTCGTTCAGCGGGATCTCATCGGTGTGGGCCATGGCGCGTTCACCCTATCGACCAACGCCGCCGGGCCGGTCGCCGGAACCCCGCCGGATCCGACCGCTCAGGCCGGGACCCGCCCCATCGCGAGCGACAGGAGCCGGTCGACGGTTCGTCGGGTGAGCCGGGGCCGACGCGCGGCGGGCGACGCGCCCACCGCGTGCACCGGGAGGCGCACCTTCAGCGCCCGCGGCCGGATGCGGAACCGGACCGGCACCTCGAGGTCCACGGCCTCCCCGTCGAGGCCCGCGGCGACCGGCCCGCCGGAGGACACCTCGAAGGTGGGCGCGGACCAGCGCACGATCCGGACCGGGTCGAGCGCCCCGCCCCGGAACACGGCCACCACCCCGAGCCGGCCGTCCTTCAGGGTCGGCCGGCTGCCGAAGCCGGGCCGGGGTGTGATCTCGTACTCGTTGTTCGACACGTGCAGCACGATCGCCGAGTCGTGCCGCGTCCCCTCGCCGTCGGTGAACCGCAGGTCGAGGGGCGGGGCATCGGGCCCGATCAGGCTCGGCAGCTTGCCGAGGGCCGTGCCGATCTTGTTCTCCCGGTACTGCTCGTCGGCCACCACCTCGCCGTAGACGCCGATCGACACGTTGTTGAGGAACAGCCGGTCGTTCACCTCGGCCACGTCGATGTGGGTGCTGTATGCCTCCCCGAACGCGTCGAGGGCGCCGACCGGCTTGTGGCGATCCAGACCGAGGTCGAGCGCGAAGTGGTTCCGTGTGCCCGCCGGGATGCACACGAACGGGAGGTCCGACTCGATCGCCACCTGCGCCACCAGCGCCAAGGTGCCGTCGCCCCCCGCCGCCCCCAGGCAGTCGGCCCCCTCGGCCACGGCGCGCCGGGCCTCCTCGAGCAGGTCGATCCCGGCGGCAAGCTCCACGACCCGCACGCCACGGGCCCGCGCCTCCTCCACCAGTCCGACGCGTTCCACGGTGCCGCCACCCGAGCGCGGGTTCGCGAACAGCACCGGCCGCTGCGGCACCCGCCGCGACAGCCGCCGGCGGCCACCATCGGCCCGCGGGGCGTGCAGCAGCGCCGCGCCGGCGGCCGACGCCCCCACGCCCGCGGCGAGCGTGCCGCCCACCACCCAGAGCACGTATCGGCCCGAGACGAGGACGAGCATCGTGGTCAAGCCGGCGAACAACACGGCGAGGACCATCCACACGACCCGGGCGAGCGACCGGTGGCCGAGGCCGATCCAGCCCGCCCAGCCGGCCAGCGCAGCGGCGGCCGCCGCGAACAGGAGCTCCGGCAGGCCGTGGAGCACGCCCCACAGCACGAGCAGGCCACCGATCGGGACGAGGAGCAACGCGCTGATCGCGACCGCCTGGCGCCGGGCCGAGACCCCGGGCACCTCGGGAGCAGCCAGCTCGGCTCGTCCGTCGTGCGACACTGCGGGGATGACCTCCATGTCCTCGGACCGGCCGGAAGGAGCGACGCCGTCCGCGCGCCGCAGGGGACTGGCCGGGCGGGCCGAGCGGGCGGCCGGTGGTGGCCGTGGAGGTTATCTGGCGGGCAAGGTGGTCTCGGAGTTCGGGGACATCGACCGCGCCATCTACGCGGCGGTCGCGGAGGTCCCCACGCCCACGCTCGACCGCTTCTTCCGCACGCTGTCGGTCACCGCGGACCACTCGAAGATCTGGTTCGGGGTGGCGGCCGCCACCGCGCTGGTGGGCGGGCGCCGGGGCCGCGAGGCTGCGATCGACGGCGTGGTGGCGATCGGCCTGACCAGCTTCGTGGTGAACCAGCCGCTGAAGCGGCTGCTCCCCCGCTCACGGCCCGACCGCGAGCTGCACGGCGTGCTGACGGACCGCCATGTGCCGCTGCCCACGTCGCCCTCGTTCCCCTCCGGTCACTCGGCGAGCGCGTTCGCCTTCGCCAACGCGATCGGAGGGGAGCTCCCGTGGCTGGCGCTCCCGGTGCGATTCGCCGCCGCAGCAGTGGCCTGGTCGCGGATCCACACCGGAGTGCACTACCCCGGCGACGTGATCGCCGGTGCCCTCATCGGCGGCACCGTGGGCGAGGTGGTCGGCGCAGTGCGGCGACGTCGCGACCGGGGCACCTGGGACATGCGACGGGTGGTCACCGAGGACGCCTGAGCGATCCCGACGGGCCGAACCCGGCCCGGGCAGAGGGAGCGGTGCGGTCGATCAGGGATCGACGACGAGCGCCATGATCAGCGTGTTGAACGCGAACAGCAGCGCGATCACGACCGTGATCCGGTCGAGGTTCTTCTCCATGACGGTCGAGCCCGCCGCCGAGGCGCCGAGACCGCCGCCGAACATGTCGGACAGGCCGCCGCCCCGGCCGCTGTGGATCAGCACCAGGAAGATCAGGCCGATGCCAAGGCCGAACTGGACGATCCAGAGCAGGATCTCGACGATGTTCACGGGTTCAGAGGGTAGCCGACGCCCGCGAACTGCCGGCAACCACCCCCCTCCCCCGATCGCCTTCGGAGTGGACGATCAGCTACGGATCGAGGGGGTTGAGGACCCGGA
>JBMOJH010000083.1:0-15067 GCA_049316905.1 Microthrixaceae bacterium | reverse complement strand
TCGATCCCTTTGGCGGGGCTCATCGTGACCCTCCCGGGGATGTGCTGCTCGGGGACGTGCTGCTCGGGGACGTGCTGCTCGGGGACGTGGGAGCGTCGGTGAGCCCGGCACAGGACCGGCGCTCGGCCATCACCGAGAGGCCGGCGGACTCGTTGGGGTCCGGGCGGGGCACGGTGCCGGAGATGGTGGCCGGCCGCCAGCGGAAGCCATCGATGCGGCGCCCGGTGGCGGTCACCTCCAGCACCCCGCTCTGGGCCGCGGCGGGCGAGGCGGCCCGGAACGCGAAGTTGCCGAGCCCGTAGGCCACGAACCGGTCGCCGAGGTAGCCGAGGCCCTGCAGGCGGTGGGCGTGGGTGCCCACCACGATGTCGGCCCCGGCGCCCGTGAGCAGGTTCACGAGCTCCTTCTGGCGGGCGTTCGGGCAGGTCTCCTTCTCGGTGCCGTAGTGCAGGTACACCACGAGGGTGTCGACCTGCGGGCGCAGCTCCCTCACGGCGGCGGCCAGGCGTTCCTGGTGGGCCTCCTCGGCGCTCGCGATGCCGGGCTGGGCCCCCGTGGCGGTCCACTGGGCCCGGAGGTTGTCGTCGAACACGTCGCTCGCGGCGATGATCCCGATGCGCTGGCCCTTCACCTCGGTGACGTACGGGCGGTAGGCCTCGGCCTCGTTCCGGCCCACTCCGAGGATCGGGAACTCCGTGGCGTCGCGGATGGCGAGCGAGCCCTCCAGGCCGGCCGGGCCGTAGTCCATGCCGTGGTTGTTCGCCATCGTCACCACGTCCACCCCGGCGGCCTTCAGGGCGTCGAGCGCCTGCGGCGGGGTGCGGAACGTGAAGGTCTTGGCCGCCGGGGTGCCGGCGCTGTTGCCGAGGACCGTCTCGAGGTTGACCATCGCCACGTCCGCGCCGGACAGGAGCGGCGCCACCGGGGCGAGCACCCCCGCGGCGTTCGAGGTGAGCGCGCCGTCGAGGCCCTCGAAGTTGGAGTCGCCGGCGAACGCCAGGGTGACCGCGTTGCCGCTGCCCTCGGGGCTCCGGGCCGCGTCCTTGCCCGGCGCGGAGTCCGTGCCGCCCTTGTCGGTGGTCGACGGCGTCGAGCCCGCCCCGGGGGTCGAGGTGGCCGGATCGGGGGTTCCCGTGGTGGTGGACGACGACGCCGTACCCGAGGCGGCCACGTCGGTTCCGTCGTCGTCGCCGCCGGCCAGCGCCACGATCCCGGCGACGACCAGGCCCAGTGCGGCCAGCGCGCCCACACCGACGGCGATCCGACGGTTGCGGTAGTGCCGGGCGGTGGGCCGGGCGGGCCGGGGTGGGCGGCGGACCGGCTCGACGGGCGGCAGGTCCTCCGGGTCGAGGGGGTGCACGACCGGTCAGGGTAGCCAGCGGGCCCGGTCCACCCGGGGCACCCCGTCACGCTCCGGGCCACCCCCGGCCACGGAGCGTGGCGGTCGGTGGGAATCGCTGTTGGGTACCGGAGGGGGACGCGGCTATCTTCTCCGGACCGCCGGAACGTGCACCGGCCGGGTCGGGACCGATGAGGCCCCACCCCGGCGAGGGCCTCCGGCGGCCAGGGCCAACGGCGTCCCTGGCACCGGACCAGCAGCGTCGCTGGGCTCCGCGCCACTGCGGTCAGTGTCGACCGCCCCGAGTTCGCCCCGTGTGGTCCGTCGCGTCCGGACGGGGCGGTGTCGAGACGACCGTCGCCCCCCATCCGGGCGCCACGCACCAGGAGCACCATGTCCCAGGGGACCAACCGACCCAGCACCGGGCCCGAGGCCACGCCGGTCACCCTCCGGCGCGGCCGGCCCGGGGCGCAGGGCCTCTACCACCCCGACCTCGAGCACGACGCGTGCGGCGTGTCGTTCGTGGTGGACCTCCACGGCCGCCGTTCCCATCGCCTGGTGGAACAGGGCCTCACCTCTCTCTGCAACCTCGACCACCGCGGCGCCACCGGCGCGGAGGAGAACACCGGCGACGGCGCCGGGATCCTGCTGCAGGTGCCCGACGAGTTCCTCCGTGCCGTCACCCCGTTCGACCTGCCCGCGGCCGGCGCCTACGCCGTGGGTACCGCGTTCCTCACCGGTGAGGGTGCCGCGGCCGACGCCGCGGCCGCCACGGTGGAGAAGATCTGCGAGGAGGAGGGCGCCGAGGTCCTCGGCTGGCGCGACGTGCCGGTCGACGCCGCGATGATCGGCGAGACCGCCCGGTCGGCCATGCCGACCTTCCGCCAGCTGTTCCTCGCCGACGCGGCGGGCGTGCGCACCGGCATCGACCTCGACCGCCTGGCCTACGTGGTGCGCAAGCGCACCGAGCACGAGGTGCTCACCCCCGAGGGCGAGGCGGCGGTGTACTTCCCGTCGCTGTCGAGCCGCACCCTCGTCTACAAGGGCATGCTCACCACGCCCCAGCTCGGTGAGTTCTTCGCGGACCTGCGCGACGAGCGCCTCACCTCTGCGCTGGCGCTGGTGCACAGCCGCTTCTCCACCAACACCTTCCCGTCGTGGCCGCTCGCGCACCCGTACCGTTACGTCGCCCACAACGGCGAGATCAACACCGTGCAGGGCAACCAGAACTGGATGCGGGCCCGCGAGGCCCTGCTCGGCTCGCCGCTGCTGCCCGGCGGCGAGGGTGCCGAGCTCGAGCGGATCTTCCCGATCTGCACCCCCGGCGCCAGCGACACCGCCCGCCTCGACGAGGTGCTCGAGCTGCTGCACCTCGGCGGCTACTCGCTGCCCCACGCCATGCTGATGATGATCCCGGAGGCGTGGGAGAACCACCGCCACATGGATCCGGCGGTCCGCGACTTCTACCGCTTCCACGCCTGCATCATGGAGCCCTGGGACGGCCCCGCCTCGGTGACGTTCACCGACGGCACGGTCGTGGGTGCGGTGCTCGACCGCAACGGCCTGCGCCCCTCCCGCTACTGGGTCTGCGACGACGGCCTCGTGGTGATGGCCTCCGAGGTCGGCACCCTCGGCATCGAGCCGGAGCGGGTGGTGCAGAAGGGCCGGCTGCAGCCCGGGCGCATGTTCCTGATCGACACCTCGCAGGGCCGGATCATCGACGACACCGAGATCAAGCGGGACCTCGCGGCGGCGCACCCCTACGGCGAGTGGCTGGCCGACAAGCTCCTGCACCTCGACGACCTGCCCGAGGTGATGCACACCCGCGAGGCCTCCCGCGACGTGGTCCGCGAGCAGCAGACGTTCGGCTACACGCACGAGGAGCTCCGGCTCCTGGTGGAGCCGATGGCCCGCACCGGTGCCGAGGCGATCGGCTCCATGGGCACCGACACGCCGCTCGCCGTGCTGTCGAGCCGGCCCCGGCTGCTGTCGGACTACTTCAAGCAGCTGTTCGCCCAGGTGACGAACCCGCCGCTGGACGCCATCCGCGAGGAGCTCGTCACCTCGCTCGGCAAGGTCCTGGGCCCCGAGGGCAACCTGCTCGCGCCGGGCCCCGAGTCGTGCCACCTGCTCGAGCTGCCGCACCCGGTGATCGACAACGACACCCTCGACCGGATCATGCACATCGAGGAGGCCGATCCCCGCTTCCGCGCCCGCACGATCCGCTGTCTGTACCCCGCCTTCTCCGGCGGCGACGGCCTTCGCCGGGCGCTCGACCGCATCCGCCGTGAGGTCTCCGAGGCCATCGAGGACGGGGCGAACGTCATCGTGCTGTCCGACTGGCTGTCGAACGAGGACCTGGCCCCCGTGCCGATCCTCCTCGCCACCGCGGCGGTGCACCACCACCTGATCCGCGAGAAGACCCGCACCCAGGTGGGCCTGATCGTGGAGACCGGCGAGGCCCGGGAGGTGCAGCACTTCGCGCTGCTGCTCGGCTATGGCGCCGCGGCGGTCAACCCGTACCTCGCGTTCGACTCGATCGAGCAGATGATCGCGGCGGGGGCCACCACGGTCACCGACTACGACGCCGCGGTGAAGAACTACATGAAGGCGGTCGGCAAGGGGATCCTGAAGGTGATGTCCAAGATGGGCATCTCCACCGTGGCCTCCTACACCGGCGCGCAGATCTTCGAGGCGATCGGCCTCGGCCGAGAGGTGATCGACGAGTACTTCACCGGCACGGTCAGCCGCCTCGGGGGCATCGGCCTCGACGAGATCGCCGAGGAGGTGCGCCGCCGGCACGCCACCGCCTACCCGCTGCGCGAGGAGGAGCGGGCCCACCGCGACCTCGACTTCGGCGGCGAGTACCAGTGGCGCCGGGAGGGGGAGTATCACCTCTTCAACCCGCGGACGGTCTTCAAGCTGCAGCACTCCACCCGCACCGGCCAGTACGAGGTGTTCAAGGAGTACACGCGCCTCGTGGACGACCAGTCCGAGCACCTGGCCACCCTGCGCGGCCTGTTCCGGCTCAAGGAGGGCGACCGCCCGCCGGTGCCCCTCGACGAGGTGGAGCCCGCCTCCGAGATCGTGAAGCGCTTCTCCACGGGGGCGATGAGCTACGGCTCGATCTCACAGGAGGCCCACCAGACCCTGGCCGTGGCGATGAACCGCATCGGCGGCAAGTCGAACACCGGTGAGGGCGGCGAGGACCCCGACCGCTTCACGCCCGACGAGGACGGCGACCTGCGCCGCTCGGCGATCAAGCAGGTGGCCTCCGGCCGCTTCGGCGTGACCTCGGAGTACCTCACGAACTCCGACGACATCCAGATCAAGATGGCCCAGGGCGCCAAGCCCGGTGAGGGCGGCCAGCTGCCCGGCCACAAGGTGTACCCGTGGATCGCCGCCACCCGGTACTCCACGCCCGGCGTGGGCCTGATCTCCCCGCCGCCGCACCACGACATCTACTCGATCGAGGACCTGGCCCAGCTCATCCACGACCTGAAGAACGCGAACCGCGACGCCCGGGTCCACGTGAAGCTCGTCGCCGAGGTCGGCGTGGGCACGGTGGCCGCGGGTGTGGCGAAGGCCAAGTCCGACGTGGTGCTCATCTCCGGTCACGACGGCGGGACGGGCGCGAGCCCGCTCACGTCGATCAAGCACGCGGGCGCCCCGTGGGAGCTCGGCCTCGCCGAGACCCAGCAGACGCTGGTGCTCAACGGCCTGCGCGACCGGATCGTGGTGCAGGTCGACGGCCAGCTGAAGACCGGTCGCGACGTGGTGGTCGCCGCCCTGCTCGGCGCCGAGGAGTTCGGCTTCGCCACCGCACCGCTCGTGGTGTCGGGCTGCATCATGATGCGCGTCTGCCACCTCGACACCTGCCCGGTGGGCATCGCCACGCAGAACCCCGAGCTGCGGGCCCGCTACTCGGGCGAGCCCGAGTTCGTCGAGAACTTCATGCTCTTCATCGCCGAGGAGGTCCGCGAGTACCTCGCGGCGCTCGGGTTCCGCAGCCTCGAGGAGGCCGTGGGCCACGCCGAGCTGCTCGACGTGGCCGCCGCGCTCGACCACTGGAAGGCGCACGGGCTCGACCTGTCGCCGATCCTGCACGTGGTGGAGCCGTGGGCGGACGACCACCTGCACCACACCCGGGCCCAGGACCACGGCCTCGACCGGGCGCTCGACCGCACGCTCATCGAGGAGTGCGCCGAGGCCGTCTCGACCGGCGCGCCGGTGCACCTGCGTCTCCCGATCCGGAACGTGAACCGCACCGTGGGCACGATGCTCGGCAACGAGATCTCCAAGCGCCACGGCGGCGCCGGCCTCCCCGACGACACGATCGTGATCGATTTCGAGGGCTCGGCCGGCAACAGCTTCGGCGCCTTCGTGCCCCGGGGCGTCACCATGCGGCTCGCGGGCGACGCCAACGACTACGTGGGCAAGGGCCTCTCCGGTGGCCGCATCGTGGTGCGCCCGCCGGCCGGGGCCCCCGAGGGCTTCGTCGCCGAGGACAACATCATCGCCGGCAACGTGATCCTCTACGGGGCCACCCGCGGCGAACTGTTCCTCCGCGGCGTGGTGGGCGAGCGGTTCTGCGTCCGCAACTCCGGCGCCACCGCGGTGGTGGAGGGCGTGGGCGACCACGGCTGCGAGTACATGACGGGCGGCCGCGTGGTGGTGCTCGGTCCCACCGGGCGGAACTTCGGCGCCGGCATGTCCGGTGGCATCGCCTACGTGTACGACCCCCACGACGAGTTCCCGAGCCGGGTGAACTACGAGATGGTCTCGCTCGAGACCCTCGACGACGAGGACGTCGAGTTCGTCAAGGCGCTGGTGGCCCGCCACCGTGACGAGACCGGTTCGGCGGTTGCCGCGCGGGTGCTGGCGGACTGGGACGACGCCGTGGGCGCGTTCCGCAAGGTCATGCCGAACGACTTCAAGCGGGTGCTGGAGGCGACCCGCCGGGCCGAGGCCGAGGGCCGCGACCCGGTGGCCGCCGTGATGGAAGCGAGCCAGATCTGACATGGGTGACGTGAAGGGGTTCCTCAAGCACGGCCGCGAGCTGCCGTCGCGGCGTCCGGTCCCGGTGCGGCTGCTGGACTGGAAGGAGGTCTACGAGGAGTTCCCCGCCGAGGACCTCCGCACGCAGGCCAGCCGCTGCATGGACTGCGGCATCCCGTTCTGCAACAACGGCTGCCCCCTGGGGAACCTGATCCCTGACTGGAACGACCTGACCTACAAGGGCCGCTGGCGCGACGCCATCGACCGGCTGCACGCCACCAACAACTTCCCGGAGTTCACCGGGAGGCTGTGCCCCGCTCCCTGCGAGGCGGCCTGCGTGCTCGGCATCAACCAGGACCCGGTGACCATCAAGCAGGTCGAGGTGTCGATCATCGACCGGGCGTGGGAGGAGGGCTGGGTCGCCCCCGTGCGCCCGGTGCACCTCACCGGCAAGCGCGTCGCCGTGATCGGTTCGGGCCCGGCGGGTCTCGCCGTGGCCCAGCAGCTCACCCGGGCGGGCCACCAGGTGGTCGTCCACGAGCGGGCCGACCGCATCGGCGGCCTGCTTCGGTACGGGATCCCCGAGTTCAAGATGGAGAAGCGGGTCCTCGACCGCCGCCTCGCACAGATGCGGGCCGAGGGCACGGAGTTCCGCACCAACGTCGACGTGGGCCGCGACGTGACCGTCGCGCAGCTCCGCGAGGACTTCGACGCCGTGGTGATCGCCACCGGCGCGACCGCCTGGCGCGACCTGCCGATCCCGGGCCGCGAGCTCGACGGCGTCCACCAGGCGATGGAGTACCTGCCGTGGGCCAACAAGGCCCAGGAGGGCGACCTCGGGGTGGACGAGGTCCCGATCCACGCGGGCGGCAAGAAGGTCGTGATCATCGGCGGCGGCGACACCGGCGCCGACTGCCTGGGCACCGCGCACCGGCAGGGCGCGGAGGTCGTCCACCAGTTCGAGATCATGCCCCGGCCGCCCGAGGAGCGGCCCGAGGCCAACCCGTGGCCCACGTGGCCGTTCGTGTACCGCACCTCCTCGGCCCACGAGGAGGGCGGCGAGCGGCTCTACGCCGTGAACACGCTGGCCTTCGAGGGTGACGACAGCGGCCGCGTCCGGGCCCTGCGCCTGGTGGACGTGGAGCAGCAGGTGGTCGACGGCCGGCCCTCGTTCGTGCCGGTGGAGGGCACCGAGCGTGACCTCGAGGTGGACCTCGTGTTCCTGGCGATGGGCTTCGTCGGGCCCGAGCGTCGCGGCCTGCTCGAGGACCTCGGGGTGGAGCTCGACGAGCGCGGCAACGTCGCCCGCAACCACGACTGGGCCTCCTCGGAGCCGGGCGTGTTCGTGTGCGGCGACGCCGGTCGCGGCCAGAGCCTGATCGTGTGGGCGATCGCCGAGGGTCGGGCGTGCGCCGCCTCGGTCGACGAGTTCCTGATGGGGGAGACCGACCTGCCCCGGCCGGTCCGCCCCACCGACCGGCCGCTCACCTGAGCGGTCACGTGGGCCGCGGAGCCGCCCCCGCCCCGCTGCGGGTGGTGGTGGTCCACTGGAACCAGCCGAAGGACTGCGTGGCGACCGTCGCGCGCCTGCTCGGCGACGAGGTGCCGACCCGGGTCACGGTGGTCGACAACGCGTCGGAGCCCGAGGCGCTCGCCGAGTTGCACGACGGCCTCGCCGGATTGTCGACGGCGGAGCGGGCCCGGGTGGAGGTGCTGACCCAGGCCACCAACACCGGCTTCGGCCCCGGGGCGAACGCCGGCCTGCGGGCCTTCCTCGGCCGGCCCGACGACGGCGGGTGGGTGGCGCTCTGCCCCCACGACGTGGAGCCGTTCGCGGGCTGCCTCCGAGCGCTGCTCGATGCGGCCGCGGCCGAGCCGCTCGCCGGGCTGATGTGCGCGGACGTGGGTGACGGGATGGTGCCGGTGATCGACCCGTACTTCGGGGGCATGACCGTGCCCGCACCGCTGCCGGCGCCGACCGAGGGCACGTGGCGGTGGGAGGACGTGGACTACCCGCACGGCACGCTCATGCTGCTGCGGCGCGCCGCGTTGGCCGAGGTGGGGCTGTTCGACGAGCGCTACTTCTCGTACTGCGAGGAGGCCGACCTGGCGCTCCGGGTGCGGGCCCGGGGCTGGAAGGTGGGCCTGGTGCGGGGGGCCCGGGTCCAGAACCTGCACCTGGGCAGCTCCGTGGCGCTGGTGGACTACCTGCAGACCCGCAACACGCTGCTCCTCGTGCAGGAGATGAGCGGCTGGTACCACGCGGGCATCCGGGCGGGGATCACGCTGCTGCAGGTGGCGCGGGGCGTGCGGGACCCCTCGTCGCAGCCGCTGGTGTTCGACGCCGGCGCCCGTATGCGGGGCCTCCGGGACTTCGCCCTGCGCCGCTTCGGCCCACCCCCGCCGGCGGAATAGGGGTCCTCACTCGCCCCACGGGCGAGTTGAGATCCCCAGACGCGGGGAGGGAGCCGCGGAGAGCACCCCGTGATCATGCGGGTGGCGGCCGTCGGCGCCGGCGGGGTTCGGGCAGCTTCCCCGACTCGGCACCGGCGACCACCGGCCGCACCCGGATCCAGTAGACGGCGCAGACCGCCACCCCGCCCACCGTGCAGAAGACCCCGAGCAGGATGGCGCCGATCCACGCCGTCTGGTTCCGCTCCGCCAGGGCCCACGCCCACTGCGGGCGGCGCACCACGTCGAGGAGCGACACCAGTGTCAGCGCGAGCGGCAGCCCGAAGAACGCGGTGACCACCACGGCGCGCAGCAGGTCTCCCCAGGGCATGGGCGGAGCCTACGGTCGGCCGCCCGGGACCCCCGGTAGCGTCGGCGCGGTGAGTGACCCCGTCCCGCCCCCGGAGGAACCGGCATCCGGCACCGAGCCCGATCCGCCCGCGGCGGTCGCGGACCCCGGGGCGCTCGACCCGGAGGCGACGGACCTGGTTCTCGGGGTGCTCGCCTCCACCCGGGCGGTCCGGCGCTACCGGCCGGAGCCGGTGCCCGACGACGTGCTCGCCCGGCTCCTCTTCGCCGCCACCCGCGCCCCATCCGGCTCGAACCGCCAGGGCTTCCGGTTCCTCGTCCTGCGCGACGGACCGGGTGCCGTGGCGGCCAAGGCGCTTATCGGTGGGGCGGCCCGGGAGCTCTGGGCCGCGAAGGAGGCGGCCGACGGGTACGGCACCGGTTCCGGCGCGGCCCCCGACTCACCGAAGGCCCGCACGGCACGCACGATGCGCGCCTTCGTCGACGGCTTCGAGGACATCCCCGTGGTGATCCTCGCCGGGATGCTGCGCCACCGAGGGGGCACCGACGAGCTCCTCGGCGCATCGGTCTACCCGGCGTGCCAGAACCTGCTCGTGGCCGCCCGGGCCTCGGGCTACGGCGGGGTCATGATGACCTGGCACCGGGCCGTCGAGCCCCAGCTCCGCGAGGCGCTCGCCATCCCGGACGACGTGTTCCTCGCCGCCACCATCACGCTGGGGCGCCCGGTGGGCGGTACCGGCACGGTGCGTCGCGCCGAGCTCCGTCACCTGGTGTTCGAGGACCGCTGGGGGGAGTCCCCGGAGTGGGCCGTCGACCCCGAGGGCAGCCGCTTCACCCGCTGGCGCGGCTGAGGGCGCATCAGCGGACGTCGCCGCGGGGGACCTGCAGGATCCGGGGCGTGAGCCGCTCGCTGACGTAGCGGGCGGACTCGGGCTCGGCGTAGTGGGTCCCGTCCTTCGCCCGCAGCGCGATCCCGTCCACCACGTCGGGGCAGGGGTCGGTGGGGCACACGATGTCGTCCAGGCGGATCAGGCTGACCCGGACCGGATCTTCCGCCGCGAGCCGCCCCAGCACACCGTTCAGGTGGCGCAGCCGTTCTCGTCGCGCGGGGTCGAGCGGGCCGTTGAGGCTGTCGACGGGATCGGGCACCGTCACGAACGCGACCCGGGCCCCGCGGGCGCTCAGCCGGTCGACGGTCCGGCGGTACAGCGCGAGGAGCGTGTCGTCGGACTCGGGCGTGCCGAACGGGTGGAACGTCCCTTCCCACAGCCGGTCCGACGCCTCCCAGGTGCTGAGCGCGACGACCAGGTCGGGCCGGGTCCGGGCGACCACGTCGCGCTGGTTGGGGGCGATCTGTGGGCCGCACGCCTTGGTCAGGGCGTACGGGGTGCCGTCGGGCTCGGCGGGGTCGCCCTCGACGATGCCGCAGCCGGGAAACGCACTGTCGGCGAACGCCACGCCCTGGCCCCGCAGGGCCGCGCCGAGCTCGTCGGCCATGGAGGCGGCCACGGAGTCGCCGACCAGGAGCACCCGGGTGGGGGGCTCGAACGAGGGGGCGGGCGCCGCCGGTGCGGGCGCCGGCGCGGCCGGTGCGGGAACCGGGGCTGGCGCTGGCACGGTGGTGGCCCCCGCCACCGTGGGCTCCGGCGCGGCCGGGGCGGTGGAGGTCGTGGGCGCCGCGGGTTCCATGGCGACCTGGTCGGGCGTACGGGACTGCAGGTAGGTCGGCGTCGACTCGGCCCGGAGCCCCAGGGCCACCGCGAGGAGCGCGACCGCCGCGAAGCCGAGCGGCACGGTCAACCGGGGCCGGGGGATGCGGACGCGGTGGGTGCGGATCGGCCGTTCGACGAGGCGGTACGAGATCTCGGCGAGCATCCCTGCCACCAGGCACAGCACCACCAGCCGCGGCCAGCCCGTGAACCGCGGCCAGGCGGTGACGAGGGCGACGAGCACCAGCCAGTGCCACAGGTACAGACCGTAGGAGCGGGTTCCCACCCACCCGAGGGCCCGGCCACCGAGGGCCCGGTCCGCCCACGGCAGCAGCACCACGCCGCCGATCATCGCGGCGGCGGCGAGCGCGACGAGCGGGAACCCGCCGCGGTACAGCCACAGGTCGCGCTGGCTCGCGGTCGCCATCGCCGCGACCAGCACCAGCGTGCCCACCGCGGCAGCCGCGGTCACGAGCCGACGGCGCGCCGGCGACACCGGCGGCGCGTCGCCGCGGAGACGGGCCTCGAGCACCGGCTCCAGCCACAGCGCCGCGACGACCCCGGCGAGGATCGTGGCCGCACGGGTGTCGGTGCCGAAGTACATCCGGTCCTTGTCGGCTCCGTGCCAGGCGAGCCAGGCCATCCAGCCCGCCGAGGCGGCGAAGCCGACGATCGACACGACCTGCAGGCGTCGGCGCCCGCGTCGGGCCCCCAGTGCAGCGGTCCCGAGACAGACCAGCGCCACGAACGGCCAGAGCAGGTAGTACTGCTCCTCCACCGCGAGCGACCACAGGTGCTGGAAGGGTGAGGGGGCGGAGAACGCGGCGCCGTAGGACGCGCCGGAGACGACGAACCACCAGTTGGCCACGTAGCCGAGGCCGGCGAGGGCGTCGTTGCGGACCTGCTCGAGCGACGAGCGCTCGGCGAAGAACGCCGCCCAGGCCGTGGCCGCCACCAGGAAGACCAGCAGCGCCGGCAGCAGGCGCCGGAAGCGCCGGCCCCAGAACGCCCGCAGGTCGATGCGGCCGGTGGCGCGGTGCTCAGCGAGCAGCAGGGAGGTGATCAGGAACCCCGACAGCACGAAGAACAGGTCCACCCCGAGGAACCCGCCGGGCAGGACCCCCACGTCGCCGTGGTAGAGGATCACGGCGAGTACCGCGACGGCGCGGAGCCCGTCGAGGCCCGTGAGGTGCGGCAGGCGCGGGGCGGAGGTGGACGCGGCCGGCGGCGGTGTCGGGGCGGCGGCGCCGTCGCGGGGTGACGTTCCGAGCACCGGCCCACCTCCTCCGGGTGCCGCACGTGTCCGACCGGGCGGCGGAAACGTGGGACGGGAGCTGACGTCCCCCCGCAGGGTAGGTCCGACCGGGCCGCCGGGCACGGGACGCCGGGTGGGCAAACCTCCCCGCGGGACATCCGTCACGCAGGGACGCGGAGCGCCGCTCAGCTGCCGCCGCTGGGTCGTCGCCGCTCAGCTGCCGCCGCTGGGTCGTCGCCGCTCAGCTGCCGCCGCGGTGACGGTCCAGGCGGTCGGCGCCGGAGGGCACGCCGGGCAGCTGGCCCTGGAAGCCGTCGATGCGGGCGGCCAGCGGCTCCGCGAGCACCGCCTCCACCTCGTGCCAGTCCCGGGCCCGGGGCCCGCCGAGATGGCGGTTGTAGGGCTGGTCGAAGACCACCACGACGTTCCCGCCGGCGCGGAGCGCCTCCACGTTGTGGGGAGCGTCCTCCACGTAGGCATCGGCCTGCACCTCGGGCTTGCGGCCGAGGAAGCACAGGTCGCGGTAGGGGATCCGGTGCCGGTCGAGCCAGGCCACGGTGTCGGCCACCACCACCTCGTGGCCCCAGTTGAGCACCAGCCGGTGGGTGATGATCCGGATCCACACCCCGGCGTCGGACAGGCGCCAGAGGGCGTCGGCCACCCCGGGCAGGGCCGGCATGTCGCGGAACATCCGGTCCTCCATCACGCCGGCCCGGTGCAGGTCGAGGAAGGCGTCGCGGTCGAGGCCCCACTCGGCGAAGTCCCAGCTCACGTCGTCGGTGAGGACGTGGGCCGCGGTGCCCGTGCGCCGGGCGACCACCTCGCGGAAGGCCGCGGTGTAGTCCGCGCAGACGCCGTCGAGGTCGACGCCCAGCACGAAGTCGCCGTCCACGCGGGCCGTCCGCTCAGCGCCGGCGGCGCAGGGCGTCCTGCGCGAGCACCTCGAAGTTGGCGAGCGCGCACGCCTCCCATGTGAGCTCCGCGGCCCGGGCCAGCGCGCCCTCCTCGAGGCGGCGGCGCAGCGCACGGTCGGTGATCACGCGCACGGTGGCGTCGACGAGCTGGTCGTCGGTGGTGGCCAGGAGCCCGGAGCGGTCGTGGTGGACCGCGTCCGCGTGGCCGGCGATGTCGGTCACCACTGCGGGCGTTCCCGTGGCGGCGGCCTCCGTGAGCGTCATTCCCCAACCCTCGCGGGTGGAGGTGGAGGCCACCATCCACGCTGAGCGGTACAGCTCGATCAGCTCGTCGTCGCTCACGTGGCCGGCGAGCCGCACCCAGTCGCCGGCGTCGAGCTCCGACACCAGGGCCGCGAGGTCGTCGCGGACGTAGCCCTCGCCCACGATCACGAGCTCGAGGTCGGGCACCCGGGCGCGGGCCCGGTGCATCAGCTTCACGAGGCGGGGGAAGTCCTTGACCGGGGCGAGCCGGCCGACCGCCACCACCCGCGGGTGCAGCGACCGCTCGCCGCCCGGGGTGAACGCGGGGCCGATTCCCGGGGGGATGACCGTGACCGCATCGCGGTCGAAACCCTGCTCCTCGACCATCTCCTCGAGCGAGCTGGGGGAGAGCGTGACGATCGAGCGCCGGCGGTACCACGGCGGCGCCAGCCGCTCCTCGATGAGGTGGCCCAACTTCGCCTGGAGCGGGGGCAGGGTCTGGTCCCACATGGGGCCGTGAACGTGGTGCATCCACACCACCGACGGACCCCGCCACCACATCGGTGACAGGAACGGCATCCCGTTCCAGATCTCGACCAGGGCGTCGGCCCGGCCGAGGCGACCGGCCAGCTCGGCCGCCGGGGTGCGGAGGAACACCGAGTAGCGGCCGCCGCGGCGGCTCACGGTGTAGCCGTGGCGCACGTCGACCGGCGGGCGGCCGCCGGAGGCCGAGGTGCGCATCGTGATCCGCAGCCCGGCGCGGGCCCAGATCGACAGGATCGAATCCGCGTGGAGCTCGGATCCGCCGGCCTCGTCGTCGTCGAGGTCGCGCCATCCGAGCACGTGCACCCGGCGGATCCCCGCCCGCGTGGCCAGGTCGTCGATGGCCTTCAGGGTGGCGTCGCTCGCCGGCGGGCCTGGCGCGGATGATCCCGGGGTGCTCGCCACGGGCTCCTACACTACGGGTCGCCCGACCCCCGACCGTGCACCGCTCCGCGCCGGTCCCAACGCCCGCCGGTCCGACCGGCGACCACCCGGAGGTGTCCGTGAAGCTGACCGGTGAGCGCCCGATGCAGGGCCAGACCCCCGACTCGCTGCTGGCGCTGCACACCGCCGGCTACCGGGAGGTCCGGGCCCGGCTCGGTCCCGGGCGATTCCTGGACGTGGGCTGCGGCCTGGGCGACGAGTCGGTCGGCTTCACCGGTGGAGGCCGTGACGTGATCGGCGTGGACTACGACGCGGCCACCGCGGCCACCGCGGTGCACACCCACGGCGACGAGGGGCTCCGGGCGATCTGCGCCGACGGGTCGATCCTCGGGCTTCGCTCCGATGCGTTCGACCACGTCTGCTCGTCGCACCTCATCGAGCACTTCGTGGACCCGGAGCACCACGTGCGCGAGGTGTCCCGCGTGCTCGCCCCGGGCGGCACGGCGTTCTTCATCACCCCGAACGCCCCGGCCGACTTCGAGAACCCGTACCACGTGTACCTGTTCGAGCCCGACGACCTGCGCGCCATGCTCGGCCGGCACTTCAAGCAGGTCGAACTGCACGGCCTCGACGCCACGCCGGTGGTGAAGGCGGACTTCGAGCAGCGCCGGGCGATGGCCCAGAAGCTGCTGCGCCTCGATCCGCTCGGCCTGCGCCACAAGTTGCCGCGGGAGGCCTACGTGTGGCTCCACGCCACCGGTCGCCGTGTGGCGTACCGCTTCACGAACACCGAGCAGACCGGCGGGCGCTCGGGCATCACCGACGACGAGTTCTTCCTCACCGACGACATCGACCCCAGCACGCTCGTGCTGTTCGCGGTCTGCTCCGACCCGGTCGACTGACCAGCCGGTCCTTCGGGGGT